>JBOHHF010000037.1:0-8716 GCA_050700495.1 Pseudonocardiaceae bacterium
CTGTTGGGCCTGGCTCTGTGCTGCGGCTGCGCCCCGTCGGTGCATGTCGTCGATACCGGAGTCATGAACGCCTTGACTCCTGAGTACCGCTGAGACGGTCGTGGGCCGACCTGACATCTATGGAGAGTAACGCTGCACACCAGCACGCGATTTCACATGAGACCCAAGGAGGGGCCATGACGAACACCGCTCACGCACCATTCATGACGCTGCCCTCCGGCACGTTCGCCGGACAGCGGCGCACGGCCGGGCCCGCCGTCGCTGTCTCGACGCTGGACGTGGCGCTGCCCCTCGCGGAACGGGCATCGATCCTCGAAGCCGAGCTGACCCGGGAACTGACCAGAGACGCCCAGCTGGAATCGCACACCGCGACCGTCGCAGTGGTGGTGTACCAAGGCGGCCAACTCAACCACGTCACGCGGCTGCTGCTGACGTTCATGAGGTTGGGGCTAGGGCTGTTCGTACGAGCGGCGACGGTGGAGAACACGAAGTCATCGCGGGTGATGCTGACCGTGGACGAGTGCGGAAACACCACCCGGCTGGTGATCCCGCGCTGAGTGTGCGACAGGAGGGACCATGGACGACCGCCGACTCGCCGGCATTGCCCGGCTACGGGAACACGAGGTGGCTGCGGTGTACGCACCGTTGCTGACCTGCACACACTTGCAGGATGCCTTTCGTCAAGCAATGATCTCTTCATCATGTGAAGACGGGGTGGTGGCTGGTCCGCGCCCACGTCCTCACCCATGATCTCGCTCACATGGGAGTCTCAACATGGCCGACGAGCAGTCCCCCGGTACACAGTCCGCGCTGACCTCCAGAATCAGATCGGATGTGCCGCATGCGGCGCGGATCTGGAATTACTGGATGGGCGGCAAGGACAACTACGAGGTCGACCGTGCCGCCGGTGACGCCTGGGTCGCGGTGTACCCAGACATCGTCACCGTGGCCACGCAGTCCCGGCAGTTCCTCATCCGCGTCGTGCGTTTCCTGGCCGGTGCGGCCGGGATGCGTCAGTTCCTCGACATCGGCACCGGCCTGCCCACGATGCAGAACACCCACGAAGTCGCCCAGCAGATCGCCCCCGAATCCCGCATCGTCTACGTCGACAACGACCCACTGGTACTGGTGCACGCCCGCGCCCTGCTGCACAACACCACCCCCCAGGGGGTGACCACCTACGTGGACGCCGACTTCCACAACCCGGACCTGATCATCTCCGATGCCCGCAACGTGCTGAACTTCAACGAGCCGGTCGCGGTCATGTTCATGGGCGTGCTCGGCCACGTCGTTGACGTCGACGAGATGCGCTCCATCGTGGCACGGGTGATGGCCGCCGTCCCCTCCGGCAGCTACCTCGCGCTAAACGACGGCACCGATACCGACGAAGCCAACCGCGAGGCCGCCGCGAAGTACGCAGAAACCGGAGCCGTCCCTTACAACCTGCGCAGCCCCCAGCAGATCAGCCAATGCTTCGAGGGCCTGGAGATGGTGCACCCCGGCCTGGTATCAATCACACAATGGCGACCGGACACCATCGAGATCGGCAAGGCCCAGCCGATCGACCAATACGGCGCCGTGGCACGCAAACCGTGAGGATGCCCAGTAGCCGCGCGAGGGCAGCCGGCGCGACGCCCAAGTCGAGCCCGGCACCATCACACCGGACGGGCAGCGTGGCAGCGGCTGGCCGATCACCGTGTGCGATCTCGATGTACGAAACCAAGAGCGAGTTCGAGTACATTGCGGGCGGCGTCGCGGCGGTATTTCTTGCGGGACAGTGCGGCCGTTCCGATCAAGGTGGTGAGCACGAAAAGCCCGGCGATGGCGCATATATACAACAGCACTGGGTGCTGGATGACTGCCACTATGCTGGTGGCAGCGGTGACGATGCGGCTGCGGTTCATGGCGGACTCCGGTGTGGTGAAGGCGAGTGCCAGAAAGACATGCTGGCAAGCCCGGTGTCCGGTATTGGCCGACCGGACGAGCCCGGAACAGCTGTCACCGATCGGTCCGCACGTGCGAGTTACAGACACGTGCGAGTTACAGAGGTGTGATGGGCTATGCCGGTGAAGCGCGGTGAGGCCGAGGACCTGGCCGCCATGTTCAAGGCCAGCCTGAGGCAGCTCCGTAGGGCGGTCCGGTCGCCGTCGTATCGAGCGCTGCAGCGGCAGGCCGATCTCGCGGGTCTGCGGTTGGCGCACTCAACGATCGGGGACCTGCTCAACGGGCCCGGAATCCCGAGATGGGAGACGGTGGAGGCGTTCGTCAGCTCGTGCGAAAGATGGGCCAAAGGTCAGCGTTTGTCGCTGACGGGGGACACTTTTGACCAGAAGCGCTGGTATGCCGACCACGACCGCATGAGGAGCTCGGTCATTGGCGGTGGTGAACACGGCGGCCCGGGCTCTCACTTTGTATCGAGAAATCACCGACCCGCGCGGCGAAGCACGCGCACTGGGCAACGTGGCCCTCGTCAATTGGCGGCAAGGCCGCTACCAGCAGGCCATTGAATACAATCACCGAGCCCTCGCTTTATACCGGCAAACCAACGACCCGCGCGGCGAAGCACGCGCACTGGGCAACCTCGGCAACGTCTACTGGCGGCAGGGCTATCACGAGCAGGCTGCCGATCATCACAACCGAGCACTCAGGCTCTACCAGCAAATCTGTGACCGAGCTGGTGAAGCCGACGCCGTGACCAACCTCGGTCTTGTTTTCCATTCTCAGGGCTGCCACCAGCAAGCCGCAGACAATCACCACCGAGCCCTTGCGCTCTACCAGGAGACCGGCGACGGCGACGGCCAAGCCCGCGCACACAACGGTCTGGGGGAGCAACTGCAGACCACCGGCCAACCCGACCAAGCCCGCATCCACTACGACCAGGCGCTCGCCATCAGCCTCGACACCGGTGACCGCTACGAGCAGGCCCGCGCGCACAACGGCCTCGGCCACACCCACCACACCACCGGTAACCATGACCAAGCGCGGCACCATTGGCAACAAGCCCACACCATCTACACCGAACTCGACGTTCCCGACGCCGGCAACGTCCCGATCAGCTAGCAAGGGCGAGTTCGACGAAGACCGCCGGAAGCCCAGACTGAACGGCCGCACCCGAACTGCGCGGCATCAGCTGCAACCGGACGCGCTAGCCAGCGCCCACGTGCGCTGACCGAGCAACGCGACGGCCGCGCCATGCCTTCAAGCTGGCAGTTCACCGGGATTCCAGCTAGGGATATCCACATCGGCACCGCCTGGACACACAGCTAGGAAGGCATGATTGACCCATGAGTCCTGATCGTGATCTCTGCGGCCAGCGGGGGAAGCCCTCCACGAGCGACGAGGGAAGCGCTGCAGGCGAGGACCAACTAGCCCGGCAGCTCAGCGAGCTCGCCCGTGATCTGCAGGAGAAGCACTCACTACAAGACACCCTCAACGGTATCGCCCAGGCCGCGGTGGACAACGTGCCCGGAGCCCAGTTCGCCGGGATCACCGTGGTCGAGGGCCGTCGCGAGGTTCACACACCGGCGTGGACCGCCGAACTGGTTCGCACGTCCGATCAGGTGCAGTACGAAACCGGGCAGGGACCGTGCCTGAACTCTGTCTACGAGGAGCGGACCGTCCGCGTGGCTGACATGCGCAGCGAGCAGCGGTGGCCGGAGTTCGCCAAACGAGCCGCTGAGCTCGGCGTCAGCAGCATGCTGTCCATCCAGCTCTACGTCACCGGCGACAACCTCGGCGCCCTCAACCTGTACAGCGAGACCACCGAAGCATTCGACGACGAGTCCGAGCACGTCGGACTCCTGCTCGCCGCACACGCCGCCATCGCGATGGCCGGCGCCCAGCAACAAGAACAGCTGATCCAGGCGATCGCTACCCGCGACCTCATCGGGCAGGCCAAAGGCGTCCTGATGGAGCGTTACAAGATCACCGCCGAGCAGGCCTTCACACTTCTGATCCGGGCAAGCCAGCTGACTAACACCAAGCTCCGCGACGTCGCCGAGAATCTCACGACCACCGGCGAGCTGGTGGCCAGAGAGCGTCAGTAGGTTCGCCAAGTTCTGGTGTGTCCGGCTCCCATGCACGCTGTGTCCGCCTCCCACCGCCAGCACCGCGGCGGTCAGCGGTGCAGCCGCAGTTCGCACGCCGCGGGTTGCGGTGCCCAGCACTGTTGCCTATTGTCAGGGAAGGTTGAGCCGTCAGCTACTACGGCAGCATGCCGGCGGGGCGGTCCGCCTGAGGCCTTACCCCGGCACCGATACTTCACACAGCCGAGAGTGCCGACAATGGGTGACGATACCGGGATCAATGGTTACGGACCGAGGTTCGGAGCGGAGGTCTGCTCCGGCACGGAATGCAGTCGAGTGACTCTGACCGGAGAGCTCGATCTAGCCAGCGCCCCGCATCTGCAGCAGGTTCTCGATGAACTGTATCGGGAAGGTTTCCAGGAGATCGTGCTCGACCTGGTCGGGCTGGACTTCCTCAGCACCATTGGTCTGGAAATGTTCGTCCGCACCGATGAGCAATTCCGCGCCGCCGGTGGGCGACTCATTGTCGACTGGCCTGGGTCAAGGATCCGTCGCGTCCTTGCGATCACCCAACTGGATACGGTCCTGACCATTCGTCCAGTGACCGCGGACAGCTTCGATCCAGCGGTCACCAGGAGGATCAGCTAAGATCCACGGACCGACCGGGTCTCGCTGCTGACGCTACACGCCGCCAAGGGAATCGAGTTTCCGGTGGTGTTCGTCGTAGGCTGTGAAGACGGGCTGTTGCCACTGCGCTGGCCGCGCTAGGTCGGCCGGGATCCACGGTTAGCCGTTGTCCCGACGGCGACAACGGCCGCTCTTGGGCTCCCGAACTCAACAGCAGAGTTCGCCGTGGCCCTCGACGGCCCCGTCTGGTGGGCAGGTCAGGCAGTCAGTGGCTGCGCCGTCATCAGGCAGCCATGGTTGATGCGCCGAGGGTTGCCGCGCTCGGCAACCGCTACTATTGTCAGTGAAGGTTGAACCACCAGCCGTAATGACTGCATGCCAGCTAGGTGGTCCACCTGAGGCCTCCGGCATGGCACTACACACAGCCGGGATGCCGACGATGATTGATGAGGCGGGGACCAAACCGAGCAGGAACGGTCACGGACCGATGTTCGGGGTGGAGGTCTGCTCGGATGCCGCCCGCAGCTGGGTGACTGTGAGTGGAGAGCTCGATCTGGCCAGCACCCCCCGTCTGCAGCGGGTTCTCGATGGACTCTGCCGGGATGGCTGTCAGGAGATCGTGCTCGACCTGGCCGAGCTGGAGTTCCTCAGCGCCGTCGGCCTGGGGTTGTTCGTCCGCGCCGATGAACAATTCCGCGCCGCCGGTGGGCGACTCATCCTCAACCGGCCTAGGCCGGTGCTACGGCGCATCCTGGCGATCACCGAACTGGACACCGTCTTGACCATCCGGCCAGTGCTCCCATGCAGTCTCGACCGCGCGGCCGCCCGAGAGTCCAGCCAGGCGTCCTGATGGACGCCCCGCCGCCGATCAGGCCCGCGATGAGTTCTGCCGAGAGGGGCGCCACGTGGCGTCGACCAGCTCGGCGGCCACGACCCGAAGCTTGATGTTCTGGCGCTGTGAGATGGTCCGCAGGCTTGCGAAGGCCTCGTCGGGACTGCACCGCAGCTGGGCCATCACGATCCCGATCGCCTGGTCGATGACCGAGCGCGAAGACAACGCGACGCGCAGGTGCTCCGCCAGCGTGACCTCGTCGTAGTGCCGCAACGCCGCAGTGACCGCGATCGCCGCCTGCCCGGCCAGCAACCCGGCCAGCTGCCGATCCACCGCGCTGAAAGTATGTGGAGCGCGGGCGTAGAGGTTGAGCACCCCCATCGGCTTGCCGTCCACGATCAGCGGCGTCGACAGGACCGCCAGAATCCCGTGCGCCATCGCGATGGTCGGGTAGCCGTTCCAGCGGTCCTCGGTGGCCAGGTCCACAGCTTCTACCACCTCGCCACTGGCCAAGGCCTGCAGGCACGGCCCCGTCTCGTACTCGTACTGTTGCTCGTCGAGCTGCTCGGCCAACGCATCCGCTGAGGCGACCGTGAACACCCGGTCGTCCTGCGCAAGGGTGATCCCGCACGTTGCAACCGGCTCGATGACCCGCACGGACAGCTCAGCGACTCCCTGGATCAGTTCCTCGAACGACTCCGTGGACAGCAACAGCCCCGCCAACTCCGACAAGGCAGCGCCGACCCCGACGGCAACGGATTCCGACATTGCTCTGCGACCTCACCTGGCAGCTCGGAGAACCGGGCGCCATGTAGCCGTTCGCCAAGAACGGCGTACGGCAGAGTCCGTATCGCGGAGACGCCCTCAGTGCCACGAGCCTGGCCCCTGTCCAGCTCTCATGCAAGCGACGACGAGAGCGCGTCCGCGGGAACACTTTTGGTGCACACCGGCCGTCGTCACGGGAAAGGTCGACAGCAGCCTGCCTCATACTGCGCGGTACTGCCGGATCAGCTGGGAGAGATGACGGGAGTCGGAATTGCTGGACCGTCGCCCGGCCTCGATCTCCAACGGTTCCAGCCGGTCGGTAACCCGTTTCGACTTCAGTCCGGTGGCCAGTGTCAGGGCGTCGCGGCCGATGCGGACACCGTGGTCGACGTCGCCTTGGCGAAGGTAGTTGGTGGCCAGCGCGGTGAGCGTGAACGCCCGGCTGCGGCTCATCGAGCCGTCATAGTCGGTCAAGGCCTGGTGGAGCGCGGGGATCGCGATGCCCGCGTGCTTGACATCGGTCGCCGAGAGCACCGTGTGGACCGTTCCGATCATCGCGTTCATATCGGTCTGGTTGTAGAACCGGGCCCAGTCGGGCGTCTCGTGGGGATCGGCTCTGGCGAGCGCGTCGCGGGAGCGATCAAGCAGCTTCGCGGCCTGCACGTCCTCGCCCATCATCGCATAGGCCCACGCCTCATTGCTGCACAGCACCGCGACAGCCAGCCCCGAGCCGGAGTCCTGCGCGGAGATCTGGCCCAGCTGAAACCACGTGAGTGCGTCGTTAGGTTCGTTATGGTGCAGGTACACCCGGCCGATGCGGTACATGATGTTGGACAGCAGGCTTGAGTCGCCAGACTGCTTGGCGAATTCCAGGGCAGTGGCGAAGTGGCTGCGCGAAGAGCCCAGCAATCCCACGTCGAAAGTGGTCCACCCGGCCAGGTTCTGCAGATCACCCAACGCCCGGAACAGCCGGGTCCGGACCACGTCTGTAGCTGATGCGGGCAGCAGGCACTGCGCCCAGGACAGTTGGGTGACGACCGCGTCGAGGCACGCGCCGCCACCGAACTGATAGTCCAGAGTCCGCAGGGTCCTGGTCGCTGCCTCCACTTGCACAACATCGGTCATGCCAATGTTGCTAGGCGTCGGCGTCTGGGTAGGGCTGGGCAGCCAGGTGCCCCTGTCGGCCCCGAGCACGGCGGTGCCGAATATCACGACGGCTCCGTGCGCCAGGAGGTTGCGACGCTTCACCGATTCACCCTCAGTCTGCGACTCATGATGAGATGCCCCACCCTGCCAGGGCGATCACCTCGGCGTCGGCGCACACGTAGCCGATGCTGTGCCGGCTGTGCGTGCACGGTCCCGCAGTCGAATCAAGGTAGAGATGCAGCCCGCGGGCAGCGAGCAGGTCGCGGGCCATGTCCTCGTGGGGTAGCTGCTGCGATGTTGGCACGCCTGAGCTGATCCAGTCCACGGTCGTCCCCAGCGCCGTGCCACGGTCGAGCTTGTGAAGCTCGATTGTCCAGGTGGCTCCCACCGAGCAGCACCACACCGCCGCAAGCACCGGCGCCACCGCAGCCAGCCGGTCTGTTGCGCGCCTGGCCTCATACCACGGGCCGACCATCGCCGCGGCCTCGTCGCAACCCAGGGTTGCCGTGCGTAATCCGGCACCGCAGGCGCCCTGACGGTAGGGCTCAGCGGCCGGTACGTCGCGCACCTGCCGGGGCACGACAACACCCGGCAGTACGCTTTCGGCGTTGACAGAGTGATCTTGCGGCATATCGCACCGTCCAGCGGGTCGCTGTGGGCTGGCCGCGCTGTCGGACCGGTACCAAACCGTAACAAAAGAACTGAGCTCTGGCGAGTGGAACGCAGCAGGGCCGTCCGGCTGCGTTTCCGCGGGGAAGACGGCCGGCACCGACGAAATCCAGGGGTCGGCAGCGGCGGCCGGGGACCTGGTCTTCACTTGTGCGGCCGGACGTCACTCAGGTTCGAACGCATCCCATTCATGGCCGAGGACGAGCTGGGTCAGCGGGTCGGGGACGGTCTGGGTATCAGCGCCGACGACGTCCGCGGCCTGCCACCGCTGGCGACCCAGCGGCTGTCGGAGCAGGGGCAGCAGCGGCTGGAGAACCTCGGCAAGAACGGGCCGCGGGACGTGACCGGCAAGACCATGACGCACTGCGTGCCCAACACGCACGTGCGCGTCGCGTAATACCAACGTAAACAGGCGGCGGGACCGGTGTCGGTCCTGCCGCCGCGCTGCCGCCCTATCGGATCACGTGACCGCTGGCCCGGCCTTGTCACTACCGGACATTCTGGTCAGAAACTCGTGGCACTGAGCCGCCCGTTTCGAGTCCTGCTTCATCACCTTCCGGAAGAAGTCCGCGATATCGGTCAGACCGGCGTTGTCGGCGTCACGGACGTACTGGCCGTAGTCGTGTCCCGCCTTCAGCGAGTGGTACTGCAC
>JBOHHF010000038.1:0-21905 GCA_050700495.1 Pseudonocardiaceae bacterium
GGGCCGCGGCATATCGGCCACGTCTCCGGCTTCGGGGTTCCCTCCGACATCTTCTCCCGCTACCAGCGGATGGCCGGCAACCGGGTGCTCATGATCTCGGGAACCGACGAGAACGGCACCCCGATCCAGGTGCAGGCCGACGCCGAAGGAGTCACTCCCCGCGAGCTCGCCGACAAGTACAACCGGATGATCGTGGAAGACCTGCAGGGTCTGGGACTGTCCTACGACCTGTTCACTCGCACCACCACCGCCAACCACCACCGGGTGGTGCAGGAGCTGTTCCTCGCGTTGTACCGCAACGGCTACGTGCTCACGCGCAGCGCGCTCGGCGCGATCAGCCCGTCCACCGGGCGTACCCTGCCCGACCGCTACATCGAAGGCACCTGCCCGATCTGTGGTTACGCCGGCGCCCGCGGCGACCAGTGCGACAACTGCGGCCACCAGCTCGACCCGGTCGACTTGATCAACCCAAGGTCCCGGATCAACGGTGAGAAACCGGACTTCGTCGAGACCGAGCATCTGTTCCTTGACTTGCCGGCGTTCACCGGGGCGCTCGGCTCGTGGCTGTCCACCCGCACCGAGTGGCGCTCCAACGTGCTCAAGTTCTCCCTGAATCTGCTCGACGACCTGCGCCCCCGTCCGATCACCCGCGACCTCGACTGGGGTGTGCGGGTGCCGCTGGACGGCTGGCGTGACGCCCCGATGAAGCGGTTCTACGTCTGGTTCGATGCGGTCATCGGGTACCTCTCGGCATCGGTGGAGTGGGCCGCCCGCTCCGGCGACCCCGATGCCTGGAAGGCGTGGTGGTGCGATCCGGATGCCCGCGCGTACTACTTCATGGGCAAGGACAACATCACCTTCCATTCGCAGATCTGGCCCGCCATGCTGCTCGGCCAGAACGGCACCGGTGATCGTGGCGGCAAGCCTGGGATGTTCGGCACGCTGAACCTGCCCACTGAGGTGGTCTCCAGCGAGTTCCTCACCATGAGCGGGTCGAAGTTCTCCACCTCCCGTGGCACGGTGATCTACGTCGGTGACTTCCTGCGCGAGTTCGGCCCGGACACCTTGCGCTACTTCATCTCAGTGGCCGGTCCCGAAACTCAGGACACTGACTTCACCTGGGACGAGTTCGTCCGCCGGATCAACTTCGAGCTGGCCAACGAGTGGGGCAACCTGGTCAACCGCTCGGTCGCGATGGCACACCGCACCGTCGGGGCGGTGCCGCGGTCGGTTGCACCGCAGGCCGTGGACGCCGAGCTGCTGGCGACCTCGAGGGCGGCCTTCGGCGTCGTCGGGGAGCTGCTGGAGCGCAGCCGGTTCAAGGCCGCGATCAGCGAGGCGATGCGAGTGGTCGGCGCGGCGAACAAGTACCTCTCCGAACAGGAACCGTGGAAGCGCAAGGACGATCCCGAGCGCCGGGACACCATCCTGCATACCGCGCTGCAGGTCGTCTCCGACGCCAACACGCTACTCACCCCGTTTCTGCCGCATGCCGCCCAGCAGGTGCATGAGCAGCTCGGCGGCTCCGGCGTGTGGTCGGCCCAGCCCGAGATCAAGCAGGTCAGTGAGGTCGCGGAGATTACTGCGGGCAGCGGGCCGGACTATCCGGTGCTCACCGGGAATTACGCCGCTGAACAGGCGCGCTGGACCAGCGTCCCGATCGAGGCGGGCCGCCCCCTCACCAAACCCACCCCGCTGTTCACCAAACTGGACCCTGCCCTGGCCGACACCGGCCCCGACTGGGCCCCCGTCCAGTCGTGAGTGCGTAACAGTGTTATAACACTCAATGCCACTCACGAGCGGTTTGCCGCCACCACCGCCGGCGTTGCCTGTGACGGTGGTGGATGCGCATACGCATCTGGACGCCTGCGGCGCCACCGACCCGGTGGGGGTTCGCGCGGCGCTGGACCGGGCCGCGGCGGTGGGGGTTTCGGCGGTGGTGACGGTGGCCGACGACATGACCTCGGCGCGCTGGGTGGTGCAGGCGTCGAACTGGGACGGCCGGGTCTTCGCGGCAGTGGCGTTGCATCCCACCCGCACCGCGACGATGATCGACGCCGACCGCGCCGAGCTCGAGCGGCTCGCCCGGCAGCCCAGGGTGGTGGCCGTGGGGGAGACCGGCCTGGATTACTACTGGCCGCAGCGCGACCCGGACTGCGCGTCGCCGCAACAGCAGCGCGAGGCCTACCGCTGGCACATCGACCTGGCCAAGCGGCTCGGCAAGCCGCTGATGATCCACGATCGGGACGCCCACAGCGATGTTCTCGCCGTGCTGGAGCAGGAAGGGCCGCCGGAGACGGTCATCTTCCACTGCTTCTCCGGCGACGCTGCGATGGCGCGGGCCTGCGTGAACGCCGGCTACGTGCTGTCCTTCTCCGGCACCGTGACCTTCCGCAACGCTCGCGCCCTGCGCGAGGCAGCGGTGCTGGTCCCTGACGGGCAGCTGCTGGTGGAGACCGACGCGCCGTTCCTCACCCCGCATCCGCACCGCGGTAAGCCCAACGAGCCGGTCAACCTGCCCTACACAGTTGCCGAGCTCGCTGCGCTGCGCGGGCAGGATGTGGCCGAGCTGGCTGCGTCGAGCTCGGCGACCGCCGAGCGGGTTTTCGGGTTCGGGCGCCTGGCGGCACAGTTCGGCGCGACCGATACCGCTCACCGACCCTGAAGGGCTGATCGGCGACACCTGCCGGCAGGTGTTTGCGCTTGCTGCTACCTACCGTTACCTTTCCGTCACTGTCAGCCGGGATGGGGAAGCTTTTCCGGGTTGAGGACGTGCGTCACGGCCAGCGGCAACAAGGCCGAGCGGTGCGCCTGCGCTGTGTCGAGGTAGGCGTCCGCTCAGCACGTTCTTGTTCTGCCCCTGCCCGGAACTGCGACGACTGGATATTGGTGGCCACTCGTACGTTCGTCCGGGGCGCCCTCGTGGGTCTCGTCCTGGCGCTGCCGACCGGTACTGCCGCGGCTCTCACCATGGACAAGACCATCACCGTTGAGGTGGACGGGGAGCAGCGGATCATCCACACGTTCGCTTCGTCGGTGTCGGGGGCGCTGGAATCGGCGGGCCTGCGCGTCGAGGACCAGGACACCCTGGCGCCGTCGGCGCACAGCACCATCGAGGACGGGGGCCGTGTCGTGCTCAGGCGCGCCCGGCCGCTGGCTCTGATCGTCGACGGCACCCAGCGCGAGGTCTGGACCACCGCACTCACGGTCGATCACGCGCTGCAGCAGGTGGGGATGCGGTCGCAGGAGATGGAGCTGTCGGCTGATCGGTCCAAGCGCATCCCGTTGGAGGGCATGGCGCTGGTGGTGCGTGTCTCCCGGCCGATCACGCTGCTCGACGGCGGGCTGCCGACACGCGAGGTTTACTCCACGGCGCTGTCGGTCGGGGATCTGCTCACCCTGCAGGGCGTTCCGTTGGGGGACCAGGACACGGTCGTCCCGGAATCCACCTCGCCCGTGCTGCCTGGGATGACCGTGGAGGTCACCCGGATCCGCACCGAGGAGCGCAGCGAACGGCGATCGGTGCAGCCCCCGGTCAAAAAGGTCAAGGATCCCGAGATGTCCAGCGGCGACACGGTCGTCGATGATTCCGGCGAACCGGGCGAGGACCTCGTCACCTTCCTGGTCACCCTGAAGAACGGCAAGGAGATCGGCCGCAAGGAGCTCACGAGCCAGCAGGTCACTCCGGCGCGGCCGGGTCGCACCCGGGTCGGAACGAAGGGCGCCGCGGGCGCCGAAGGTTCGGTCTGGGACCGCCTCGCCCGATGTGAGTCCGGCGGGAACTGGGCCATCAACACGGGCAACGGCTACTACGGCGGCCTGCAGTTCGACCAGGGCACCTGGAGCTCCAACGGCGGCAACCGGTACGCCTCCTACCCCCACCAGGCCAGTCGCGAGGAGCAGATCGCGGTTGCGCAGAAGGTCCGCAACGCCCGCGGTGGGTACAGCGCATGGCCGTCCTGCTCGGCGCAACTGGGCTTGACCTGATCTGGGCGACTATGTGTCCATGACGGGCTCCGGTCAGCGGGCTGCCCTGCTGGGGCCGGCTGAGCTGCGCAAGCTGGCAGACCGGCTCGGGCTGCGCCCGAGCAAGCGGCTCGGGCAGAACTTCGTGCATGACGCCAACACGGTGCGCCGGATCGTGGCCGCGGCCGGCCTCGTCGCCGACGATGTCGTGCTCGAAGTGGGGCCCGGGCTGGGTTCGCTGACCCTGGCTCTGCTCGGCGCGGCCGACCGGGTGCTCGCGGTGGAGGTGGATCCGCTGCTGGCGGCCGCGCTACCCGCCACGGTGGCCGACCGCGCCCGGGACCATGCTGGCGCGTTGCGGGTGCTGACCGCCGACGCGCTGCGGGTGCGGCGCGCTGAGATCATCGAGGCGGCCGGTGGTGTGGCGCCCACCGCGCTGGTCGCGAACCTGCCTTACAACGTGGGCGTTCCCGTGTTGCTGCACCTGCTGGCCGAGCTGCCGAGCCTGCGTCGCGGGCTGGTGATGGTGCAAGCCGAAGTGGCCGACCGGCTGGCTGCCCCGCCCGGTACCCGCAGTTACGGGGTACCCAGCGTCAAGGCAGCCTGGTTCGCCGAGGTCCGCCGCGCCGGACCAGTGCCCCGCGGGGTTTTCTGGCCAGTGCCCAATGTGGACTCCGGCTTGGTCGCCCTGACCCGGCGCCCAGCACCGTCCACAGTGCCCAGAGAGGATGTCTTTGCCCTCATTGACGCGGCGTTCGCGCAGCGCCGTAAGACGCTGCGGGCCGCTCTGGCCGGCTGGGCCGGTTCCGCCGCCGCCGCCGAGCGGGTGCTTCGCGCTGCGAGGGTGGACCCGACCGCCCGCGGTGAGCAGCTCACCGTCGAAGACTATGCGCGGATCGTGCTTGCGCAACCGCGCTCGTGAGGAGTGACAGTTGTTATGGCACTCAATGCCACTCACGAGCACCGTACGCTAGTACGGTGCTCGCCGTTGTGCCGCAACCTGTCACCGTGCGTGTCCCGGCCAAGGTCAACCTTCACCTGGCCGTGCGAGACCTGCGCTGGGACGGCTACCACGAGCTGGTCAGCGTGTTCCACGCGCTCTCGGTCACTGATGAGGTGACCGTCGCGGTCAGCGATGCACCCGGCGTGCAGGTGCACGGCGAGGGCGCTGGAACGGTGCCCACCGACCGCCGCAACCTCGCGTGGCGCGCGGTGCTCGCCCTCGCCGCGCACGCCGAACGCCAGCCCGCCGTGCGAGTCGTGCTGCGTAAGACCATCCCGGTGGCCGGCGGGATGGCCGGTGGCAGCGCTGACGCGGCGGGCGCCCTGGTTGCGCTGGCCAGCCTGTGGCGCCTGGATATCAGTCGTGAGGAGCTCGCCGGACTCGCCGCGGGGCTGGGCAGCGACGTACCGTTCGCGTTGCACGGCGGCACTGCGCTGGGCACCGGACGCGGTGAGTCCCTGGTGCCGGTGTTGTCCCGGCACACCTTCCACTGGGTCGTTGCGCTGGACCGCCGCGGCCTGTCCACCGCGGACGTTTACCGGGAGTTGGATCGGCTGCGAGCCCAAGGCTCCCCGGGTTCGTCGTTACCGCGGCTCGGCGGCGTCGAGCCGCTGCTCGAGGCGCTGTCTTCGGGGGATCCGCGGCAGCTCGCCCTGCTGCTCGGCAACGACCTGCAGGCGGCCGCGATCTCGCTGCGCCCGGCGCTGCGCCGCACCCTGCGCGCCGGGGTGGAGGCCGGGGCGCTGGCCGGCATGGTGTCCGGATCCGGACCGACCTGCGCATTCCTGTGCGTCGACGCCGACGCTGCGGTCCGGGTTGCCGCCGAGCTGGCGGGCGCCGGCGTCTGCCGCACCGTCCGGGTTGCCAGCGGCCCGGTGCCCGGGGCCCGAGTGGTCGAGGAGCCGCGCCTGGTACCGCCTCCTGAACCCATGGCGCACGCCTGATGGCGAACCTCGTCAACCTCGAGGCCGTCTCGAAGTCCTATGGGATCCGCCCGCTGCTGTCGGATGTCTCCCTCGGCGTTGCCGAGGGAGACCGGATCGGTGTCGTCGGGCTCAACGGTGGCGGCAAGACCACGCTACTCGAGGTGCTCGCCGGAATCCAGGCGCCGGATGCCGGCCGGGTCAGCCGAACCAGGGACCTGCGCAGTGCAGTGCTCACCCAACGCACCGAGCTGCCCGCGCAGGTCACCGTGCGCCAGGCGGTGCTGGACCCACTGGGCGTCACCGCCGAGTACGAGTGGGCGGCGGACCCTCGAGTGCGCGGGCTGCTCGACGGGTTGGGCATCCCGTTGCTCGGGCTGGACCGGTCGGTGGACACGCTGTCCGGCGGGGAGCGGCGCCGGGTCGCGCTGGCCGCCGCACTGGTGGGTGAGCTCGACCTGCTGATGCTCGACGAGCCGACCAACCACCTCGACGTCCAGGGCGTGCGATGGCTCGCCGAGCACTTGCTGACGCGGCGTTGCGCGGTGGTGGTGGTGACCCACGACCGGTGGTTCCTGGACACCGTGGCCACCCGTACCTGGGAGGTCACCGACGGCCGGGTGGACGGCTACGACGGGGGCTACGCGGACTGGATCTATGCCCGGGCGCAGCGGACCCGGCTGGTCGCGGCAGCCGAGGACCGACGGCGCAATCTGGCCCGCAAGGAGCTCGCCTGGCTGCGCCGCGGACCACCCGCGCGCAGCTCCAAGCCGCGCTACCGGATCGAGGCCGCCGAGGCACTGATCGCCGACGTTCCCTCGCCGCGGGACACCGTCGAGCTGCTCACCTTCGCCCGGCGCCGGCTGGGTCGCACCGTGCTGGAACTCGAGGATGTGACAGTGACCGTGGCCGGCCGGTCGTTGCTGGCCACCCAGACGTGGCGGCTCGGACCTGGCGAGCGCATCGGGTTGGTCGGAGTCAACGGGTCGGGCAAGACCACGTTGTTGCGGCTGCTCGCAGGGGATCGGGAACCCGACGCCGGGCGCCGCGTGCAGGGCTCGACCGTCCGGCTCGCGCACCTCACGCAGGAACTGGAGGACCTACCCGGATCGCTGCGGGTGCTGGAAGCCGTGCAGGACGTCGCCCACCGGGTCACGTTGGGCCGCCAGGAGCTGTCCGCCTCGCAACTGGCCGAGCGGCTGGGCTTCCCGGCGTCGCGGCAGTGGACCCCGGTGGGGGACCTGTCCGGTGGGGAGCGGCGCCGGCTGCAGCTGACCCGGCTGTTGATGGACGAGCCGAACGTGCTGCTGCTCGACGAGCCCACCAACGACCTGGACATCGACACCCTGCAGCAGCTGGAAGATCTGTTGGACGGCTGGCCAGGCTCCATGGTGGTGGTCTCGCACGACCGGTATCTCATCGAACGGGTCTGTGACACCGTGGTGGCGCTGTTCGGTGACGGGCGGATCACCCAGCTACCCGGCGGCATCGATGAGTACCTGCGACGGTGGGACGCCGCAGCAAGGCTCGCGGGGCAACCTGCTGGAGTTTCGGCTGGAGTACCGATCAGCGTCGGCGGCGAGCAGCGCATGGCACGTAAGGAGCTGGCTAGGTTGGAGCGGCAGCTGGAGCGGTTGACCGGCCGCGAGGCCGATCTGCAGCACCGGATCGCCCAACAGGCCGCAGACCCCACCGCGTTCCGTGAGCTGGACGGCGAGCTACGGGCTGTGCTCGCAGCGAAGGACGACCTGGAGACCCGTTGGTTGGAGATCGCCGAAGCCCATCTTCCCGCTCCCTAGCCCGTCCGAGTGCGCAAGCTCCGAAGTGAAACCTTTATGGGTCGCGGGATGTCAAGGGAGGATTCGGGGGAGGATTCGCATCCTCGCGCCCGAGCGGTCTGGCGTGAGCTCGTGTTGTGTCAGGATGACGCGGTCATATCCATGATCGGAAGGGCGAGCTGTGGCAGCCGTGAATGATCAGTTGCGGGCGGCGCGGGTCCGCATCGCCTTCCCGAACCACCCCGACGAGGGCCTGACCCGCCAGGAGCTCGCCGAGCTGGTCAACGCCTATATCTGGGACCACCACGGCCAGAAGATGGTGGCGCTTAACGCCAACTACCTGGGCAAACTGGAGCGTGGCCACATTCGCTGGCCCGGTAAGCTGTATCGTGAAGCACTGCGGGCGATCCTGGGTGTGTCCACCGATGCCGCGTTGGGGTTCGTCAACGCCCGCCGCGCGGTGGTGAGGTTGGAGGACGTGGACCGCAAGCAGTTCCTGTGCAGCTCCGCCGCCCTGGGTGCCGGAGCCTTGGCCCTGGGACCGGTGGCGGCGCTGCTGGCGGGTAGCGAACCTACCCCGGTCCCGCTTCGGGTCGGTGCGACGGAGATCGAGCAGATCCGTACCGCTGCACAGGTGTTCAAGTCCTGGGACTCCGCTTATGGCGGTTGGCTGATGAGAGACGCCGTGCTGGCCCAGGTGCGCTGGTCAGCCGGCCTGCTGAAGGCCAGCTGTCCGGATCGGTTGCGCCCCGAGCTGTTCAGCGCGGTCGGCTCCCTCGCCTTCACCGCGGGGTACATCGCCTTCGACGCCAACGCCCACGACGAGGCCCGCCACCTCTATCAGTTCGCGCTGGGCTGCGCCGAGCAGGCCGGTGACTGGCACCTGCGAGCTTGGGTCCTGAAAAACATGGCGTTTCAGGCGATCTGGACCGGGCGGCCCGATGAGGGGCTCACCCTGGCTGAGCACGCCCTGGTCGGCGCCGATCGGCTCACCGCGACCGAGCGGGCGAGTCTGTACACCTACCAGGGTCGCGCGCTGGCCATGATGCGGCGGGTCCGCGAGACACTGATCGCGGTCGGTACTGCCGATGACCATTTCGCGCACGCCACCCCGGCCGACGGCTCGCCGTTTACCGACCGCTGGGACGCTGCCATGCACGCCGGGACCACCGGGCAGACCCTGGCTGACCTGGCGCCGACCGGGCACAGCGCGACCGAGGCCGCCGGGCGCCTGAGCGCCGCGGTCGCCGGGCACGGCCCGGCCTTCGCCCGCGCGAAGGTGCTGGCCGAGATCAACCTCGCCGCCCTGACGATGATTACCGGTGATCCGGTGCAGGCCGCGCGCATCGGCGCCACGGCACTGGACCAGGCGCAGGCGCTGCGCTCCCACCGCACCCTGGACCGGTTACGGGAACTCAGCCGCCACGCCGCTCCACACCAGCGCATCGACGAGGTCGCCCACCTACGACACCGAATCAACACACTGGCACTCGCCTCATAACCACCGCCATCGGTCTGAGCACCAGCCCGATGGCCTCCGCGACGGCAAGTCCCACCTCTTCGCAGCCCTCGGACCTGTTGGGGGAACCGCGGGACTCTTGGTGCGAGCGGCCGTACTTCCACCCGGGGAGAGTCGGCGATCGGACCGCTGTGGTGGGACATAGCAAGCACGCTGCCGAGCACAGCCGTAAGGTGACTGGACGTGAGCAGGTTTGTCGACACGCTGCTGGCGCACTGCGCGCCGGACTCGCCGACGCGGTCGGATCGCGGCATCACGATCGGTGAACCGACGCAGCCCCGCCGCCTCACCTGGGCGCAGGTGCACGAGAAAGCCCTGCTGGCCGGCGGGATCCTGATGCGCGCCGCTCCCGGCGTCCATCCTGGAGACGCGGTAGCAGTGCTGGCCGGCGATCCCGCACTGATCGCTCCCGCAGTGCAGGGTGTCTGGTTGGCGGGCGGCAGCGTGACCATGCTGCACCAGCCGACTCCCCGCGCCGACCTGGCCGCCTGGGCCGCGGATACCGTCCGGGTGCTCGGCATGATCGGTGCCAAGCTGGTGCTGCTCGGGCCACCCTTCGACCGCCTTGCCGCGCTGCTCGACCAACGCGGGATCAGCTACCTGATGCTCGCCGATCTCGATGATCCGGCCGTCTGGCCGCTCACGGCGCCGGTGCCGGTGGGGGAGGACGACACCGCGCTGCTGCAGCTCACCTCCGGGTCCAGCGCCGAACCCAAGGCGGTCCGGATCACCCACGGCAATCTCTACGCCAACATGACCGCGATGGCGCAAACCGCTGATCTCGACCCGGCCAATGACGTCATGGTGTCCTGGCTACCGCTGTTCCACGACATGGGGATGGTCGGGTTCCTCACGGTGCCGATGGCGCTGGGCCTGGAACTGGTGAAGGTCACCCCGGCGGACTTCATGTCCCGCCCGCTGCTGTGGGCTGAGCTGATCAGCCGGCACCGCGGCACGGTCACCGCGGCGCCGAATTTCGCCTATGCGCTGCTGGCCCGGCGGCTGGCCGGCTCCGACGAGCGCTTCGACCTGTCCAGCCTGCGTTTCGCCCTCAACGGTGCCGAGCCCATCGAACCGGCCGCGGTGCGCGCGTTCATCAGTGCGGGAGCGAGATTCGGGCTGCGGGAAGGCTCCATGGTGTGCGCCTACGGGATGGCCGAGAGCACTGTCGGGGTGTCCTTCGCACCGCACGGCATCGGTATGCAGGTGGACACAGTGGACGCCGATGCGCTGGAAGCGCACCGGGTTGCCGTCCCCGCTGGACCGTCCGACCGGCACGTCCGGGCCTTTCCCCGGCTCGGGCCGCCGTTGCCCGGGCTGGAGGTGGACGTTGTCGCCGAGGATGGTCGCCCGCTGGTGGAACGCGAGGTCGGCCGGATCCGGCTACGCGGGGAGTCGGTGACCCGCGAATACCTGACCGTCGAGGGGGCCCAGCCCACCCAGGATCTCGACGGGTGGTTGGACACCGGAGACGAGGGTTACCTCGCCGACGGCGACGTCGTGATCTGCGGGCGGCGCAAGGACGTCATCATCATGGGCGGGCGCAACATCTATCCCACCGACATCGAACGGGCCGCTGGCCTGGTCAAGGGGGTCCGCCCGGGCAACGTGGTGGCGGTGCGTATCGACGCTGGAGCGCGGCGAGAGTCGTTCGCGGTGGCCGTCGAATCCAACCGTGCCGGAGACGCCGAGGCCGAACGCATCCTGCGCAAGGAGGTCACCTCGCGGGTGGTCGATGCGATTGGGCTGAGACCCAGCGCGGTGGTGGTGCTGCCGCCGGCCACCTTGCCCAAGACACCATCGGGCAAACTGCGCCGCGCCGCGGTCAGTGCCCGGATCGCGGAGTACTTGCAATCTTAACCGCTAGGCCGCAAGTTTAAGGGCTGCGGTGCGTGTTTGCTCACGCTGAGTGACTCACCTGATCTGGTGATGAACCGCAGAGCACCCCGAAACGAATTCTCATGAATAGGCGAATGAGCCCCGGGAAGAGTTGTGACCTCCCTGGCTCTTCGGTTTCGCTGCTGTGCTGGGATGAGGCTGGCTGCGTTCCCCCGTGTGGGGGATAAAATGGTCCGTATCTCGGGTGTCAACGGGCTCGTTACGCCGCTGAGGTCTCCATTTTCAGTGTGTGCGCCGTATCGGTGCGACTCCCTCGGGCAGGGCTTTACGCTTCTGTGCTGGTGAAAGGATGGCAGATGTCTCAGTTCCCGCTCGTGCCTTCGAGATCATCTCGGAGGAGGCGTCGTGTCCCGATATTGATGATTGCCGCCGGGACGGCGTTGCTCCCGATCGCGCTCGCCATGCTCCCTGGTGCTGCCAGCGCTTCGAGTCACCGGGAAGCTCCACTGATCGCGACTGATCCGCAGGCGGACAACACCGATTTCTATGCCTTCGTGAGTCCTGACAAAGCGGACACGGTGACGTTCATCTCGAACTGGCTTCCCTTGCAGGAGCCTAATGGTGGTCCGACCTTCTACCCGTGGGCCACGGATACCCACCATGACATCAACATCGACAACGATGGCGACGGCAGACCCGATATCACCTACCGGTGGGATTTCCGTACCGAGGACCGCCGCGGCGAGGACCCCCGCAGCGAGACCAATACCTTCCTGTACAACATCGGGCCGGTGACCAGCCTAGATGATGATGATCTGCTGTTCCGGCAGACTTACAATCTGACCGAGATCAGAAATGGGAAGAGTACGGTCCTGCTCCGGGATGCGCCGGTGGCGCCGTCGAATACAGGCCCGGGATCGATTCCGGACTACGGCAAGCTGCGGCGGGAGGCGACGGTCCCGGTCGGGGGTGGCGGGAAAACTTTCGTCGGCCAAGCCGACGACGCGTTCTTCCTGGACCTGCGGGTCTTCGACCTGCTCTACGGCGCCAACCTGACCGAGATCGGCCAGGACACCGTGGGCGGGTACAACGTGAACACGATCGCCTTCCAGGTGCCCGTGACCGATCTGGTGCTGCGCGGCGACCCTGCTCGTAACCCGGTGATCGGCACGTGGAGCTCCACCTCGCGGCGGTCGCTGAAGCTCTCACCAGGCAAGGTCACGCCGACTGGTGACTATGTCCAGGTGTCACGACTGGCCATGCCGCTGACCAACGAGGTGGTACTCCCGGCGCCTGTCAAGGACAGGTTCAACGCGAGCAGTCCCGACATGGATCTCGCCATCCCGGGATTCCTCGACCGGGTGCTCGACCCCGAGGTACCGCGGCTCGTCCAGAGAATCTACGGAATTAAAGCTCCGGCTATTCCACGCAACGATCTGGCGGAGCTCTTCCTCACCGGGATCGCGAAGAACGCGCCGATGCCGGATGGCAGCGCCGCCCCGATTCAGACCGACCTGAACTCGCAGGTCCTCAACGCCGATGTCGACCCTGCGAGGTTCGTGCCGTCTGACCAGTTGCGGCTGAACACCGCCATTGCGCCGGCCACGTTGCCGAATCGTCTCGGCTTGCTCGCCGGTGACCGGCAGGGTTTCCCGAACGGTCGGCGGTTGGCCGATGATATCGTCGACATTGAGGTTCTCTATTTCGAGGGTGCCGCCGAGACCGGTCTGATCAATCCGCTTATCGCTGGTGACGCCGTCCCATTCAACGATGTGCCTCTCGGTAACACGTTCCCGTACATCGCGCTGCCGCACCACCAGGGCCTCAACACCAAAATAGCGGTTCCCGGCGGTGTCATTCCGCAGCAGGCCGATCTCGGTGGTGCTGTTCCGCTGGTAGCCGGTGGCGATTGGGGTGGGGGTAGTGGCTCCCTGCCGATGGCGCTGGTGACCAGCTTGCCCGCGCTGGTGCTGCTCGGCTCTGGCGTCGTGTTGCTTGTACGTCGTCGCGCGACGATTGTTCCTGCCGCTGTCTGATAGTCCGGTGACATGGTTGGGCACACTGGGACGCCGTCGTTGTTCGATGGCGTCCCAGTGCCCGGCTGGTGAGCGAGAGGAGTGGTCGATGGCCGGTCGTTCTGGACGGTTGCGTCGTCTGGTTCCGATCGCTGTGCTGCTGGCCGGGGCGGTACTGGCTGTGGTGACGCTCAGCGGGGTGCTCCCGGGTCGGGGTGACGCCGCACCTGCCGCCGTATCGGTGGTGCCACAGGTCGGCAGACCGGGCCTCAATGCGGTCATCTACGCCACGCAGGACAAGCTGCGCAGACTGCCCGGCGACGCGGAGACCTGGGCTCGGCTTGGGGCCGCCTACGTCGAGCAGGCCCGGCTCACTGCGGACCCCGCGTTCTACGCCAAGGCCCAGGTCGCGCTGGAGAAGTCCCTGCGGCTGGTGCCCATCGATAACGCCCCCGCCATGATCGGTATGGGTCAGCTCGCCAACGCCCGGCACGATTTCGCGGCCGGTCAGCGCTTGGCTGAGCAGGCCAAGGCGCTAAGCCCGTGGACCGCCGATGCCTATGGGGTCCTCGCTGATGCGCTCACCCAGCTCGGCGACGCTGACGGTGCGACGGCGGCGGTCCAATCCATGCTCGACGTGCGCCCAGGGATTGCCTCCTTCACCCGCGCCTCCTACGACCTTGAGCTGCGCGGACGGGTCGAGGACGCTCGCTCGGCGCTGGAGCGGGCACTCGATGCCTCAGCCAGCCCGGACGACGTCGCGTTCTGCCGCTACTACCTCGGTGAGCTTGCGTTCAACGCCGGTCAGCTCGATGAGGCGTCCAGCCAGTACGAGCAGGGACTGCTCGCAGTGCCGAGCAACATCGCCCTGCTGCAAGGCAGAGCGAAGGTGGCCGCCGCCACGGGCAAGATCGCAGACGCGCTCGCCGGTTACGCGCAGATCACCTCCCGGATGCCGTTGCCGCAGTACTTGCTGGAATACGGCGAGCTCCTGGAGTCGGTGGGACGGGGGTCGCAGGCCCGCGGGCAGTATGATGTGCTCGCCGCCCAGCAGCAGCTCTACGCCGCGCAGGGCTCGGTGGACGACCTGGCTGCCTCGCAGGTGGCTGCCGACCACGGCAACCCCGCTGAAGCACTGCGCACAGCGCAGCAGGAGTGGACTCGGCACCAGAGTGTGTTCAGCGCCGATGCGCTCGCCTGGGCGCTGCACGTCAACGGCCGGGATAGCGAAGCTTTGGCCTACGCTGACAAGGCTGCGGCGCTGGGCTGGCGCAACGCCACCTTCGCCTATCACCGGGGGATGATCCTGGCGTCGCTGGGTCGAGCCGCCGATGCTCGCGCGGCGCTGTCTCAGGCGCTGGTAATCAACCCGCACTTCTCGCCGCTGGCCGCGCCTCGCGCGCGGCAGACGCTGGCCGAGCTCGGGGGGCCGCGCTGAACGGCTTGTCCACCTGGCGGAGGCTGGCGGTGCTGCTCGGTGGCTGCGCGGCGATGCTGGTGCTGCCCGTGACGCTGTCCGGGGGGCCGGTTGCGGACGCGCACCCGTTGGGGAACTTCACTGTCAACCACTACGACGGGCTGTCGTTGTTTCCGGACCGCATCGAGTTGTACGCGGTGGTCGACACCGCCGAGATCCCGACCCTGCAGGACAAGGCGGCAACCGACACCGACGGCGACGGCACGATCTCTCCGAGCGAGGCCGACCGGCACGGTCGGACCGAATGCGCCGCGCTGGCGGGAGCGGTGACGGCCACGGTGAATGGCAGCCCCGTGCGATGGCGGGTTGCCCAGTCCGCGGCGACGTACCCCCCTGGGCAGCCGCCGTTGCTCACCACCCGGGTAGCCTGCTCGCTCGTCACACCGGCAAACCTGCACGCGACGGCACTGGTGGAGTTCACCGACAGCTTCCAGGCCGACCGGATTGGCTGGCGGGAGATCACCGCCGTCGGCGAGGGCCTACGGGTGGTCTCCTCGACTGTCGCTGGCGCGAGCATCAGCGATGAGCTGCGCCGCTATCCCGACGACCTGCTCAGCAATCCCCGCGACGAACGATCAGCCACGGTTCGCGTCGCCCCCGGCATGGGCGGGATCATCGGCGCCAGCGCACCGCCCACCGCCAGGCTCAGCTGGCTGGACCGCGCCTTGGCCTCGGCGACCCACAAGCTCAACGAGCTGGCCGGCGGCACCCGACTCACCCCCTTGGTCGGGACCGCCGCGGCGCTGCTGGCGCTGCTGCTCGGTGCCTCTCACGCCGCGCTGCCCGGTCACGGCAAGACTGTGATGGCGGCCTACCTTGCCGGCCGGCAGGGAACCCGACGGGACGCCGTGCTCGTCGGTGTCACCGTGACCTTTACCCACACCGCTGGCGTGCTGATCCTCGGCCTGCTGGTCTCGGTGCTGAGTTCGTTCGCCCCCGAAGGGGTGCTGCGCTGGTTGGGCATCCTTAGCGGGCTGCTCGTGGCGATGGTCGGCGCCGGGTTGCTGCGCTCAGCGCTACGGCACCGGTGGGCGACGCACCCGCGCGCCACCGTGGACCCCACCCCCGCCCTGGGCGGCGCCCCACACGGACACGGACACGGACACGGACACGGACACAGCCACGGACACAGCCACGGGCACGGGCACGGGTGGGATGGCGAGGAGCGGCCACCCGGGCGGGTCGGGCTGGTCGGCATGGGCATCGCAGGAGGCCTGGTGCCCAGCCCGACAGCACTGTTCGTGCTGCTCGGTGCGATCGGCCTCGGACGGAGTTGGTTCGGGATAGCGCTGGTGCTCTGCTACGGCCTCGGCATGGCCGCCGCACTCACTCTCGCCGGCCTGCTCCTGGTGACCCTCCGAGACCGGCTGGCACGCAGCGCTGTATCCGAACGATGGCGCGACCGCGGTGCACGGGTGAGCGCCGCGCTGCCTACCATGACGGCGACCCTGGTGCTTGTCGTAGGTCTGGGGTTGGCCCTGCGGAGCTTGCTGGGATCGGGATAACGGGAGTTGATATGCGCTGTGCCGTAGTAGCCACCGCTTTGCTGCTTATTCTGGTCGGATGCGGTCAATCTCCTCCTGAACCCGGTCCCGTGTTCGACAACGAGGGCGGCGCTGAGATTACGTGCATGAAACATCAGCCGGCATCGCCAGGAATACGATACACAGACCCAGCTCTCAGAAATACCGCCGAAATATTCGGCTTACTGCGCTACTACACAGCCAACGGCAACAAACCCTACTGTGATGGAAACCCGGCGACAGATATCGACAAAAAATGGGCACAACTCTATCTCGCCCAAGGCGCAATCCGGTCAAACGTAGCTCCCATCCTGGACCGCTGACAGCCGCCAGCACCATCACCGGAGCCACTGCCGTGCCCACCCCTCCGCCGCGCCGACTTGCCGCGGCGCTGAGGCGCAGGTGGCTCGAGAGCGGAAGATACGACTACCGCGACCCCCATATGCGATGCGACCAGTCGAGCTCGCCGAATCACGTAGCTGGTGCTCAGTGCACCTGGTTCTGGGTGGCCGCCAGCCCCTGGGTGAGCAACTGCTCGACGGCGTCGGCGCAGCGGTCCACCAGCAGGTCCAGCTCGCGGCGTTGCACGGCGGAGAAGTCGCGCAGCACGAAGTCGGCCGGATCCATCCGACCCGGCGGGCGGCCGATACCGAAACGTACCCGCAGATAATCCCGGCTACCCAGCGATGTTGTGATCGAGCGCAGCCCGTTGTGCCCGCCCTCACCGCCGCCACGTTTGAGTTTGAGCACGCCGTGGTCGAGGTCCAGGTCGTCGTGGATGACCACCACGTCGGTCGGCGGGACCTTGAAGAACCGTGCCGTCGCCGCAACCGCCGGCCCGGAGACGTTCATGAAAGAGCGCGGGCGGGCCAGTACCGCACGCCGCTCCGCCAGCCGGGCTTCCAGGACGTCAGCCCCGGCCTTGTGGGACCTGAAGCGCCCACCCACCCGGCGGGCCAGCTCATCGACCACCATGGCCCCGACGTTGTGCCGGTTGCCGGCGTAGCCAGGCCCTGGGTTACCCAGGCCCACCACAAGGACGACCTCTCCGGCGACCTGGTCGGGGCTGCCGTCAGCGGTCACGACGTCATCGACGGCCCGTCAGGCCTGCTCGTCGTCGGAAGCAGCCGCCGCGGCTGCCGCCTCATCTGCGGAGCCACCCTCAGCGGCGAGGTCTTCGGCAGTCGGTGCGCCGACGACGTTGACCACGAGTTGTTCCGGATCGGTCCGCAGCTCCACACCCGGCGGCAGCGGGACGTCGCCGGCCAGCACCCGGGTGCCGATCGCGGCGCCCTCCACCGAGACCTGAAATTCGTCGGGGATCGACATCGCATCTGCCTCGACCTGCAGTGTCACCAACTCCTGGGTGACCAGGGTATCGGGGGCGGCGTTGCCGGTGACGACGAGATAGACGTCCACCACGACCTTCTCGCCGCGCCGGACGATCAGCAGGTCGACGTGCTCGATGTAGCGGCGCAGCGGGTGCACGGTGACGGTCTTGGTCAACGCGAGCTGCGGTCGGCCGGCTACGTCGAGGCTCAGTACGGCATTGCTGCCCTGCTCGCGCATCACCCTCGCGAACTCTTGGGCGGGCAGAGCCACATGCTGCGGATCGCTACCGTGCCCGTAGAGCACCGCGGGAATCTTGCCAGCGCGTCGGGTGCGGCGGGCAGCGCCCTTGCCGAACTCGGTGCGCGGCTCGGCAGCGAGACGGACCTCGGACACGGTGGGCTCCTTCGCGGGTTCAAGGCGCGACGCCGCGGGGCGTGACGCCGGATCGAGGTCGGCGACCCGCGACGGTGGAGGTGCCCGCCTTCGTGACCGGATACGGGCCCGCCCAGCTCGAACACCGCGAGCGCGACACCGCCGCGTCGATCACGAAGAGCGGCAGGCTCTCCCTCGCCGAGGCAACCTAATGGAGTATAGGCATGCTCGACGAGTGGGTGCGCACCAGGCCCGTACACCCCGTACACCAGAGCCGGATGTGCTAGGGGTTAGGCGTTGCCGTCGAACAGGCTGGTTACCGATCCGTCCTCGAAGACCTCATGAATCGCCCGGGCCAGCAGTGGCGCGATGGACAGCACCGTCATCCCAGCGAAGCGCTTGGCATCCGGGATGGGCAACGTGTTGGTGAAGATGACCTCACGGGCGCCACAGGTGGACAGCCGCTGGGTAGCCAAATCCGACAGCACCCCGTGGGTTGCGGCGACGATCACATCGGTGGCGCCACTCTCGAGCAGCGCCCGCACGGCGCCGGCCACCGTGCCACCGGTGTCGATCATGTCGTCGATCACCACGCAGAGCCGCCCCTCGATGTCACCAACCACCCGGTTGGCGACCGCCGTGTTCGGCATGCGGGGATTGCGAGTCTTGTGGATGAATGCCAGCGGCGTGCCGCCGAGGGTCTCGGCCCAACGCTCGGCCAGCCGCACCCGGCCGGAGTCCGGCGACACCACGGCCAGCTCACGTCCGGAGTAGGTGTTCTTGATGTGGTTGGCGAGCACCGGCAGGGCGAACAGATGGTCTACCGGGCCGTCGAAGAAGCCCTGGACCTGCGAGGTGTGCAGGTCCACCGTCATGATCCGGTTCGCGCCGGCGACCTTGAACAGGTCAGCGACGAGCCGGGCCGAGATAGGCTCGCGGCCACGGTGTTTCTTGTCTTGGCGGCTGTAGCCCCAGAACGGCATCACGACGGTGATTCGCTTGGCCGACGCGCGCTTGAGTGCGTCCACCATGATCAGCTGCTCCATGATGGCATCGTTGATCGGTGCGGCGTGGGCTTGCACGACGAAGGCATCGCAACCGCGCACCGACTCCTCGAACCGGACGAAGATCTCACCGTTGGCGAAGGCGTAGGCCGACTGCGGGGTGACCGCGATGTCGAGCTGCTTGGCCACCTCCTCAGCCAGCTCGGGGTGGTAGCGCCCGGAGAAGAGCATCAGGCTCTTCTTCGGGATCGCTGAGATCGTGGAAAGGCTCATACTCGCTCCTGCCGGGTCTGGTCACCGTCGGTCGGATCGGGCGGTTGCGCCGACTGCTGGGCCCGCTTGGCCGCCTCGGCCGCCGGGGTTCCCGGGCGCCGCCGGCTCACCCAGCCCTCGACGTTGCGCTGACGGCCACGGGCCACTGCCAGCGCCCCCGCCGGTACGTCTTCCGTGATCACCGAGCCAGCCGCGGTGTACGCGCCGTCGCCGACGGTCACCGGGGCGACGAACATGTTGTCGGCACCGGTCCTGGTGTGCGCGCCCACGGTGGTCCGGTGTTTGGCGACTCCGTCGTAGTTGACGAACACAGTCGCCGCGCCGACGTTGCTGCCCTCCCCGATCGTCGCATCCCCGACGTAGCTCAGGTGTGGCACCTTCGCCCCCGGCCCCAGCTCCGCGTTCTTGGTCTCCACGAAGGTGCCGACCTTGGCCCCCTTGCCGATCCGGCTGCCCGGCCGCAGGTAGGCGAACGGGCCGATCTGCGCCCCGTCGGCAACGACAGCGCCGACGGCGTGGGTGCGCACCACGGTGGCGCCCGCGCCGATTGTGCAACCGGACAGGGTCGAGTCCGGACCGATCGCGGCACCCGGACCGACCACTGTGCCGGCGTGCAGCTGCACTCCTGGGTGCAGCACGACGTCGGGGGCGAGTTGCACGTCGACGTCCAGCCGTACTGAGGCCGGGTCGACGACGGTGACTCCGGCGCGCATCCAGCGCTCCAGCAGCCGCCGGTTGAACTCCGCGCCCAAGGCGGCCAGCTGCACCCGATCGTTCACTCCAGCCACCTGCCACGGGTCTGTGCAAGGGTGCGCGCCGACTGGCAACCCACCGGCCCGGACCAGACCCAGTACGTCGGTCAGGTACAACTCGGCTTGACTGTTGGAAGTACCCAGCTTGCCCAGCGCATCGCGCAGCACCACGGCGTCGAAGGCGTACACCCCGGAGTTGATCTCGGTGATAACCCGCTGCGCGGGGGTGGCGTCACGATGCTCGACGATGCCGGTGACCGCACCGGACGGGTCGCGCAGCACCCGCCCGTAGCCGGCGGGATCGGCAATCTCGGCGGACAGCACGGTCGCAGCGTGTCTGGTGCGATGGTGCTCAGAGATGAGCCCGGACAGCGTGGCAGTGTCCAGCAGTGGCACGTCGCCGTAGCTGACCAGCACCGTCCCGGACAGCCCAGCCGGCAGGACGTCCAGGGCACAACACACCGCGTGGCCGGTGCCGCGCTGCTGGACCTGTACGGCGGCGCGCACCTCGCGACCCAACGCGGCTTCGACCGTGCGCAAGTGGGCGTCCACGGCGTCGCGGCCGTGGCCGATCACCACCACCAAGTGCTCGGGAACCAGCCCAGCGGCGGCCCGCAACGCGTGCTCCGCCAAGGAGCGGCCGGCCAGCGGGTGCAGCACCTTCGGGATCGCCGAGTGCATCCTGGTGCCCTCGCCGGCAGCCAGCACGATCGCCGTCGTGAGGCTCCCGCCTGGGAGCATCGGCCTGCCCCTTCCCCGAGTCTGGTGTCGGTCTGATGTCTGTCTGGTGTTGGTCGATCCCCCGGTAGCGCGGATCCTACGGGGCGCGCAGGTTCCGTAGCGGGCGCTACCGCATTCGATCTTCACCTGGCTACCCGCCGAATACGCGCGCTGAGCAGCGCTCCGCCGCCAGGATTCGAACCTGGACCATCGGAACCAAAATCCGAGGTGCTGCCTTTACACTACGGCGGACGAGCGGGCGCAGCCCTGCGGGCACATGGTGACACGGGCTCCTCGGCCCCAGTCATCGCACCCTCTCCAGCGTTTCGGATGCAGTACGCGGTCAATTGGACCCGCGTGGTTGCTGTCTGCATCCAGAACGCGGCTGCTCGGGGGGTGCGTGACGGATGCGGGGTGGATAATCTACGGTTTCATTGGTTATGCCATGACCGTCACCTGCAGTTCCCACGGGCGCGAGCATGGTGGCACCCACGCTGTCGCGGGTGGTCGCCGCGCCACTGACGCCACGAGGAGCACCAACGATGACGCTGACCGCCGGAGACATCCACCCGCGAACGGGCCCCGAGCCCATCCTCTCCGGCCAGCGGACACTGGGACCCCAGATTCTGGTGTACGTGTTCGTGCTCGCTCCGTTGCTGGCCTTGATGGCTGCGGTGCCGGCCGCCTGGGGATGGGGACTGCTGGGCTGGGTCGACGTCGGGCTGTTCGTGGCCACTTACTACATCAGCTGTCTCGGGGTGACCGTCGGATATCACCGCCACTTCACCCACGGCTCGTTCAAGGCCAAGCGATGGTTGCGGGTAGGTCTGGCGGTGTTGGGCAGCACGGCCATGCAGGGACCGCTGCTGCATTGGGTGGCCGATCACCGGCGCCATCACGCCTTCTCCGACAGGGAAGGCGACCCGCATTCGCCGTGGCTGTTCGGCACCTCCCCGCTCGCGGTGGCCAAAGGCTTCTGGCATGCCCATATGGGCTGGCTGTTCAATCGTGACCTGTCCAACCCGCACCGGTTCGTCCCGGATCTGCTGGCCGACTCGACGATGGTGCGGGTCAGCAAGTTGTTCTGGTTGTGGACCGGGATCTTCCTCGTGCTGCCGGGGATTCTCGGCGGACTGCTTACCTGGTCGTGGTGGGGCGCGGTGACCGGGCTGTTCTGGGCTGGGCTGGTACGGGTCTCGTTTCTGCACCACATCACCTGGGCGGTGAACTCGGTGTGCCACATGATCGGTAACCGGCCGTTCGCCTCGCGCGACAAGGCCACGAACTTCTGGCCGATGGCGATCCTGTCCGCAGGGGAGTCCTGGCACAACCTGCACCACGCTGACCCGACGTCGGCCCGCCACGGTGTGCTGCGGGGGCAGATCGACATCTCGGCGCGGGTGATCTGG
>JBOHHF010000039.1:0-1857 GCA_050700495.1 Pseudonocardiaceae bacterium
GTAAACATTCAGCCCTCGCTTTGACGTGCGGGTTTGAGGTCGACGATGTGATGCTCAGCGGTGTGGGCGTGTCGGTCGCGGTGTGATCGTCGGGTGTCCGCTTTGATCTTCTGGTGCCCGCGCCGGAGGAGATGTCACGCGACGAGCTGGTCGTCGTCGTGCGCCGCCAGGCCGAGCGGATCACGGCGCAGGATCGGCAGATCACCACGCAGGCTGGTCAGCTTGCGGAGTTGAGGGGGGCCAATGAGGCCCTGGCCGCGAAGTTGGCGCGGTTGGAGCATCTGCTCTCGCGCAACTCGGGCAACTCCTCGAGCCCACCGTCGAAAGATAATGATCCGGGCCGGACCCCGCCGCCGCCCAAGCACCGCGGTGGCGGCGCGAAGCGGTCCAAGGGCAAGCAGCCCGGGGCGCCCGGGTCTCATCTGGCCTGGACCGACACCCCTGACGATCGCCTGGATCGGTTCCCGCAGGGCAGCTGCGGGTGCGGTGCGGACCTGGGTGGCGCGCGGGATCTGGGGGTGGTCGACCGCTACCAGCAACATGAGATCCCGCCGGTGTCGGTGCAGGTCATCCAGTACGACCAGCACCAGGTGCAGTGCGGCTGCGGGGCGGTGCACACCGCGGCCCGGCCCGAGGGGGCCCGGGCGGGGCAGGCCGGGTACGGCCCGGGCCTGGCCGCGTTCGCCGTCTATCTGATGGTGGTGCAGTTCCTGCCAGCGCACCGGGTGGTCGCGTTGCTGGAATCGCTGACCGGGGCGGCGCCCTCGGTGGGGTTCGTGCACGGCATGCTCACCCGCACCGCCGGGCGCCTGGGCGCGACCCATGATCGGATCCGCGCCTTGATCACCCAGGCGCACGCGGTGAGCTGCGACGAGACCCCACTGCGGGTGGGGCCGCGCACGCCCGGGCCGGGCAAGAAGAAGGCCGAGCGGTACCTGCTGGTGTTCTGCACCGAGCTCTACACCCACTACCTGCTCGGCGACCGGTCGCTGGCGACGTTTAAGGCCTCGCTGCTCTCCGAGCTGGGCGCACGCCCGGACGGGTCGGCGGTGATCGTGCATGACCGCTACCAGAACTACGACTCCCCGACGCTGGGCACCCTGGTCCACCAATTGTGCACCCAGCACCTATTGCGCGACCTCGACGACGCCGCCCAAGTCTACCCCGATGCCCTCTGGCCGACCCAGATCGCCGACGCGCTGCGCGGACTGATCCACCACACCAATCTCGCGCGCGACCAAGGCCGCGACGCAATCGCCCACGACATCAAAACGGCGTTGATCGACCGGTTCCGTCACGGGGTGCTGGTCGGGCTGTCCGACACCCTAAGCCGCGGCACCCGCCCCGGGGAGAACAAAGCCCGGTGCGTGCTGGAAGTCTTCCGCGACCGCCCCGACGACGTGCTGCGATTCGCCCACGACCTGAAAGTGCCACCCACCTCCAACCAGGCCGAACGCGATCTGCGACCCAGCAAGGTCCAACAAAACACCTCCGGCCGGTTGACCAGCGAAGCCCGCACCCGCGACCGATACACCATCCGCGGCTACGTCTCCACCGCCATCAAACACGGCCACGACGCCATCACCGTCCTGCGCGACTCGCTCACCGGCCACCCCTGGACACCCCCACTACCCACGCCCACCTAATACCCAGACCCGTCCAGCACATCACCGGAAGCCACCCGGCCCACCGGCCATCACCCCTGCCATCCGGCCCGGGGCTGAATGTTTACCATGGGCAGCTTTCCAGATCGCCAGGTGATGGCCCGGTTCACGCTAACGCAGGAAAGCTGGGGAATGACGTGGTAACGCCGTATGCGGTGTGCCGCGACAGGGAGATACGGCCCTCCATTGGGTG
>JBOHHF010000040.1:0-19132 GCA_050700495.1 Pseudonocardiaceae bacterium
GGGGGAGATTCGTAGTTCGGGTGGTGTCCCGCTGGCCTGGGCCAGTACGAAGCCCCAGTCGCCGAAGCTGGGTACGTGCACGTGATAGGGGGTGACGGCAAGCCCGGCTGAGGCGACCGTCGACACGGTCCGCCAGTAGGCCGTGGGCGTGGAATACGGGCTGCCGGATTGCACCACCACGAGACCACCAGGGTTTAGCGCCGTGGCCAGCAGGCCGTAGAACTCGGTGGAGTATAGCCGTCCGAGCACGGGGGTGTCCGGGTCGGGCAGGTCCACGATGACCGCGTCGAACCCCTGTGCCGGTCGTTCGCGCAGCCAGCGGAACGCGTCGTCGACCACCAGCTGCACCCGGGGGTCGCGCAGGGAGCGATCGTTGAGGTCGGCCAGGCGGGTGTTGGCCAGCTGGATCACCGCAGGGTCCAGTTCCACCTGGACCACCTCGAGGACGGACCGGTGGCGAAGGACGTCGCGGGTGGCCAGCCCGTCACCCCCGCCAAGGATGAGAACCCGCGCAGGATCGCGGGCGAGCGCCGGGTGCACCAGGGTCTCGGTGTAGCGGTGTTCGTCAAGGCTAGAGAACTGCAGGTCCCCGTCCAGATAGAGGCGGAGGTCGCCGTTCCGTTCGGTCACCACGATCTGCTGGTAGTCCGACTGCTCGGCAGCCACCACCGGATCAGCGTAGAGCCGCTGGCGCGCCGTCACCTCGATGTCGGCAGACCGCACGATCAACAATCCGAGCACGGCGGCGGCGGCCAGCAGCGCCGCGGTCGCCCCGTGCCGCGCGACCCGGCTCAGCTGCGAGCGCAGCAGGAATGCCGCGACCACCGCCGCGGCAACCAAGTTCACCATGCCGGTCAGGGCGGCGCCACGCACCTGCCCGGCTAGCGGCAACAGCACCAACGGCCACATGAGCCCACCCGCCAGAGCACCGGCGTAGTCGGCGGCGTTGAGATTGGCCAGCACCTTGCCCGAGCTGCACGCGTCCACCCCGCTGCGACCGGACTGCAGCAACGTCATCAGCAGCGGCACCTCGGCTCCCACCAGGATCCCGAGGACCGCGGTCGCCGCCACCAGCACCGAGGTGCTCGTGCCGTAGAACGAGAACGTCACATACAGCGTCACCGCGCTGAGACCACCAATGATTCCGAGCAGGATCTCGACTGCGACGAACACGGTGGCAGCGTGGGAGAGGAAGGGCTTGGCGAGCAGCGCGCCGACCCCCAGCGCCGCGACATAACCGGCCACGATGAGCGAGGTCTGCGTGATGCCGCCACCGGTGAGGCTGACCGACAGTGTCAGCAGGACGAGCTCGTAGATCAGCCCGCAAGCCGCGCAGGCCGCGACGGCGGCGAGCAGCAGCGCCCGCGCGCGACTGCTGTGAATCCCGACCGCTGCCCGAGGGTTGGACTCGATCGTCGACTCGTCCATCGTGTCAGGACTCATTGCGTCAAGACAGCGCGGCGGCGTTCACGGCGCCGATTGCCAGCAGGCTGATCCCGACGGCCCACGCGGCACCGCTCATTCGGGGTTCGTTCACCAGGTTGCGCAGGTGGCCGGGCACGAACACATCGAGCAACCGCAGTGCGACGGCCTGCAGCACCACCCCCAGCAGCCCGTAGACGGCCGAGTCGACCAGGCCCTGCCCGAGACTGTCAGCACTCGTCGCGATCGCTGTCACCACGATGATGGCCAGTGCCAGGTGATTCGCACCGAGCAGGATCGCGGCGTTGGGGTTGCGGTCGGTGTACACCTGCGCGCGCAGATTTCCGGGGGTGATGAGGTCCAGAGCGAGGAAACCCAGGCCCAGCACCCCGAAACCGATGACAAAGTAGAGCAGGGTCGCGAGCACTCCCTGACTCAGCAGATCACCCGAGACCGACCCGAATTCCAGAGCATGGGTCGTCGTGTTCACGTGCTTCTCCTGGGGTCGTGGGGGCGGGGGATCATTTCACGTCTCCCAGGCCGCCGCCGGATCCGGCGGCGGGTGAGCCGGGGCGGAAGCCCGGGCCGAGGAACGCGAAGAAGCCGCTGCGGTAGCGGCTGTCGAGATCCTCAACGCGGACGGTGCTGCCACCGGGCGCAGCGCTGACGATGACGATGTCGTCGTCGTAGCGCAGGTACTCCGAGCCACCGTCGGCCTGGCGAGTCGCCGGGTTCACCGCGTTGACGATCCTCGATGTGGTGGGTCCCACGGGATCGCCGGAGGCGTAGATGGCGGTGTCACCGCTTCTGCTCTGCAGCGCGTAAGTATCGTCGACGAAGTCCCGGACGTCGTTGCCGATGCCGCAGCCGGCCAGTACCAGGGCGGCTGCGAGCAAGGTGGCGCCCAGGGAGCGCGCACTCACGGGGAAAGCCACCTGCTTCGTGTCGTCACAATCGAATTGGTCTCCACACCGGGATACAGATGCCAGCTCTCCCAGGCCCAGCCGCCGGCGAGCAGCGCACCGGCTGTCATCGCGGTCATCGCGCTACCGGTGCCTGGGAAGGCCCCGCACAACCACCAGTCGCTGCGCTCGGCAAGACCGCGCAACCTCGCTGCGATCTGTTCGAACTCCGCGCGTGGCACCTGCCTGGTGAGCGCGGTCAGTTCGTAACTTCCCAGCTGTGTGTGCTGCGGCAACTGCCGGCCACCGGCACCGATTGCGTCGCAGGACACCTGCTCGGTGAGGCGATGGCCGGGCAACGTCGCGACGACCACGTGCGACGCCCCCAGCACCCCGAGGGTGAGTAGACCGCCGCGACCGTCGCGCAGGTTGATCTCGGCCAGCGCAGCGGGAGCCGGCGCGTCCAGCAGCAACCCCAGTGCATTGGCGGCGACGTCGCGCGGTTCCACATCGAGCAGGTATACGCTCATGCTTCTGGTGCCGAGTGGTAGACAGTCAATTCACCGAGGCTAACCGACCGGCCGGTCGAAACCTCCCAGGACTGCGTCGCCGCCCAGCGCTCGAACGAGATCATGCCAGTGCCGTCGGACGTCGCGTAGTCGGCGTAGTCGACCGATCCGCTCGGTGGTGTGCCGGTGGTTCCTTCCGCGGTGTAGGAGGCTCTGCCGCGCTCGATCTGCCGGTGCACCCGGTCATCGAGGATCACCTCACCGTCCGGGGTCAGGCCGGTGCCCTCGCGACGCATCCACAGCGTCATCTCCAACTCGCCCTCGTCGTCCTCGACGGTGAGCCAACGACGCCCGGTGGAGCCGTCCAGCAGGTGCTCCCGCCAGGTAGTGCCGCCCTCGTTGAGCACGATAGTTCCGCGCACGACGTGGTCGATCCCGGCGTAGGTGATGATGTCGCCCACGCCAATCTTGTGCGGGTCGTAGACCTCCGGCTGGTTCGCCAGCGGGTCCACCCGGCGGGCCCCCGACGATTTTGCGGGTTTCGCCGACGATCGGGACCGCAGCACAAGCACAATCACGCCGACGATCACGGCGAGCACGAGGACGGCGAGCAGGAATTTGATCACCGGGCGGCTCCTGGAGATGTACGAACGGACCAAACCGACGGTAGCGCGCTCGACTCCCGACACTGCCGGGGGCATCCAGCGCTTTCGGAGCGGTCCGCAGACGCAAGAGGCGGCGTCCGGTAAGACCCTCCGTGGGAAGGTACTCGATGTCCGGTGGTGATTGCGGGTGGAAGGCCATGTATAAGCTGCTGTTCTCGATTCTCTTCCGGCGCGTCCCCGCAGAGACCGCACACCGGCTGGGCTTTGGACTCCTCCGCGCGGTGACCGCAGTTCCAGGGCTGGGCTGGTTGCTGCGCGGCCGGCTCGTTCCTTGCGACCCGGTGCTGCGGGTTCGCGCTTTCGGGCTTGACTTCCCCGGACCACTGGGCCTCGCAGCCGGGTTCGACAAGGACGGCTTGGGCGCCGATGCCCTGGGCGCGTTGGGGTTCGCCTTCGTCGAGGTTGGCACCGTGACCGCGCAACCGCAGCTGGGCAACCCGACGCCGCGACTGTTCCGCCTCATGGAGGATCGCGCCTTGGTCAACCGGATGGGATTCAACAATGCCGGTTCGGCGGCTGCCGCCGCCCGCCTGCGCGCTCGTAGCCGTGGTGTGGTGGTCGGGGTCAACATCGGCAAGACGAAAGACATCCCGGACAACCAGTCGGTCGCCGACTACGTGGCCAGCGCGAAGCTGCTGGCCGACGTCGCGCAATACATGGTGGTCAACGTCAGCTCGCCCAACACTCCGGGGCTGCGCAAGCTCCAGGCCGTCGGGCACCTTCGGCCGCTGCTGATGGGCGTCCGAGCTGCCCTGGACGAGGCAGGCTCACGGCGAGTGCCGCTGCTGGTCAAGATCGCCCCGGACTTGACCGACGAGGACATCGACGCGGTGGCCGACCTCGTACTGGAGCTCGGGCTGGACGGGATCATCGCCACCAACACCACGGTCTGCCGGGACGGATTGGTTACCAGCGCGGCACAAGTCGGGGCCATTGGCGCGGGTGGTGTCTCCGGTGCCCCGCTCAAGGGTCGCTCCCTTGCGGTGCTGCGCCGGTTGCGCGGCCGGGTCGGGGATCGGCTGATCCTGGTGGCGGTTGGCGGGATCGAGACCGCCGATGACGCCTGGTCTCGTATCCAAGCTGGAGCGACACTGGTGCAGGCCTACACCGGTTTCATCTACGGTGGACCGCTGTGGCCATACCGGATTCACCGAGGTCTGGCCCGCCGCGCCCGCCAGGCGGGCTACACTTCGATTGCGGAGGCCACTGGCTCGGCGACCCCTGAAGGCAATGAGGACAGGTAGCTGAACTACACCGGCCTCGTCGTGCCACGGCCGCTCGACGGCGCTCATGACGGTGCGGGCGCCAGCAAGGCGGCTGGCGCGATCTTATCGGTGATGGCGTCCGCGTGGCGGTGCACGACCTTCCACACACCGTTGACTCGTCGGTAGACGTGGGTGACCCGTAGCAGCATCGGTGCCGCCGCTGTCTCGCCCGCCACCTGCGCCTGCCCCTGCTCCAGCGACACTGTGTAGCCGAAGTCGCCGCTGGCACCCATGGTCAGGACCGTCTGGTCGGTACGGCCAGCGGCAAACCGGGCCGCGGCCCAGTCCAGGCGCGGGCCTACCTCATGCCATCCGTGCTCGTGCGCCCCCCAGGCGCCGAACAGCGTCACGTCCTCGCCCTGCGCCCAGCACGACCGGTACGGCTGCGCGTCGCCGCCGACGAAGTCACTCGCGGCGCGGCCGACCTCGGCGACGGCGGCGCGGAAGTCCTCGGATGCGATGTCCATGATGTTTCTCCTCTCTGGTGCTCGATCACGGTACCTTCAGCCCAGCTTGACGATCCGCCAGTCGGTGGTGGCCCGGAGCCTCAGGCTGTGGCTCACTCATCTGCCGAATATTGGCACTGTTACCGTGATCCACCCGCACCTGATTCCGTAAGGTTCTGTTATGCCGCGCACCCGCCCGATCCGGATCGGCACCCGATCAAGCCCGATGGCCCTGCATCAGGCCGAGCAGGTCGCTGCTGCGCTCGAAGCTCAGGATCCCGCGGTCAGCACCGAACTGGTCAAGATCACCACCTCTGGGGACCAGTGGATGGGTGACTTGGCCGCACTCGGAGGCAAGGGCGCCTTCGTTCGCGAGATCGACCGCGCGCTGGTCGATGGCGGGGTCGACCTCGCGGTGCACTGCCTCAAGGACATCCCCGGTGACGTGCCCACCGCGGAAGGCCTCACCTTCGCGGCGTACCTGCCACGGGAGGACATCCGCGATGCGGTGATCTCCCGCACCGGTGTACCGCTGAGAGAGTTGCCAGCCGGGGCGCTGATCGGCACCAGTTCCGTACGCCGCGCCGCCCAACTGCGGCTGCACCACCCGCACCTACAGGTCAAGCCGCTGCGAGGCAATGTCAACACCCGGCTCATGCGGCTGGACGCGGGCCACTTCGATGCGATCGTCGCCGCAACTTCCGGGTTGCACCGCGTCGACCAGGCAGGCCGGATCACTGAGATCCTGCCGCTGGAGACCATGTGCCCAGCAATCGGCGCCGGCATCATCACGTTGCAGTGCCGTGCCGGTGACGACGAGATTCTGACGTTGGCCGCCCAGCTGGGGGACGACGAAACCACCCGGCATGCCGTCGCGGAGCGTGCCATGTTGCATGCTCTGCAGGGCCATTGCAACTCGCCCATCGCGGGTTACGCCACCACCGAACCCAGCGGCAAACTGACCTTGCGCGGCAAGGTCTTCAACCTCGATGCAAGCCAGTGGCTCGACTCCCACCAGTGGGGTGTGCCCGAGGATCCGGCTGCCCTGGGATTTTTCGTCGGTGCCGACCTACTGCGCCAGGGCGCCCGCGCGCTCATCGACTCCATCGCCCACTGATAACAGCCCAAAGATAGGGTAGTCAGCCTCAGCTGGCTTGCACCGTCCGTGCGATCAGCGCACGGGTCAGTCCTGGCAGCGCGACTGCGAGCCGTCGGTAACGTGGTACTGCCACCCGGCGGGACAGAATCTGGTATTCGGCCGCCTCGATCTCATCCAGGATGCCGCCGTACAACCTGAACGCGGTGGCCACGCAGGCTCGGGACACCGGGTTGAGCATCGGTATTCCTGGCGCCGCCCTGCGGTAGATCGCCCGGGTGTGAGCCACCAGGTGAGCCAGTGCGTGGCGCACCCGGGGATCGGGCCGCGCGGTGCTGCGGCACCACTCCAGCAGCGCCCGGTCCACGCCGAACGCGGCCAGCTCGTCGGCGGGCAAGTAGACCCGCCCGCGATCGAGGTCCTCTCCGACGTCGCGGAGGAAGTTGGTGATCTGGAAGGCGACACCCAACGCGGCGGCGTGCGGCTCGGCCTGCTCCCGCGGGACCACGGTGCCCAGCACCGGCAGCACCTGTAGCCCGATAACCGCCGCCGAGCCGTGCACGTAGCAGGCAAGCTCGTCAAAGGTCCGGTAACCGGCCACTCCGCCCTGCTCCACCGGCCGATCCATCCGCATCGAGACCATGAAATCTGTGAAGTGCCGCGGGTCGATCCGGTAGCGAATCGCAGTGTGCACCGTTGCACCCAGCACCGGGTGGTCGGAGCTGCCCCGCGCCAGCCCGTCGCGCAGTTGCCGGGCCAGGGTGTCCAGCTCCTCGAGGCGCTGGGGCCAAGGCCGGGCGTCGTCCAGGTCGTCGACGATCTCGTCGGCGTAGCGGGCCAGCCCGTACAGAGCGTGGATCGCCGGCCGGGCTGCAGGCGGTAACAGCCGGGTGGCCAAGAAGTAGGTGCGGCCATATACCGCGTTGAGTTGCCGGCAGCGGGTATACGAGGCCCGCAGCGCGGGACCGATGATGCCAGCCGCATCGAGCTCCCGACTCATCCGGTTCCCACCAGCAGGGGATCGGTGTGTTGGGTGCGGCCAGACAGATGCAACGGATCCCGGCGCAGCAGCGCGGTGGCCGTGACCAGCGCAACCGCCAGCATCCCGATCTGGTAAGGCCAGGAGTGAAAGGCGCTCTCACCGGTGGGGTAGGTGGCCAGCACCAGCCAGGTCGACCCGGCGACCACCAACGCCAGCGGGTTTCGCCGCCAGGGTGCAGCCGCGGCGAGGACCAGCGCCCAGGTGAGGTACCAGGGCAAGGTGGCCGGTGCCAGCAACGCAGACCACAGCAGTGCTATCGCTGCCCGGTGCACAGCCTCGGGCCCGCCGTCCCTGGCCAGCCACCACTGCCAGGCGAAGACGGCCAGGAATACCCCGGAGCCGAGGATCCGGCAGACCAGGATGAACGGCCCGTTGCTGACGTCATGAAATGGCGCCGTCACCGCTTGGATGATCTGGCCTGCGGCGGTGGGCAGCGACATCCAGTTGACGATCAGCGAAGGTGCGTTGAGCGCGGGGATCCAGCCAAGACCGACTCCGGACAGCATCGTGACGCCGGTGAACACCGTTGCGAACACCGCCAGACCTCCAGCGCTGGCCCGCAGCAGCGCAGCGCCCCGGCTACCGGGCAGGCGGGCTGCCCAGATCCACACCAGGAACGGCAACGCTATCCCGGCTGATGCCTTCACCGCCATCGCCACGGTGACCAGCCCGATACCGGCGACGTGCCTGTGCTGCAGCACCAGCAGCGTGCCCACGGCCAGCAAGCCGATCATGAGCAGGTCGTTGTGCGGGCCGCCGACCAGGTGCACGACGGTCAGCGGGTTGGCTACCACCAACCACAGCGCGACCGTCCGGCTACCGCCGAGCTGGTCGGCCAGCCGGGGCAGCGCGAACAGCAGGAGTCCTAGACCAGCCAGCAGCACCAACCGCATGCCGATCACGCCCGCCATGGTGTCCTCGTCGGTCAACCAGTTCACGATCTTGGCGATGAAGAGGAACAGCGGGCCGTAGGGCGCGGGGGTGGTCTGCCAGGCGTAGTGCACGTTGTCCGCAGTGGGTCCCGGTGGCAGCTCCGACGGTCCGACCTGGTAGGGATCCAGCCCGCGCAACGCGAGCGCACCCTGCGCCAGGTAGCTGTAGACATCCCTGGTGAACAGTGGCGGTGACAGCACCATCGGTGCGATCCAGACACCAGCGGCGACCTGCAGGTGGTGGACCGTCGCGGTGCCGGCCAGCACGTCGCGCCCCAGGCGTACCCAGGCCCACACGACCATCCCGACGCCGAGGTAGAGCGACATGGTGGCCAGATCGCGACCGTGACCGTAGCGGATCCAGGACAGCGGTCCGCCGGTGATCAGCGGGTCGGTGACGAGGATGCCGCCGGCCCCGACCGCCATGGTGGCCAGCAGTACCGAACCGGCCAGTCCGAGTAGCACGATGCCCGATAGCAGCCTGCCGGGCAGCACCCGGTCCAGCAGCAACACGGGTTCGCCCCGCTTGCGGAGCGGGACCGGACTGGGATCGAGAGACGCGTAGCCCGGGGCGGCTGGGGGAGACGATGGGGTCGACGTCATGTCGGCCCGTATGTTTCCACAGCACAGTGCCGGCCAAACCAGTAGTGGCCTTGTCGTGACCTACTGGTGATTGATTCGTTTCAGCTGCTCACAACGGTACGGCGGCGAGCCCCTGCGGCGGTGATCCGAGCCGCGGCGAGCTTTCCGGAGATGATCGCGGTGGGCACGCCCACTCCGGGCGTGGTGCCGCACCCGGCGAGCACCACGTTGACCCGTCCGCGGACCAGGTTGGACGGGCGGAACGGCCCGGTCTGGGCGAAGGTGTGTGCGGCCGAGAACGGTGTGCCGACGGCCAAACCCTGGCTCGCCCAGTCGGCGGGGGTCACCAGCCGCTCGATCTCGATGACGTCACTCAGGTCCGCCAATCCCCGATCTTCTAGCGTGCCCACCAGCTCATCGCGATACGCCGACCCGAGAGTGCCCCAGTCCAGCGGTGCGGTGTGCAGGTTGGGGCAGGGTGCGAGCACGTACAGCAGCTCTCGTCCGGCGGGTGCCAGGGTTGGGTCGGTAGCGGTGGGACGGGTGATCAGCAGCGACGGGTCGGTCATTAGCCGTCCGCGGTAGATGATCTCGTCGAAAGTGCTCTCCCATGCTTCGCCGAACATGATTGTGTGGTGCGCCAACCCCGACCAGACCGAGCCGGTGCCCGGCCGGACTCCGGCATGCAGCACCACCGCCGAGGGCGACCAGCGCAGTGGCACCGGCCGCCTGGGTGCCCGGCCGAGCAGTTTGTGTACCACTGGCAGGTCTGGGGTGAGCACCACTGCATCGGCGGTAACCCGCTCGCCGTCTGCGGTGCGTACCGCCGTGACACGGTCGCCGGAGTGCTCCAGGGCGGTCACCGTAGTGCCGTAGCGAAGTTGCGCGCCGGCGTCGGAGGCGGCGTCAGCCATCGCCTGGGGCAGCGCCCGCATTCCCCCGCGCGGAAACCAGACTCCAGCCACGGTGTCCATGTAGGCGATCACCGCATAGGCGCCCAGGGCCCGTTGCGGGGGCACCCCGGCGTAGAGCGCTTGGAAGGAGAAGATCCGTCGCAGACGTTCGTCGTGCACGAACCGGCCGACCTGAGCACCGAGCCGACCGAAGCCGCCCAGCGCGGCCAGCGTCGCCAGCTCGCGGACCGCGTCGCCGCTGGCCACAAGATCCAGCGGGGAATCGAAGTTGCCGCCGATGAACCGGCTGATCTCCACCCGGTAGAGCCGGGTGAGCCAGTCCCGCAACCGCCGGTAGCCGTTCGCTTCGTCCGGCCCGGCCATCGCCCTGACCTCGGCCTCCATCGCCGCCGCGTCGGTGTGCACGTCGATCACCGACCCATCGGCGAAGCGGGCGCGGTAGGCGGGGTGCAGGGCAACCAGGTCCAACCGTGCGGCGACCGAGTCCCCCACTGCGGCCAGTGCCTCGTCAACGAGATCGGGCATGGTGAGCACGGTGGGACCGGTATCGAGGCGATAGCCCGCGATATCCATCCGACCGGCCCGACCGCCGGGATGGGGCTGGGCCTCGAGCACGGTCACCTGCCGGCCGGCTCCGACCAGGTGCAGCGTCGCGGAGAGTCCGGCCAGTCCGGCACCGACGACCACCACGTGGTCAGTGGATCCAGGCACCGTGCGCACGCACGGACACTAGCGTGGTCGTGCGTGCGTAACAGTGTTACTGCACTCAATACCACTCACAAGGCTCTGCAGGTGGCCTGTGCGGCCAGCTCGGTCAGCCGCGCACCCGCCGGCTCGGCCACATCGGCAGTGCACAAGCTGGCCAGAGCTGAGTTGGTCAACTCGGTGATCCGGCGCTCCACCTCGGCCACGGCGCCAAGCTCGATCAGCAGCTCGCGTATCTCGGTCACGGTGTCCGCATCCACGTGCGGGTTCCCGATCGCGCCACGCAGCAGGTCGGCGGCCGCGGCACGGCCCTGTCCGTCGGCGGCGCGCAGACCGTAGGCCAGCAGCAGCGTCCGCTTGCCCTCGCGGAGGTCGTCGCCAGCGGGCTTGCCGGTGATCACGGGGTCACCGAACATGCCGAGCAAGTCGTCACGCAGCTGGAAGGCGACGCCGATGTCGGCACCGAAGCGGCGGTAGGCGTCGACCAATGCGGGGCCCGCTCCGGCGATCGCTGCACCCAGGTGCAACGGACGCTCAACGGTATAGGCGGCGGTCTTGTACCGGTCGATCTGCAACGCGGCCTCGGGCGTCTCGTCCCCGCGCGCCTGGGTGAGCATGTCGAGGTACTGCCCCGCGAGCACCTCGGTGCGCATCGTCTGCCACACGCCAAGAGCTCGACCCAGTTGATCAGGCCAGAGATCGGCACCGCGCAGCATGTCGTCGGCCCACGCCAGCGCGATGTCGCCGAGCAGGATGGCCGTAGCCGCGCCGAACCGTTCCGGCGTGCCCAGCCATCCGGCCGCGCGGTGCCGGGCGGCGAAGTCGACGTGCACCGTCGGTGCACCGCGCCGGGTGGTGGAATCGTCCATCAGGTCGTCATGCACCAGCGCACAGGCCTGGATGAGCTCCAGAGAACTCACCGCCTGCAGTACTGCACGCGCCTCCGGATCGGTCGGCGAACCGCCTGCTCCCCGCCAGCCCCACCAGGCGAACGTCGGGCGCAGTCGCTTGCCGCCACCCAGTACGAAGTCGGTCAGCGAGTCCACCGCCGCGACGAACTGTGGGTCGATCTGGGCGGCTTCGTCGCGTTTGGTCTTGAGGAAGGCGGCGAGCTCGCGATGCACCTTGGCGCGGAGGTCCTCATCGAGCGGGTGGTCCTGCTGGATATTCGCCGGCTCGTCCGGGGAGAGCAGCCGGGCTCGGCGAGTGGCGTTCACCTGCGCCATGGGACCTCCCGGGATCGTGGTGACAGCACTGCGTTGCCGGCCGTGTACTCGCTGTGCATGCCGACGATAAGGCAGCGCTTTGCCGACATGTGCCCGGGTTCGGCTCGCACGCTGTCCCGGTTCGGTTGGTTGGTAGATCTTCAAATACCGCCAACCCCTGTCGGGGGTGTCGTCAACGGCTACCAACCTCGGTCAGCCCTCGTCAGTCCTCGGTCAGCGGCGTCAGAGCGGAAGGGTGCGGCCCAATACGGCGAAAGCCCGGGAATCCCCGGTGAAGTGGTAATTACGCAGCAGATCGGTGAAGCCGAACCGGCGGTAGAGCCGCCACGCCCTGGTCGGACCCTCGGGGGTGGACAGCAACGCGCGTGGGGCATCCACTCTGGACAGCAGCTCGGTGAGCAGGGCCCTACCGATACCCTTGCCCTGCGCATTCGGGTGCACATGGAGTTCGGTGAGCTCGAAGTAGTCGGCGAGGTTACGCTGTGCCGCGCCAGGGTCGATCAGCATGAGTCCACGATGTACCTCATCGTGCCACCACTGGCCGGGCGCTCCCCGGTAGCCGTAAACGATACCCACCAGCGCGTCGGCCTCGAATGCGGCCATGCAGACCCAGCCGGCTCGCAGTGTGTGCTCCAGCCACATCGGACTCCGATGCCGCGCTGTCCCAGGTGGATAGCGCATCGCCGTGACGTAGATCCGCAGCGCCTCATCGAGCCTCATCCGCAACACGTCGGCTGTCAGTTCGGCCAGCCGGGCCGGTTCGCGGGCGCGCATTGCTGTCACCGCCGACCTCCAGTATCGGCCGGCACAGCTGCGAAGCGGGCGGCACCGGCGGGCTGCACAGGTCAATCAGACCACGGCGAGGCTTGAGCTCGCTGCCTCCCCGCGTGCCGGACTTGACGAGACCGCATCCTGCCGGGTTACTCTTACCTCGTGTCGAACACATGTTCGAACAAGGGCTCGGTGGCGGAGCGGGGGAAGCGCACCGCCACCGAGCTCCGCCGGCTTCCCCACGGCGCAGTCGACCCGGTGTCGCACTCATCACGACCCCGACTGAGGAGGCCGACGTGCCTACTGCCGCTCCGACTACCCCGCCGATCGTCCCACTTTCGCGGTGCGACGGCCCCACTGATCACCCGCTCGCCGTGCGAAACCTGCTCGACCAGGCCCAGCAGGGGCTGATCGACGCCGAATACACCCCGCATCCAGTAGACCGCTATGCCCAGGCGTACCTCGCAGCGCTGCGAGCAGCGGCCGCGGTGCTGGCGGCGCGGGCACGGCCACGCCGCCGCACCCGACCGACCAGCGTGTGGGTTCTTCTCGCCACGGTCGCGCCGGAACTCGCGGAATGGTCAGCGTTCTTTGCCGCCACGTCGGCCACTCGATCGGCCGCCGAAGCCGGCGTCCATCGCCTCGTGACTAGCCGCGACGCAGACGACCTCGTCCGCCAGGCCGGCGAGTTCCTCGCCATCACGCAGCACGCGGTGGCTGGGACTTCGCGATGACTGCCCCGCGGCCGTTGATCGACTACGGTCGGATGCTCGACGTGATCGGCATCGAGGGCGAGCTGATGCTCGACACGGCGTCCACCGCGCTGCCGGAGGCGGCGCAGGCAGAAGTACCTGGCTGCCCCGATTCAACCCTGGCCGAGACGCTACGGCACGTAGGCAGCGTGCACCGGGCTACCCGGGCATGGGTACGGGACGGCCATCGACCCGAACAGTGGCAGCAGTCACCATCGGACGGTGACCTCGTCGGTTTCGTCCGGACCGGCCTCAGCGAGTTGCTCACCGAGCTGAGCCGGCATGACCCGGCCGCTCCTTGCGACACCTGGTGGCCCGCCGACCGCACACACGGCTTCTGGCGGCGACGGATGGCGCACGAGACCACTGTGCATCGCATCGACATCGAGGCTGCCGCTGGCGGGCCGGTGCACCCCATCGACGCGGAGGTTGCCCTAGATGGGATCGACGAACTGCTCTTCCTATGGTTCGGTCACCGCCTCAACGAGCTGCGGATGTCGTCGCAGCAGCACGGAACGGTCGCACTTTCGGCTGGCGACCGACGCTGGTTGGCGGTCTTCGAGCCTGGCCGATCCGGCGCTCGGCGGGTGGAGGACGCAGATGCCCGTGCGGCGGACGCGATGGTCAGCGGGAACCCCACAGAGGTTTACCTCTGGTCGTGGGGCCGACTGCCGGACCAATCGGTCCGAATTTCAGGGGACCAGGAGGCGGTCGCCCAGCTCTGGACACTGTTGCGCCCTGCCACTCAATGACACTCAACGAAGAGAGGCCCTGTTGAGCTAGCACAACGGGTAGCTACCGCATCAGACCCGGAGCCGCAACCCCCGGGGGGTGGCGCGAAACCCGGCGTCGCGGAGCAGCTCGGCCAGCGCTGAACTCTGCGCAGCGGCGCCGTCGGTGCGCTGGACGGATAGGGAACCCAGCCAGCCTCGGTGCACGGCGTCGGCGAGGGCACGGATAGCCACGCGCAAGGTCTCGGTGTCCTCGGTGAAGGACAGCAGCGACCGGCCCCCGCGCTCGACGTAGAGGGCGACTGCACCGTCCACCAGGACGGCCAGTGCGCCTGCCTTGCGTCCAGGTCGGTGCCGCACATCACCGATGGTGGACGGCCACTGCAGAGCGGCGCCGTAGGGCTGGGCGGGATCGGCCGCAGCAAGCACAACCGCGGCGGCGTCGTGGGTATGGTGGTCGCTGATCTGAGCCACTGCGCGCAGCCGGTCGATCGCGCCCGGGACGGCGAACTGCGCTGCCCCGAGTCCCTCGACCACGTACCCGCGTCGGCACCGGCCGGAATCTTCCATCGCTCGCAGCACCTTGTACACGCCGGCAAAGCCGCCGGCGACTCGTTCGGTATCAAGCGCCCCCCTGGTGAGGACCCCGTGCCGCTCGAGGAACGTCTCGGCTCGGGCGTGCGCCCGTCGTGTCGAGTCGGGCTGAGATGTAGGCGACTGGTGCTGCGGCGCCAGCGACCAGCGGCCCGCGGCTGTCGGTGGCCCTGCGCGGGAGGGCATCGGTGGCCGACCCGCCCGCATCCGAGCGTATCGCCCGCGTGGCGCGGATCGACGTGGCCGGTGCGTGGCCGAGCGACCGGACACCACGGCTCGCAGCGGTGCCAGCGAATCGTTGGTCAGCAACCCTGCCCACACCAGATCCCACAGCGCCACGACGAGGTCGGCGTCACCCGGCACTGGCTCACCGTCAGCGAGCAGATGCTGGCCAGTCCGGTCGGCGAGCTGCCTGAAGAACAGTGCACCGCCAGCGGCCGTGCCGCCACCGGGGTCCCAACCCAGTGCGCGCAGGACGCCTCGGTGCGTCGGCGTGAGCTCGAGCTGTTCCTCGAGGTCCGGTAGCACAAGATCCGCTACGTCGGTGGGAGCCAGCGCAATCCACCCATCACCACCGGCCAGCGACCCGCAGCCGGTCCAGGTCACTTCGCCCGACGTGGTGAGCTCGTCGAGCAGCGCAGGGGAGTAGCCCGGAAGCCGCGCCGGGAGTAAGAGCGACTCCAGCGCGCTCGCAGGCACCGGTGCACCAGCCAACTGCTCCACTACAGCGAGCACGTCGTCCGTGGTGGGCGCGCTATGCAGCCGCCGCGCCGATCCTGACTCGTTACGCAGGGCGCCGCTGGATCCGATGCCGTGCCAGGCCGGCAAAAACCGCCCCAGCGCGGTCTGTTCAACCGGCTCCACCTCGGCCCGCAAGCGGGCCAACGATGCCCGTCGCAACCGCCGCAGCACCTCGGCGTGGCAGTACTCGGTGCCGCCACCGCCAAGGTCAACTGGGCGTAGCTCACCGCGGACAACAGTGCCGACGCCGGTCATCCGATCCAGCACCGCGCCCACCACAGCAATCCCAAGCCCGAATCGTTCTGCGGCAGCCGCGGCGGTAAAAGGCCCGTGCGTGCGGGCGTAGCGAAGCAGCAGATCACCGAGCGGGTCGGCAACCGGCTCGGTGAACGCCTCGGGAACCCCTACCGGCAGGGCCGCGCCCAGCGCGTCACGCATCCGTCCGGCGTCCTCGATGGCGATCCAGCGTTGCTCGCCGGCGATCCGCACCGTGATAGCTCGACGGGCCGCGCCGAGCTCGGCAAGCCACATCGGGGCCACCCCGCGCTGCGCGGCCTCGGCTTCGGTAAGGTCGCCCAGGGCACGCAGCAGGTCGGCAGCGCCTTCGATGTCCCGGGCGTGCCGCTCGGGATCGAGGCGCTGGAGCTGGGCCTCCACTTCGAGGAGCACGCCGGGATCGAGCAGCTCGCGGATCGCTTCCGAGCCCAACAGCTCCGCCAGCAAGGTGGAGTCCAGCGCGAGCGCGGCAGCCCTGCGCTCGGCGAGCGGGGCGTCGAGCTCATAGAGGAACATCCCGACGTAACCGAACAGCAAGCTGCGGGCGAACGGCGACGGCGACGGGGTGACCACCTCCACCACCCGTACTCGCCGGGCCTGCACCTCCGACATCAGCTCGCGCAGTCCGACGAGGTCATAGACATCTTGCAGACACTCCCGCATCGCCTCCAGCACCACCGGGAACTGCTCGTACTTCGACGCGACGGTGAGCAGCTGGGCTGAGCGCTGCCGCTGCTGCCACAGCGGAGTGCGGTGCCTGGGGTCGCGGCGGGGCAGCAGCAGCGCGCGGGCCGCGCACTCCCGGAACCGGGACGCGAACAGCGCTGAACCGCCCACTTCGGCGACCACGAGCTGCTCCACCTCGTCAGGATCGAGCAGCAGGTCCTCGGCAGTGGGCAACACCTCGGCGCCGTCAGCGTCGTATGCGTCGGGCAACCGCAACACGATCCCATCGTCGGCACTGGCCACCTGCGCCTCGACGCCACGCCTTTCCCGAAGCCGGGCGCCGATCGCCAGCGCCCACGGCCCGTTGACCTGAGCGCCGAAGGGCGAGTGCACGACCATCCGCCAGTCGCCGAGCTCATCGCGGAACCGTTCCACCAGCACGGTGCGGTCGTCGGGTACATGCCCGGCGGCCGCACGCTGCTCGCGCAGGTAGGACAACAGATTGTCAGCCGCCCACGCGTCGAGGCCAGCCCCCTCGGCGCGACGGCGCGCTGCGTCTACCCCGGCGCCGCTCAGCTCGCGGACGAACGCGCCCAACGCGCGTCCGAGTTCCAGGGGTCGACCCGGCGCGTCGCCCTTCCAGAACGGCATCCGGGCAGGCTCGCCGGGCACGGGTACCGCGATGACCCGGTCGTGGGTGATGTCGACGATCTTCCACGAGGTCGAACCGAGCAAGAATGTGTCGCCCACTCGGGACTCGTAGACCATTTCCTCGTCGAGCTCGCCTACCCGTGAACCCGCCCCATCAGCACCACCGGGGGTCATCACGGTGAACAGCCCCCGGTCGGGGATGGTGCCGCCGGAGGTAACCGCCAGCCGCTGCGCTCCTGGCCGGCCGCGTAGCTCGTTGGTGACCCTGTTCCAGACGATCCGCGGACGCAGCTCACCGAACTCCTCCGACGGGTAGCGTCCCGCAAGCATGTCCAGCACAGCGTGCAACGCTGAGTCGGGCAGCGCCGAGTACGGCGCGGCCCGGCGGACCAGCGTGGCGAGATCACCGACGGTCCACGGATCCAGCGCGACCATGGCCACCACCTGCTGGGCGAGCACGTCCAGCGGGTTGCGGGGGTAGCGCAGCGCCTCGATCGCCCCGCTGGCCATCCGTTCTGTGACTACCGCGCACGAGACCAGGTCACCCCGGAACTTGGGAAAGACCACCCCGCGAGACACCGCCCCGACCTGGTGCCCGGCCCGCCCGATGCGCTGCAGCCCTGAGGCCACCGTCGGGGGCGCCTCGACCTGTACCACCAGGTCCACCGCGCCCATGTCGATGCCCAGCTCCAACGACGAGGTGGCGACCACGCACGGCAACCGACCGGACTTGAGTTCCTCTTCCACCAGGGTCCGCTGCTCGCGCGACATCGAGCCGTGATGCGCCTTGGCGATCACCTCGGGAGCGCCGCCGGCGAGCCCGGCCTGGCCCATGAGCTCGGCAGGCATCCGGTCTCGGAGCGTTGCCGGTTGGTCGACGGCCAGCTCGTTGAGCCGGGAGGTGAGCCGCTCGGCCAGGCGCCGCGAGTTGGCGAACACGATTGTCGAGCGGTGCGCTTGCACCAGGTCCAGAATTCGCTGCTCCACCGCGGGCCAGATCGAGGCCCGGTGCTCTGATCCGCTGGCCGCCCCAGTCAACTCTTCCCCGATCGGCTGACCCAATACCGACATGTCCGGCACCGGCACCTGCACCGCGACCTCGATCGTCTTGGCTGATGCCGGCTGCACCACGTGCACTGGCCGTCCCCCGGCCAAGAAGGCACTGACCTCCTCGACCGGACGCACGGTGGCGGACAGACCGATCCGTTGGGCAGGGCGCTCCAGCAGCGCATCCAGCCGCTCCAACGACAGCGCCAGGTGCGCGCCACGCTTACTGGCGGCGACCGCGTGCACCTCGTCCACGATCACGGTATTGACACCGCGCAACGACTCCCTCGCCGCCGACGTGAGCAAGAGGAATAGCGACTCCGGGGTAGTGACGAGCACGTCCGCCGGAGTGCGGGCGAAGACGCGGCGCTGCTCGGCCGGGGTATCGCCGGTGCGCATTGCCACCCGGATGTCCGGCTGCGGCAGGTCCAACCGGTGTGTGGCCTGCCGGATGCCGGCCAGCGGAGAACGCAGGTTACGCTCCACGTCCACCGCCAAGGCCTTGAGCGGGGATATGTAGAGCACCCGGCAACGCCTCATCGGCTCATTCGGAGGCCCGGCGACGGCCAGCTGGTCCAGAGCCCACAGGAACGCGGCGAGGGTCTTGCCTGATCCGGTCGGGGCGACGACGAGCGCGTGCTCGCCCGCGGCTGCCGCTCGCCACGCGCCGTCCTGGGCCGGGGTAGGCGCAGCGAACGCCCCCGCGAACCAGTCCCGGGTGGCGGGGGAGAACAGGTCGAGCACGTCCACGCCCACCATCATGGCCTGCAACACCGACAGATTATTGATGCCCGGTGTTTGTCCACGAGCAGTTGCAGCTGCAGCGGCGTGTGTGCGGCCAGCGTGTCAAAATCCGCGTCACGGTGCAGCAGAGTCGCGCCAACCGAGATTGTTGAGACGGCGATGAGGCAGTCCGTCATCTTGCGTACCGTACGTCCGGCGAGCCGGCAGCAGCGGTACAGCTCCGCCGCCGCCTCGTAATCCGCGAGGCCGCGCAGCCGCAGCACCAGGAAGCCCAGCAGAGTAGACCGGAGCCGGATTGCGTGCTCGTCAGATCGGGCGCCAGCGAGCAGCTCCATGATCCAATCTCAGTTACCGCAAGATCAGCCTGCGCGCGTAGCAGGCTTCGCAGCGTGAGGTGAGTGGGTAAACATTCAGCCTGGCCATCCGACGTGGCGTTAGGTAACGGTGTGTGAC
>JBOHHF010000041.1:0-1337 GCA_050700495.1 Pseudonocardiaceae bacterium
GAGCACACCGCACCGACGCAGAGCCGCACGCGGCAACCGAACTGGCCCGGCTCTGCGCGTTTCTCCCGCTAGCATTGCGGATCGCCGGTGAGCGCGCCGCGTCTCACCCCCATACCGCGCTGACCGACCTGGTGTGCGAGCTGGCCGATGGAGGCGATCGCCTGGCGGCGCTCGGGACCGATGACGAGACCACGACGATGCGTGCCGTGTTCTCCTGGTCCTACCGCACACTCGACCCGGACTGCGCCCGCGCTTTCCGGTTGCTCAGCTTGCACACCGGGCCAGACATCAGCACATCAGCCGCCGCCGCCCTGCTCAACAAACCCCTCGCCCACGCCCGGCAACTACTCGCCGCCCTAGGCGACGCCCATCTCATCGAACCCGCCGCCCACGACCGGTACCGCTTCCATGACCTGCTTCGCCTCTACGCATCCGAGCGCGCACACACCGATGAGCTCGAACCGGAACGCGATGCCGCCGTGCGGCGATTGCTGTCCTGGTACCTGCACACCGCCGATGCCGCCGACCGTCAGCTCATGCCACATCGCCCACGCGTCCCCCTTGACCCTCCCGAGGCAGGCACCTGCCACCTGCCATTGAGCACCCGCGGCCGAGCGTTGACATGGTGCGAGAGCGAACGCGCCAACCTGGTGGCCGCCACCCGCCAAGCCCACTCCAGCAGCCATCAGAGCACCGCATGGCAACTCGCCGTCGTGCTCTGGGGCTTCTTCAGCCTGCGCAAACACTGGCCAGAGTGGATCACGACCAGCAGCACCGGCCTGACCGCAGCCCAGGACATCCACGACCGGTTCGGTGAAGCATATGCGCTGACGACGCTCGCCCACGCCTACCGGGATATCCGGCGATTCACCGAAGCCATCGGCGCCTTCGACCAGGCTCTCGCTATCTGGGACGAGATCGGCAACTGCGGGAAGGAGAAGGCCGCAACCCTGACCCTTCAGGGCATGGCCTACATCGATCTGCGCCAGTTGGACGACGCGGCCGCCAGCCTGCAGGACGCATCGGCAATCCTGCGGCGGGTTGGCGATCTGTGGGGCGGCGGCTGGGCCCACCACCTCCTCAGCGAAACCTATCGCGGCCTTCGCCGCTACGAGGACGCCATCGACCATGCCCGAGCCGCGCTGGATTCCTTCAGCCAGATCGACGACCGATGGGGCTTGGGCTGGAGCCTGCACGACCTCGGTCAGACCTACCGGTGCCTGCGCCGCTGCGACGACGCCATCGACCACTTCCACCAGGCGCTGAGCGCTCGCCGGGAAGCCGGCGACCGGCAGGGCGAAGCTGTGACCCTGAAGGCACTCGGCACCACCCTGCAT
>JBOHHF010000042.1:0-1688 GCA_050700495.1 Pseudonocardiaceae bacterium
AGTCGAGCGCCTGGTCGAGGTCTCGCGCCTGACAGGCGGCGGTGGCGACGACGGCCAGGCGGAGCCCGACGGCACGGGTGTGGACGTCGTCGGACATGTCGCTCGCCTGCTCGCTCCACCGCAGCGCCGCCTTCGGGTTGTGCAGGTCTCGGAAGATCTCGGTGGCGTCGGCCGCAAGGCGGCCGTGTGTGACATAGGAGATCCACATCGGGTCACGGGTTCCGGGTTGGGTCTTGTCCAGCAGTGCCTCTGCCCGGCTGAGCGCGGAGGATGCTGATGTCGCGTCTCCGAGGCGGCTGAGGGCGCGTGCCTCGACAAGCTTGGCGAAGGCCAGGACCCGCGGGGCCGCGTGACGCTGGCCTCGGTGGAAGGCGCCCTGCGCCATGTCGAGCGCTTGATCCGGCGCACCTTCGAGGAGAGTGTGCAGGGCCATGGTCGTCAGGATGTAGGTCCCCATCTCCACATCGCCGCCCGCACGGGCCAGCCGCAGCGCCTGGATGAAGTGCTGCTGGGCGGTGCCGCTGTGACCGCTGTCGAACGTGGCCCAGGCCACGACGCGGGACAGCTCCGCGGTGATCGTGAACAGTTCCCGGCCGACCTGTTCGGTGTGGGTGCCGGTGAGCAGGGGGATCGCTCGGTCACGTAGGCACTGCGTCACCGAGCTCAATCGCCAGTCGCCGCCTCCGAACCTGGCGTCCCACAAGCGGGCCTGTTCAGCGGTGTCCCGCAGTTCCTTCAGGTCCTCACGGCCGCAGCGGCGGCCACCCTCGCCCCCCGTTGTGGCATCGGCGGGGACAGCGAGCCAGCGGGTGACGGGAAGGGTGTAGCCGGCGACTGCGAAGCGGTCGGCGAGGCGGGCTCCGTCCTGCCCACTCCAGTGGGCCCGCACGCCCTGGATGGCGTCGCAGCGGTCCCGGGGGAAGTCCCATCCCGGCGGAGCGCCATCGGGGCTCGTACCCATGCCGATCTCTTCCGCCGTGACGGGTCGGCCGATCCGCTCACTCAACGCGGCAGCGATGTACGTGGGTACGGGGTCCTTCGGTGTCTCTCCCGCGAGCCACCGGGCGACACTGGTGTGCTTGTACGCCGTCCGCAGACCTGCTTCCGCAGCGAGCAGGTTGACCCGGTAGGCGAGCCCTTTGCGGCTCATCCCCTGCCCATCGAGGAGCGCCGCCAGGGCCTGGTTCCGCGGCTTCGGACGGCGGCCGCTCGTCATGAAGCGACGGTAATCTTCATCACATAAGCGGTCAAGTGCTTTGCTAGCAAAGCTGTCTGCCGGAGATGTGGTGTGCTGCTCAGGTGGTACTGTCGCGTCGTGGCGAGTGAGATCACCGACGAGCGATCCATCCAGACGCGGATCGCTGACGACCTGCGTGCACGGATCGAGATCGGCGAATACTCCGCCGGGGATCAGCTGCCCACCTACGAGCAGCTGACGCAGCGGTACCTGTGCAGCAGCGGCGTCGCCCGCAAAGCCATCGATCTGCTGCGTCAGCAAGGGCTCGTCATCTCCAAGCAGGGCAAAGGCGTGTTCGTCCGCGAACGCGCCCGACCCAAACGTCACGGGATCGACCGCTACGCCCGCAGCCGATGGAAGCAGGGCGGCACCGCCATCCACGACGCCGAAGCCGGCAATCAGGGCCTGTCAGTCACACAGCTCTACCGCGAGCTCGGAGAAGTGCCGGCGC
>JBOHHF010000043.1:0-1702 GCA_050700495.1 Pseudonocardiaceae bacterium
CAACGTTGTCAACCCCCGGATGCACCACCAACACAGCCTCGATCTCACCAGGCTCGATCCGAAACCCCCGAACCTTGACCTGCTCATCGACCCGACCAATGAACTCCACCTGTCCCTCGATCGTCCAACGCACCCGATCCCCGGTGCGATACATCCGCGCCCCCGGCACCCCAAACGGACACGCCACAAACCGCGCCGCGGTCAACCCCGGACGGTACAAATACCCCCGGGCCACCTGAGCACCAGCCAGATACAACTCACCAGCCACCCCCACCGGCACCGGACGCAACCCCGGATCCAAAACATAAGCCTGGAGATTCCGCCCGGGCCGGCCGATCACCGGCCGGTCAGCATCGTCGAGCCGGCAGTACACGGCATCGACGGTGCATTCGGTGGGGCCGTAATAGTTGTAGCCGGTAGTGCCTTCCGCTCCGGCCAGCTCCGCCCATAGCGACTCGCTGACCGCTTCCCCGCCGAACATGACCGCCCTCGGGCGGTGCCGTTTATTGGTCAACAATCCCGCCGCAAACAGCTGCCGGGCATAAGACGGCGTCAGATCCAGCAGATCAATCCGCCGTTCGGCGACATAGTCCACCAACCCCTGCGCGTCCAGCCGAACATCGTCCTCGATCACGTGCAGTTCATGACCAGCGGCCATGAACAGCAACCCCTCCCACGAGGTGTCAAAAGAGAACACCGATGTCAACCCCACCCGCAGCCGCTGCCCCGCCGCGATTGCCTCCGGTTCGATCAGCCCCACACGGTGATCAAACAGCAGGTTGGTCAGACCACGATGCTCGATGACCACACCCTTGGGTCGGCCGGTGGAGCCCGAGGTATAGATCACATACGCCGAACTACCCGGATGCAGGGGCCCGAGCCGATCAGCATCGGTCAGATCCGAATCGGCATAGTCCCCCAGCGCCGCCTGAGTCTCTGGGTCATCAACCACCAGCAGTGCCGCACCGGGCGGCAACACACCGTGAACATTCCCAGCAGAAGCCGTGGTCACTACTAGCACCGGCGCCGCATCCTCGACCATGAACCCGATCCGCTGCGCGGGCAGCTCCACATCTATCGGCAGATACACCCCACCGGCTTAGAACACCGCCACCAACGCCACGATCATCTCCACCGACCGCCCCAACGCCAGCGCCACCACCCGCTCCGGGCCCACCCCCAACCCGACCAGATAATGCGCCAACCGATTCGCCCGTACCTCCAACTCCGCAAAACTCAACGAACGATCCCCACACACCAACGCAGTGGCATCCGGCGTCCGCGCCACCTGCGCCTGGAACAACTCCGAAAACACCACCGCCGGCACCTCCACTTCGGTGTCATTCCAGGCGTGTAGTACCTGGTGGCGTTCGGTCTCAGACATCCACGGCAACTCACCCACCGCACGGTCAGCATCCTCAGCGATCCCCGCCAACAACGTCTGCAGATGCCCTACCATTCGTTCGATGGTGGCCGGATCGAACAGGTCGGTGTTGTAGTTGATGGCGCCATACAGGGCCCCCTCGGATTCTTGGAAGTCGATGCTGATGTCGAATTGCGCGGTGACTACTGGCAGGTCGATGCTGTCGATGTCCAGGCCGGGTAGTTCCCAGGCCTGGTCGGGGGTGTTCTGCAACACGACCATGGCCTGGAACAGTGGTGTCCGGCTGGTATCACGGGCTATGTGGAGTTCGTCGACGAG
>JBOHHF010000044.1:0-65063 GCA_050700495.1 Pseudonocardiaceae bacterium
AAGTTACGCCGCGCGGGTGACCTGACCGCCCGCGCCGCGGCGTTGCAGGAGATCCACGAGTATCTGGGCCTCGACGCTGCACCGCTGCGCATCGAATGCATCGACGTCAGTCATGTGCAGGGCAACGACGTGGTCGCCTCGCTGGTGGTCTTCGAGGACGGGCTGGCGCGTAAGTCGGACTACCGGCGCTTCGCGATCCGCGACGCCGCCGGCGACGGGCGCTCCGACGATGTGGCGAGCATCGCCGAGGTGGTCCGCCGGCGCTTCGCCCGCTACTTGCAGGAAACGGAGCCGACCGGCAAACCGGGGCTGGACCCCGATACGGGGCGTCCCCGCAAGTTCGCCTACCCGCCGAACCTGCTCGTGGTCGACGGCGGCCCGGCGCAGGTGGCCGCGGCGGCCAAGGCGCTGTTCGAACTCGGCGTCACCGACGTGGCGATCGCCGGGCTGGCCAAACGGCTGGAGGAGGTCTGGTTACCCGGCGAGGCCGACCCGGTGATCCTGCCGCGCACCAGTGAGGGGCTCTACCTGCTGCAGCGGGTGAGCGACGAGGCGCACCGGTTCGCGATCAGCTACCACCGGCAGAAGCGGTCGGCGCGGATGACCAGCTCCGCGTTGGATGATGTCACCGGGCTCGGACAGACCCGGCGCACCGCACTGCTCAAGCACTTCGGCTCGGTGCGCCGCATCCGGCAGGCCAGTGTGGACCAGCTCACCGAGGTACCCGGGGTCGGTCCGAGCACGGCCGCAGCGGTACTCGCCGCCCTGGGTAGCACCAGTGATGACAATGGAGAGGCGCCGTGACCGCTGCGGGCGGTATCGAGGTCGCCGTGGTGTCGGGACTATCCGGGGCCGGTCGCAGCACGGCCGCCAAGGTGCTGGAAGACCTGGGCTGGTTCGTGGTGGACAACCTGCCACCCGAGCTGATCGCCACCATGGTCGAGCTCGGCTCCCGCTCCCAAGGCGTGGTGACCCGGGTGGCAGTGGTCATGGACGTGCGCAGCCGGGCGTTCACCGACGACCTCGCCGCGGTGATCAAGGATCTGGACGCCCGTGGCTACCGACCCAAGGTGCTGTACCTGGAAGCCACCGACGCGGTGCTGATCCGTCGCTTCGAGCAGGTCCGCCGCAGCCACCCGCTGCAGAGCGACGGGAGGCTGGCCGACGGGATCGCCGCGGAGCGGGCGCTGCTGGTCCCCCTGCGTGACGAGGCCGACCTGGTGCTGGATACCACCGGGTTGTCCGTGCACCAGTTGCGCGCCAAGATCGAGCACGCGTTCGGGGGAGAAGCTAGCAGCCGCACCCGGATCACCGTGGTGTCCTTCGGCTACAAGTACGGGCTGCCGATGGACTCCGACCTCGTGATCGACGTGCGGTTCCTGCCCAACCCGTTCTGGATCCCGGAACTGCGTGACTTCACCGGCCTGGACGCCGACGTCCGCAACTACGTGTTGTCCCAGGAAGGTGCCGAGGAATTCCTGGACCGCTACCTCGAGCTGTTACGGTTGATCAGCGGAGGGTACCGGCGGGAGGGTAAGCGTTACCTCACCATCGCGGTGGGGTGCACCGGTGGTAAACACCGCAGTGTGGTTGTTTCCGAGGCGCTGGCTGCCCGGCTCGGCCAGGAGGACGGGATCACCGTCAAGGTGGTGCATCGGGACGTGGGTCGAGAGTGACCCGGCCGCTCAAAGCCGTCGCGCTGGGCGGCGGCCATGGGTTGTATGCCACGCTGCTGGCGTTGCGAGCCATCACCGAGGACGTCACCGCGGTGGTCACGGTGGCCGATGACGGTGGGTCCTCCGGGCGGCTGCGCCGCGAGTTGGGTCTGCTCCCGCCGGGGGACCTGCGGATGGCGCTGACCGCACTGGCAGCTCACGACGGCGGTGGGGCGCGCTGGCGGCAGGTGTTCCAGCATCGCTTTGGTGGTAACGGGGCGTTGGCCGGGCATGCCGTGGGCAACCTGCTGCTGGCTGGGCTGCTGGAAGTGCACGGCGATCCGGTGGCGGCATTGGACGAGGCCTGCCGGCTGCTCGGGGTGATCGGCCGGGTACTGCCGATGGCCGCCGAGCCACTGGACATCGAGGCCGACGTGGCCGGCCTGGACGGCGACCCGAACACCCTGCGGCGGATCCGCGGCCAAGTGGCGGTGGCGACCACGCCAGGTCGGGTACACCGGGTGTGGCTGCGTCCGGAGCGACCGAAGGCCTGCGTCGAGGCGGTCCACGCAGTCGGCGAGGCTGACGTGGTGGTGCTCGGGCCGGGCTCGTGGTTCACCAGCGTGCTACCGCACCTGCTGGTCCCCGAGCTGGCTGACGCGCTGGCCGGTACCGCTGCTCGCCGGATACTGGTGCTCAACCTGGCGCCGCAACCCGGCGAGACCGCCGGGTTTTCCCCCGAGCAGTACCTGACCGTACTGTCGGGTCACGCCCCACCCGGATTCACGGTGCACGCGGTCCTCGCCGATATCAACACTGTCACTGTCCCCGCTCAGTTGCACCGCTGCGCCGAGGAGCTCGGCGGGCTCGCGTACCTTGACCGGGTCGCCGATGACGGATCTACCGATCGCCACGATCCGGTAGCACTTGCTGAAGCGCTGCGTCGGATACTGAGACCTGCTTGACAGGGTCGAAGCATCGACAGCTGAGACCGTTTGACAGGGCAACGGGAGGAGAAGCGCCGGTGGCCATGACCTCCGCCGTCAAGGACGAGCTGAGCCGGCTACGGGTGACCAAGACGTGCTGCCGGCGGGCCGAGGTCGCCTCACTGCTGCGCTTTGCCGGTGGGCTGCACATTATTGCCGGTCGCGTCGTGGTGGAGGCCGAGCTGGACACCGGCTCCACCGCGCGGCGGCTGCGTCGGGAGGTGCACGAGCTCTACGGGCACAACTCCGATGTGCACTTGATCACGGCGGGTGGGCTGCGCAAGGGAACCTGCTATGTGGTTCGAATAGTTCGCGACGGCGAGGGGCTGGCCCGCCAGACCGGGCTACTGGATCTTCGCGGCCGCCCGGTGCGGGGGTTGCCCCCGCAGGTCGTCTCCGGTGGCCTCTGCGATGCTGAGGCCTCGTGGCGCGGTGCGTTCCTGGCGCACGGGTCGCTCACCGAGCCGGGCCGCTCGGCTGCGTTGGAGGTGACCTGCCCGGGGCCGGAGGCGGCGCTGGCCCTGGTCGGGGCGGCCCGCCGGCTGGGCATCCAAGCCAAGGCCCGCGAGGTGCGGGGCGCTGATCGGGTAGTGGTCCGGGACGGGGACGCTATCGGGGCGCTGCTCACCCGGCTCGGCGCGCACGACTCGGTGCTGGCCTGGGAAGAACGCCGGGTGCGCCGTGAGGTCCGCGCCACCGCCAACCGGCTGGCCAACTTCGATGACGCCAACCTGCGCCGATCCGCCCGCGCGGCGGTGGCCTCGGCGGCGCGGGTCCGCAGGGCTCTGGAGTTGCTCGGCGACGCCACCCCGAGACATCTGCTCACTGCCGGCAGGCTGCGGCTGGAGCACCGGCAGGCGTCGCTGGAGGAGTTGGGCCAGCTCGCTGAACCGCCGATGACCAAGGATGCCGTGGCGGGCCGGATCCGCCGGCTGCTCGCGATGGCCGACCGCCGCGCCGAGGAACTCGGGGTGCCGGACACTGAATCCGAGGTCACCCCCGACATGCTGGACGCGTGACGTTCCCGGGGGCTTGTTCATGGGCGGTTCATGGACAACCAACCGGTCACGAACACCCCTGCAGCTCCCCCTCCCGGGGGGCCTGCGCGGTGGTATCCGGCCGATAGGGTGGCGCCGAGTCGTGCCAGCCATGCCAGCCGCAGTGCTGGACTGTGTGCAGAGGGAACTTGGGTAAGGGAGAGGGCGACGTGACTGTTCGGGTAGGGATTAACGGATTCGGCCGTATCGGGCGAAACTTCTGGCGCGCCGTGCAGTCCGGCGGCCATGACATCGAGGTGGTGGCGTTCAACGATCTCGGTGACGTCGCGACCATGGCACATCTGCTGAAGTACGACAGCGTGCTGGGCAGGCTCAAAGAGGACGTCCACATCACCGACGACGGAATCGCGGTGGGTGGCAAGACCATCAAGGCGCTAGCCGAGCGGGACCCGGGTGCGTTGCCCTGGGGTGCCCTGGGCGTCGATGTGGTGCTGGAGTCCACCGGCTTCTTCACCAAGGCGCAGGACGCCCGCAAGCATGTCGACGAGGGCGGCGCCAAGAAGGTGATCATCTCTGCGCCGGCCAAGGGTGAGGACCTCACCGTGGTGCTCGGGGTCAATGACTCCAGGTTGGACGGTACTCAGACGGTGATCTCCAACGCCTCGTGCACCACCAACTGTCTGGGCCCGATGGCCAAGGTGCTCAACGACGCCTTGGCCATCGAAAAGGGTTTGATGACCACCATCCACGCCTACACCCAGGACCAGAACCTGCAGGACGCCCCGCACAGCGACCTGCGCAGGGCCCGGGCCGCCGCAATCAATGTCGTACCGACCTCCACCGGGGCCGCCAAGGCCATCGGGCTGGTGCTGCCCGAGCTCAACGGAAGGCTGGACGGCTACGCGCTGCGGGTGCCTGTCCCCACCGGATCGATCACCGATCTGTCCGCCTCGGTTTCCCGCGAGACCAGCGTCGAGGAGGTCAACGAGGTGTTCCGGAATGCTGCGGACGGCGCGCTCAAGGGCATCCTGCGCTACAGCGACGCGCCGATCGTGTCCTCGGACATCATCACCGACCCCGCGTCGTGCATCTTCGACTCGCCGCTGACCAAGGTGATCGGCAACCAGGTCAAGATCGTCGGCTGGTACGACAACGAATGGGGCTATTCCAACCGGCTGGCTGACCTGACCGTCCTGGTCGGCTCGCAGCTGTGAGAACGCTCGACGACCTGCTGAATGGTGGGGTGTCGGGCCGCACCGTGCTGGTTCGCACCGACCTCAACGTGCCTTTAGATGGTGCGCGGATTACTGATGACGGGCGAATCCGGGCCTCACTGCCCACTGTGCGGGCGCTGACCGGCGCCGGGGCCCGGGTGGTGGTGACGGCTCACTTGGGCCGGCCGAAAGGCGCACCGGACCTTGCGTACTCGCTTGCCCCGGTCGCCACCCGGCTCGGTGAGTTGCTGGGCACCCCGGTGGTGGTGGCGGCCGACGTCGTCGGTGACTCGGCCCGTGCGGCAGTGACCGACCTGGCCGACGGCGGCGTCGTGCTGCTGGAGAACGTCCGCTTCGATCCGCGGGAGACGTCCAAGGACGCCGCCGAGCGGGGCGCGCTGGCCGACGAACTCGCCGCACTGGTGGGTCGCGACGGTGCGTTCGTCTCCGACGGGTTCGGCGTGGTGCATCGCGTGCAGGCCTCAGTGGTCGACGTCGCCAAGCGGTTGCCCGCCTATGCCGGAACGCTGGTGCTCGGTGAGCTGACCACGCTGCGCCGGCTCACCGAGGCGCCGGACCGTCCCTACGCCGTGGTGCTGGGCGGGTCGAAGGTGTCCGACAAGCTCGCCGTGATCGAGGCGTTGCTGCCGAAGGTGGACACCTTGCTCGTCGGTGGCGGGATGTGCTTCACCTTTCTGGCCGCACGTGGTCACCTGGTCGGCAAGTCGTTGCTGGAACAGGACATGGTGGACGTGTGTGCCCGGCTGCTGAAAACCTCCGGCGACACGATCCGGCTGCCCCGCGACGTGGTCGTCGCCTCCGCCTTCTCCGCCGATGCGGAGACCGATACGGTGCCGGCAGGGGAGATCCCGGACGGGTGGATGGGACTGGACATCGGCCCGGAGACGGTTCGTGACTTCGCCGCCGCGCTGGCCGGTGCGGCCACGGTGTTCTGGAACGGCCCGATGGGCGTGTTCGAGCTCACCTCGTTCGCGGCCGGCACCCGCGGCGTCGCGGAGACGATCGCCGGGTCGGAGGCGTTCAGCGTTGTCGGCGGCGGTGACTCGGCGGCCGCGGTGCGGCTGCTGGGCCTGCCCGAGGACGGGTTCTCGCACATCTCCACCGGCGGTGGCGCGTCTCTGGAGTTCCTCGAAGGCAAGGCCCTGCCCGGCGTCGCGGTGTTGGAGGAGTGGAAATGCCCAGGCAACCGCTGATCGCCGGCAACTGGAAGATGAACCTCAACCATCTTGAGGCCATCGCTCTGGTACAGAAGCTTGCCTTCGCCCTGCCGGAGAAGTACTTCGCCAAGGTCGACGTGGCGGTGCTGGTGCCGTTTACCGCGTTGCGCAGCGTGCAGGCCCTCATCGAGGGGGACAAGCTGCTGGTGGGCTACGGCGCGCAGGATTTGTCCCCGAAGGACTCCGGGCCCTACACCGGCGACGTGTCCGGGCCGATGCTGGCCAAGCTGGACTGCCGCTACGTCGTCGTCGGGCACTCCGAGCGGCGCGAACACCACGGTGAGGAGGACGGGGTCGTGGCCAGCAAGGTACGGGCTGCGCTGCGCAATGGGCTGATCCCGATCCTGTGTGTGGGCGAGGGTCTCGAGGTCCGTGAGGCCGGTGGGCACTTGGCGCACAGCACCGAGCAACTGCGGGCCGCGCTCAAGGGCCTGTCCGTCGAGCAGGTCCGCACCATCGTCGTGGCCTACGAGCCCATCTGGGCGATCGGTACCGGTCGGGTCGCCACCCCGGCCGACGCGCAGGAGGTCTGCGGCGCGCTGCGGCAGGCGCTGGCGGACAAGTACGGGGTCGCGGTCGCCGACGATATCCGGGTGCTCTACGGCGGATCGGTCAAGTCGAGCAATGTCGCCGATCTGGTCGTGGAGCCCGACATCGACGGTGCCCTGGTGGGGGGCGCCAGCCTGGACGCCGACGAGTTCGCGAAGCTTTGTGCGCTGGCTGCCGGCGGACCCCTACCGTGACCGGAAGTAGTGTCGAGGAGGGCCCGGCTCGCGCCCGCGGCTGGACGGAGTAATCTTGCGAATCAGTCGTTGTCTCATGAGGGTGTGATGAAGCTCTTTCTGCAAATCGTGCTCCTGGTCACCAGCATCGCCCTGATTCTGTTGATCTTGCTGCACCGGAGCCGTGGCGGGGGGCTGTCCAGTCTTTTCGGCGGCGGCGTTCAATCGAGCCTGTCCGGATCCAGCGTCGTGGAGAAGAACCTGGACCGGCTGACGTTGTTCGTCAGCGCGGTGTGGGTGGTTGCGATAGTGGGGATCGGATTTCTTATCAAGATCGGCTGAGCAGGCCTGGGGTTCCCTGGGCGGTTCCGCGAGGTGAGGCGATCGATGGCAAGCGGCAACGCGATCCGCGGTACGCGGGTCGGAGCAGGTCCGATGGGCGAGTCCGAGCGGGGAGAGACAGCCCCCCGTCATCGGGTTTCCTACTGGTGCGCGAACGGGCATGAGTCTCGGCCTTCGTTCGCGGTCGAGGCGGAGGAACCCGAGGTGTGGGATTGTCCGCGGTGCGGCTTTCCGGCTGGGCGCAACGAGCAGCGGCCACCGGATGCGCCACGCAACGAGCCGTACAAGACCCACTTGGCTTACGTCAAGGAACGCCGTTCCGACGCCGACGGCGAGGCCATCCTCGCCGAGGCGCTGGCCAGACTGAAGGAAGCCCGCGGCACCTGACGTTGATCGCCCTCCACGTACCGCCCAACCCGGCTGCTCAGTGTCTTCAACGGGGACCAACGTCAGCCACGGGACGCGCGCGCGTCTGGTGTCCTGCCGTGTGACGACGAAGAGTGGGTGTCGATGACCCGCTGGATCCTGCCGACCGACAAGATCCCGTCCGCCTGGTTCAACGTCAGCCCGCATCTGCCGACTCCGCTGCAGCCGCCGCTGCACCCGGCTACCCGGCAGCCGGTGGTTCCGGATGACCTGGCGCCGCTGTTCCCGGCCGCGCTCATCGAGCAGGAGATGGCAACCGCGCCGTGGATCGATGTACCCGGTGAGGTACTCGACATCCTCAGGTTGTGGCGACCCACACCGTTGGTGCGCGCGACCCGCCTGGAGCAGGCCCTGGGCACCCCGGCCCGGATCTACTTCAAGGACGAGTCCGGATCTCCGGCGGGTAGTCACAAACCGAACACCGCCGTGGCGCAGGCCTTCTACAACGCCCGAGACGGTGTTGGCCGGTTGACTACCGAGACCGGCGCCGGTCAGTGGGGTACCGCGCTAGCGTTCGCCTGCGCCCAGTTCGATTTGGAATGCATGGTGTATATGGTCCGGGCCAGCTTCGAGCAGAAGCCGTACCGGCGCGTGATCATGGAGACCTGGGGCGGTTCGGTGGTGCCCTCGCCGGTCGACGACCTCGACCACCGCGGTTCCCTCGGCACTGCGATCTCCGATGCGGTGCGTGATGCCGCCGGTCGCGAGGACACTCACTACTCGCTGGGTTCGGTCCTCAACCACGTATTACTACACCAGACGGTGATCGGGCTCGAGGCCCGGGAGCAACTCGAACTGGCCGGGGAGCGGCTGCCCGATGTGGTGATCGCGCCATGCGGTGGTGGGTCCAACCTGGGCGGGATTTCTTTCCCCTTCGTGCCCGAGGCAGGGGTGCGGCTGCTCGCAGTCGAGCCACTGTCCTGCCCCACCTTGACCCAGGGTCGATTCGATTACGATTTCGGCGACGCCGCTGGTTTTACCCTGCTGCTACCGATGTACACGCTGGGTCACGACTTCGTGCCGCCGAGTATCCACGCCGGCGGGCTGCGCTACCACGGGGATAGCCCGCTGATTTCGGCGCTGGTCCGGGACGGTCGGATGGAGGCGGTGGCCTATCCGCAGGGCAAGGTCTTCGAGGCGGCCGTGCAGTTCGCCCGTGCTGAGGGCAAGGTAGCCGCCCCGGAGGCCGCGCACGCGATCCGTGCGGTCGTCGACGAGGCGCTCGCCGCCAAGGAGACCGGCGAGGAGAAGGTCATTCTGTTCAACTACTGCGGCCACGGTTTCCTTGACCTGTCCGCCTATGACGACTACCTACACGGCCGGCTGCCCGACGAGCAAGGCTGAGGAAGACGACACACCGGACATAGGAGGACGACACACCGGAGGGTACTTGGGTCAGCGGGGCAGGAGGTCTGTGGGGAGTTTGGCGGCAGCGGGGCGGTCCAGTAGCCAGAGTGTGCGGCGACGGCCGGTGGCGCCCGCGGCGGGCAACTGGACTTCTCCCGCACCGCCCAGTGCCATGGTCACCGCTGCGGCCTTCGCCGACTCCGAGACGATCAACCACACCTCGGCGGCACACCGGATGGCCGGCAACGTCAGGGTGATCCGGGTAGGCGGTGGTTTGGGACTGCACCGCACGCCGATCACCGCGCGTTCGGTCTCGTAGACCGCCGGGGAACCGGGGAACACCGAGGCGACGTGACCGTCGTCGCCGACGCCGAGACAACAGATGTCGAACGACGGCGCCGGGCCACGATCCTCCGGCCGCAGCCGGTGCAGCAGCAGATCTTCGTAGTCCTGCGCGGCAGCGTCCGGGTCGTCGCCCCATGGCCCGTCCGAGGCCCCCATCGGATGGACCCGGGCGGGGTCCACCCCCACGTGGTCGAGTAGCGCCTCGCGGGCCTGAGTTTCATTGCGGTCGGGGTGACCGCTGGGAAGGAAGCGCTCGTCGCCCCAGTAGACATCCAACCGGAGCCAGTCCACCGCAGTGACAGCGTTGGTGCTCGCTATGTGGCGCAGCACTGCGATACCGATGCCGCCCCCGGTCAGCACCACCGAGGCCGACCCCGACGCGGTCTGGATGTCTACGATCCGGGTGATCAGCCGGGCAGCGGTCGCGGCGGCGAGTACCTCCGCGCTGGCATGCATTACCACGTCGGGGCGGCTCACTGGTCGTCCCGAGTCCCGCCCAGCGTCTCGCCCGATCGGGCGAGACGGTGAGTGTTACCGGCTCGGCTGTCCACCTCGGTCAACGCCTGCAGCGCGGCCTGGTAGATCTGGTCGGGATCCAGCCTGCGCAGCTCCTCGGCGAGGCATTCGCGCACCGGGCGGCGCTTCAACGGCACCCGGCGGTCCGGCTGACCCGGCTGACGCAGGGTGCCCACCTTGCCATGGGGCCGGATCAACTCCACCGGGCCGCATCGGCGCTCCAGCACCGCCGAGCTGATCCCGCCGCCGGGATCGCTGGCGCGACGCCGTACCGGGACCTGCAGTCGCGAGCGCAGCCAGCCGGCGAGCAGGTCCGTGGACGGGTTGTCCGCGGCGCCAGTGACGGTGACCGCCTCGACCTCCTCATAGGGCGGTAGATCGAGTGCGGCGGCGAGCAGTGCGCGCCACGGGGTGAGCCGGCTCCACGCGAGGTCGGTGTCGCCGTCGGTGTAGGAGGTGCGGCGGATCTCCAGCGTCTTGATCGGTTGGCGGGCTGCGGCGGCGTCGGTGATCCGGCGCTGCGCCAGCTTTCCGATGGAGTCCTGCGCGGGTACCACCGGCGCTACCCCCGGCCACCACGTGACCACCGGGCAGTCCGGCAGCAACAGCGGTATCACCACGCTGTCTCCGTGATCGGCCAACGGGCCATACAGGCGCAGCACGAGCACCTCGGACGCGCCGGCGTCGCCACCGACGCGGATCTGCGCGTCCAGTCGTGTCGCGGCCCGCTTGAGGCCCCTGGCCACCACGAGTATCCGGCAGGGATGCTCCTTGCTGGCCTCGTTCGCGGCCTCGATCGACTCCTCCACCTGCGCCGAGTCATCGGTCACGATCACCAGGGTGAGCACCCGGCCCAGCGCCACCGCGCCACCGCGCTCCCGCATGTCGATCATCGCGTGGTTGACCGCAGACGTCGTCGTCGAGGGCAGGTCGACGATCATGGCCGTCTCCAGCTCCGTCCGGTCCGAGCGATCATCCGGTTCGCCGACGGCGGACCCCAGGTACCCGCGGGGTAGGGCTCGGGACCGTCTTCTTGCTTGGCCCAGTGTTCGAGCACGGGGTCCAGAATCGCCCAGGACAGCTCCACCTCGGCGTTGACCGGAAACAACGACGGCTCGCCGAGCAGCCCGTCCAGCAGCAACCGCTCGTACGCCTCGGGCGAGGACTCGGTGAACGCCGTGCCGTAACGGAAATCCATCGTGACGTCACGAACCTCCATCGCGGTTCCAGGTACCTTGGAGCCGAACCGGATCGTGACACCCTCATCCGGCTGAACCCGAATGACCAGCGCGTTTTGCCCCAGCTCCTCGGTCATGGTCTCCTCGAAGGGCAGGTGGGGAGCTCGCTTGAAGATCACCGCGATCTCGGTGACCCGCCTGCCCAGCCGCTTGCCGGTGCGCAGCAGGAATGGCACCCCGGCCCATCGCCGGTTGTCGACCTGCAGTGTGATCGCGGCGAAGGTCTCGGTGGTGGAATCCTGGTGGAAGCCATGTTCCTCGAGCACCCCGACGACCTTGGCGCCGCCCTGCCACCCGGCGGTGTACTGGCCGCGCGCGGTGGTCTCCTCCAACGGCTCCACGAGCTTGGTCGCGGACAGCACCTTGATCTTCTCGCCGCGTAGCGAATCGGGGGAGAAGGACAGCGGCTCCTCCATCGCGGTGAGGGCGAGCAGCTGGAGCAGGTGATTCTGGATCACGTCCCGGGCGGCCCCGATGCCGTCGTAGTAACCGGCGCGGCCAGCCAGCCCGATGTCCTCGGCCATGGTGATCTGCACATGGTCCACGTAGTGGCTGTTCCAGATCGGCTCGTAGAGCTGGTTGGCGTAGCGCAGCGCGAGAATGTTCTGGACGGTCTCCTTGCCGAGGTAGTGGTCGATGCGAAACACCGACTCCTCGGGGAAGACGTCGTTGACGATCTCGTTGAGTTCCCGAGCGCTGCGTAGGTCGTGCCCGAACGGCTTCTCGATCACCACCCGACGCCACTGGTCGCCATTCTGAGTCGCCAGCCCGGTACGGGCGAGCTGCTTGAGTACCACCGGGAACATCGCGGGCGGGATGGACAGGTAGAAGGCGTGATTGCCGCCAGTGCCGCGGTCCCGATCCAGTTCTTCGACCACCGATGCAAGATCGTCGAAGGCGGCGTCGTCATCGAAGCTGCCGGCCACGAACCTGACGCCCTCGGCCAGCCGGTCCCAGACCTCCTGACGGAAGGCGGTACGGGCATGTTCCCGGACCGAATCGTGCACCAGTTCGGCGAAGTTCTCATCGGCCCAGTTCCGGCGGGCGAACCCGACCAACGCGAAACCGGGCGGTAGCAGCCCACGGTTAGCCAGGTCGTAGATCGCCGGCATCAGCTTCTTGCGGGACAGGTCCCCGGTCACGCCGAAGATCACGACACCGCACGGGCCGGCGATCCGGGGCAGCCGCTTGTCCCGGGGATCCCGCAGCGGGTTGGCGCCGCTTCCGAGAGTCATGACCCGGGTTCCGGTAGCGCGCGCACCACCTGAACCAGCCCGGCCGGCCGGTCGACCAGGTGCAGCCGCAGCACCGGCCGGCCGCGGGCGGCGAGTACCTCGGCGTCTCCCAATGCCTGGGCCCGCTGCAGGTCTCCGAGGGAGAACGTGGTGCCCGGCACCGGGATGTCCTCGACGACCTCACCGGTCAGTTGCAGGAATGCCCCGTTCTGATAACCCCCCTTGTGGTACTGGCCGGTCGAATGCAGAAAGCGGGGTCCCCAGCCGAAGGTGGTCTGCACGTGGGTGCGGCGGGCGAATTCGGTGCGCAGCACCGCGGCGGAGGTGTCGGCGATGCGGTCCAGATAAGCCTGCACCGCGAGGTAGCCACGCTCCGGGGTGGCGGCGATCAGCGCTGCCACGGCGTCGCGCAGGGTGGCAACTCCTGCCGGCAACCAGTCCCCGACGGGATGAACTGCGACGTCACCCTCGACGAACGCGGGTTTGGGCCTGGCGACACTGTCCAGCTGGGCCCGTGCCGCCATCTTCGCGGCCTCCACGTCGGGCTGGTCGAACGGGTTGATCCCCAGCAGCCGGCCGACCACCGCCGTGGCGTGCTCCCAGAGCAGTAACTGCTCACCTAAGGTGCCGGTGACGGCCACTGCGGCGGCATCGACACCAGGGCCGATGGCAACCGGGATGGCGTCCGGCCCGCTGTCGGCGAAGCCAGCAGCAGCAGGGCCGGCCACCACGACCGGTAGTAGTCCGGTGCCGTCCTTGCCGGTGGACTCGGCGATGAGCTGCTCGGCCCAGTCGCCGAAGCCGATGATCCCCGAGCCGGTGTCAGCAAACACCACCTTGTCGGCACCGGCGGCATGCCCGGCTACCAGCGCGGCCGCCAGTCGCAGCGCTGGGTTGGCCGGGTCGTCGATGGCCAGCAGCGGCGCCAGCTGCGCTGCGTCGTCCAGCAACTTCCCGATATCCGACCCGGCCAGGCCGGCCGGAACCAGGCCGAAGGCAGTCAGCGCGGAGTAACGCCCGCCCACGTCCGGGTCGGCGGTGATCACCGCACGGTAGCCCTCGGCGTCGGCGATCTGCTGCAGCGGCGACCCCGGGTCGGTCACCACCACCAGATGCGCTGCCGGATCCAGCCCGGCTGCGGCGAACGCGGCGGCGAACACTCGACGGTGGCTGTCGGTCTCCACCGTGGAGCCCGATTTGGACGACACCACGAGCACGGTCCGCTTCAGGTCTCCGGCCAGCGCGTCAGCTACCTGGCCGGGGTCAGTGGTATCCAGCACGGTCAGCGCCACCTTGTCAGTGGCACAGATGACCTCCGGGGCCAACGATGATCCGCCCATTCCGGCCAGCACAACGCGGTCGATACCGTCGGAGTGCAAATCAGCTCGCAGGGTCTCGATGGTGCTCAGCAGCGGCCGGGAGGTTTCGGGCAACGCCACCCAGGCCAGCCGCCGAGCGGCCTCCGGCTGCGCCTGCGGACCCCACAGCGTCGGATCCTGACCGGCCAGCGCTGAGGCCACCTGTTGCTCGACGAGCTTGTCGACCAGCGACCCCACCTCGCCTGCCAGGCCGGGGGAGCGGATGTCGACGGCGAGCTGTGACATCGGCAGTCAGTTCCCCTCCTGTCGGGCAACCTTGGCCAGCTGTGCGGCCACCGTCTCGCCCAGCTCGACCCAGGATGCGTCGAATTTCTCCACACCCTCACGCTCCAGCACGACGAATACATCATCGAGGTCGACCCCGACCTCGACCAGCTCGTCGAAGGTGCGCTGCGCCTGCTCGGCGGTGTCCGACACCTGGTCACCGGGTACCTCGCCGTGGTCGGCCAGCGCGAGCAGCGTCTTCTCCGGCATCGTGTTCACCACCCCCGGCGCGATCAGTTCGGTGACGTACTTCGTGTCCGGGTAGGCCGGATTCTTCACCCCGGTGGACGCCCACAGCGGCCGTTGCGGTCGTGCTCCCAGCTCCGCCAGCGAGGCCCAACGTTGCGTCGCGAACTGTTGTTGATAGGCCGCGTAGGCGAGCTGGGCGTTGGCGACCGCGGCCTGCCCGCGCAGCGCCAGGGCCGGCTCGGTGCCGATCGCCTCCAGTCGCTTGTCCACCTCGGTGTCCACCCGGGAGACGAAGAAGGAGGCGACCGACGCGATCGCCACCAGATCGTGCCCGTTGGCCCTGGCCCCCTCCAGACCGGCGAAGAAGGCCGCCATCACCTCGCGGTAGCGCTGCACCGAGAACACCAGGGTGACGTTGACGCTGATGCCGTCGGCCAGCGTGCCGGTGATCGCGGGAATGCCTTCGGCCGTCGCCGGAATTTTGATCATGAGGTTGGGCCGGTCGACCACCTTCCACAGCTCGGCGGCCTGGGCGAGGGTGGCATCGGTGTCGTGCGCCAGCGCAGGGCTGACCTCCAGCGACACCCGCCCGTCCACCCCGCCGGTGGTCTCCCAGGTTCCACTGAACACGTCGCAGGCCAGTTGCACGTCGGCCACGGTGATCTCACGCACGGCCTCGTCGACCGAGGCGCCGCGGGTGGCCAGCTCCTTCACCTGCGTGGCGTAGTCGTCGGCGTGGGTCACCGCGCCAGCGAAGATCGTCGGGTTGCTGGTCACCCCGACCACGTGCCGGTTACGGATCAGGTCGGCCAGGTTGCCCGAATTGACCCGCTGACGGGACAGGTCGTCCAGCCAGATCGACACGCCCGCCTCGGACAGAGCCTGCAAGGTATCGGTGCTGCCCATCAGGGGTTCTCCTGCCTGCTATGGGTGTTAGTCCGGTATGCGACCCAACGTACGGCGGGCCGCGTCCGCCACCGCCTCGCCGGTGAAGCCGAACTCGCGATACAGCGTCTGCCAGTCGGCGGAGGCGCCGAAATGCTCCAAGGAGACCACTTCGCCGTGATCGCCGACGAAGCGGTACCACGGCATCGCGACGCCGGCCTCGACGGCTACCCTGGCCTTCACCGACGGCGGGAGTATCTGGTCGCAGTAGGCTTGGCCCTGCTCGTCGAACCACTCCACGCACGGCATCGACACCACCCGGGCTGTGGTTCCCTCGGCTGCCAGCGTCTGCTGGGCAGCGACGGCGTACTGCACTTCGGAGCCGGTGGCGATCAGCAGCACGTCGGGCAGGCCGCCGCCACTGTCGGGTGCGGTGTCGGCGAGCACGTAACCGCCGCGCGCGACGCCTGCGGCGTCGGTGCCCTCCAGCACCGGCACGCTTTGCCGGGTCAGGGCCAGCCCGGTAGGCCGGGTGCCCTTCTCCAGCAGTGCCTTCCATGCCGCCGCAGTCTCGTTGGCATCCGCGGGCCGGACCACGTCCAGGCCGGGGATGGCCCGTAGTGCGGCCAGGTGCTCGACCGGCTGGTGGGTGGGCCCGTCCTCGCCGAGACCGATCGAATCGTGCGTCCAGATGTAGATAGTCGGCGCCGCCATCAGCGCGGCCAGCCGCACCGCGGCGCGCATGTAGTCGCTGAAAATCAGGAACGTGCCGCCGTAGGGCCGGGTCGGCCCATGCAGCACGATCCCGTTGAGGATCGCGCCCATGGCATGCTCGCGCACCCCGAAGTGCAGCGTGCGGCCGTAGGGCTGCGCGGACCACATCTTCGTGGAGACCTTCTCGGGGCCAAACGAGTCGGCTCCCTTGATCGTGGTGTTGTTGCTTTCACCAAGGTCCGCAGAGCCACCCCACAGTTCTGGCAGCACCTCGCCGATCGCGGAGAGCACCTCCCCGGATGCTTTGCGGGTTGCCACGCCTTTGGCGTCAGGCTGCCAGGTGGGCAGCTTCTCCGCCCAGCCGGCGGGCAGCTCCCGGCGGATGAGGCGATCGAACAGCGCGGTCCCGGACGCGTTGGCCTGCCGCCAGGAGTCGAAGGAACGCTGCCACTGCGCGTGCGCGGCCTGGCCACGGGCCACCACCTGCCGGGCGTGCTCGAGTACCTCCGGCTCCACGACGAAAGAGCTCTGCGGATCGAAGCCCAGGGCTTCTTTCACCGCGGCGACCTCGTCGTCGCCCAGTGCGGAGCCGTGCGCGGCCCCGGTGTTCATCTTGTTCGGCGCTGGGTAGGCGATCACGGTGCGCAGCACGATCAGCGACGGGCGACCGGTCTCGGCCTTGGCCGCCTCGATCGCGTCCAGGATGCCGATGATGTCCTCGCCGCCTTCCACGGTCTGCACGTGCCAGCCGTAAGCCGCATAGCGCGCGGCGGTGTTCTCCGACAGCGCGATCGCGGTGTCGTCCTCGATGGAGATCTCGTTGGCGTCGTAGAACACCACGAGGTTGCCGAGCTCCTGGGTGCCGGCCAGCGAGGAGGCCTCGGAGGTCACGCCCTCCTGGATGTCGCCGTCGGAGGCGATGACGTAAATGTGGTGGTCGAAGGTGCTCTCGCCCGGCGGGGAGTCGGGATCGAACAGGCCGCGTTCCCGGCGAGCCGCCATGGCCATCCCCACCGCAGCCGCCAGGCCCTGGCCGAGCGGGCCGGTGGTGATCTCCACGCCGACGGTGTGCCCGTACTCGGGGTGGCCCGGGGTCTTGGAGCCCCAGGTGCGCAGCTGCTCGATATCCGCCAGCTCCAGCCCGTAGCCGCACAGGAACAGCTGCAGGTACAGGGTCAGGCTGGAGTGCCCGCAGGACAGCACGAACCGGTCCCGGCCGGTCCAGGCCGGGTCGGTGGGGTCGTGTCGCAACACCCGCTGGAACAGCGTGTACGCCAGTGGGGCGAGGCTCATGGCGGTGCCCGGGTGTCCGTTGCCGACGCGCTGCACGGCGTCAGCAGCGAGAACCCGGATGGTGTCCACCGCGCGGGTGTCCACATCGGTCCAGTCGTCGGGTACCCGGGGGGTAGTGAGCTGGGTCAGATCGTCGATGACGGACACACTCGTGCTCCTGACTGTGCTCGGTTCGGCGGCCGTGTCGAGGGTGGCCTGCGCGGGCGCGGCCTCTGGCCCCCAGCCTAGCGAGAAGGCGCCAGCCCGCGATCCGAATCGGTCTCGCCGCCCCCACCGGGGGTGACGAGCGCCACGCGATTATCATCGGCGTTCAGGTACCCATCCCTCCGATCAGCCCGATCAGCAACGACGAGGAGCCGCGGTGAATAATGCCGTCGAGGCTCCTTTGGCATCGCGCACCCGGCACCGCGGCGGTGTGTTGCGCGGCTACCTCGCTCTGACCAAGCCGCGAGTGATCGAGCTGCTGCTGGTCACCACCATCCCGGCGATGCTGCTCGCTGCGCGTGGGGTGCCGTCCTTGTGGCTGGTCCTGGCCACCCTGCTGGGCGGCATCATGGCCGCGGGCAGTGCGAATGCGCTGAACTGCGTCGCCGACGCCGATATCGACGCCCAGATGAAACGGACCCGGGCGCGGCCGCTGGTCACCCAAGAGGTGCCCCTCCGCCATGCGCTGGTCTTCGGGATTGCGCTGGGGGTGGCCTCGTTCGGCTGGCTGTGGGCCACCACGAACCTGCTGTCGGCGCTGCTGGCAGTCGCGACGATCCTGTTCTACGTCTTCGTCTACACACTGGTGCTCAAACGCCGTACCTCGCAGAACATCATCTGGGGTGGCGCCGCAGGGTGTATGCCGGTGGTGATCGGCTGGTCGGCGGTCACCGGCACGGTGGGTTGGCCCGCGCTGGTGATGTTCGGTGTGATCTTCTTCTGGACGCCGCCGCACACCTGGGCGCTGGCGATGAAGTTCCGCGAGGACTACCAGCGGGTAGGCGTGCCGATGCTGCCCGCGGTGGCCTCCCCAGTGTCGGTGGCACGCCGGATCGTGGTGTTCAGCTGGCTGATGGTGGCCTGGAGCCTGCTGCTGATCCTGGCCACGAGCTGGATCTACGCCACGGTCGCGGTGCTGGCCGGCGGTTGGTTCGTGGTGATGGCGCACCGGCTACACACCGCGGTTCGGCGCGGTCTGGCCGTCAACCCCATGCGGCTGTTCCACCTGTCCAACACTTACCTGGCGCTGGTGTTCGTCGCGATCGCCCTCGACTCAGTGCTGCTTTAGGGCGCGTGTTCTCAAACCGCGGCGCGGGATGCGAGCGCTGCGCCGGTGGTGACGGTGCGGAGTGCGAGCGAGGGGACGGACACGCGCAGCGACCCTAGGGACGGCAGCGTCGGCGGCGGATTCTGATGAGGAGGCACCTGTGTGGGACGGCTCACCTCCGGCAGGGCGGCAGCTTCCGAATATCGACGTCACGATTCCGCAACCGGCTCGCTTCTGGGACTACTTGCTGGGCGGCAAAAACAACTACCCGATCGATCACAAGGTCGGCGAGCAGGTTCTGGCGATCTTTCCCGATCTGCGTGCCAGCGCGCGCTGACCGAGGGTTTCTGTTGCGGGTCGTCAGGCACTTGGTGGCCGAGGCGGGGATCCGCCAGCTGCTGGACATCGGCACCGGGCTGCCCACCGCGAACAACACCCACCAGGTCGCCCAGTCAACCGCGCCGCAGTGCCGCATCGTCTACGTGGACAACGATCCGATGGTGCTGGTTCATGCGCGTGCGCTGCTCACCAGCACGCCAGAGGGTGCCACCGACTATCTTCAAGCCGACGTCCGCGACCCCGAGACGGTCCTGCACGAAGCTGCCCGAACGCTCGACTTCACGCGACCTGTCGCGCTCATGCTGCTGGGGATCATCAACTATGTCATGGACGACGCCGAGGCGGACACCGTCGTGAAGCGGCTCCTGGATGCCTTGCCTGCAGGAAGCTATCTGGCAATGTCTCATCCCACCCCGGAAATTCATGCTGAGGCGATAAAGGCGTCCATGCAGCTCTACAATTCCAGCGGCGCGGCCCCGATCAGAACCCGCACCCGCCAGGAGCTCACCCGTTTTTTTGACGGGCTGGAGCTGCTGGAGCCGGGCGTGGTCTCGTGTTCGCTGTGGCGCCCAGACGCAAGCGATGTCGGAACCCCTACCGAGGTGACCCAGTACTGCGGGCTGGCCCGAAAGCCTTGATACGCCTTCCGAAGTGCGACAAGCATCCAGTCGCTGTCGGGTCAGCGGGTGCCTACGACACTCGTATATGCCATCTGGCAGATGTACCGTGGGCAGCGCGGTCTTAGATTGGCTGCAGGTGACCGAATGGAGATGAAGAACATGGCACCTGCGACCGCCGACCTCCTCCGTACCCACCCTCTCGTCGAGGAGATTCTGGACAGCCATCGCGACCACGCCGCGGGTGACGAGCGTGGCTGGGCCAGTTACCGTGGCCACGCCTACCGGGTGCTCAACCTGGCGCGCGTGCTCGTGCCCGACCGCGACGACAAGCTGGCGATTGCCGCAGCCTTTCACGACATCGACGTGTTCAGCTCGCTGAACTATCTGGGGTCCTCCATCCGCACCATGGACGCCTGGCTGCAGCGCACCGGACGCGGCGCCTGGGCCGAGGAGCTCGCGGTCGTCGTCGCCGAACATCACCGTCTGACCCCCTGCCGAGGGCGTTACGCGGAGCTGGCCGAGGCCTTCAGACGGGCGGACCTTAACGATTTGAGTCAAGGCCTCATCCGCTCCCGGCTGCCCCGCGAGCACGTGCGCGCGGTGCGCCAGTCGATTGACGTGGGAGTCTTCTTCACCCGCACCGTTCCCCGCGCGATCGTGAGACAATTGATCCGCCACCCGCTGGACCCGGTCCCTATCCTGCGCGCCCGGCGGGCGCTGGATGAGGCCGGACACGACAACGCTAACCGTTAGCCACTCTCAGCAGTAGTGGTCCTTCGGCAGGCATCTCTCCGCCCGGTCCGAGGCCTGCAATTATCCAACTGATAGAATGAAGTTCTGTCGGTGATGGCTGTGTGTTATTTCTGGGCCGACTTCTCAATCCCGACACCAAGTAGTCACAAAAAATATTCACCTAGAACGATTCCACCAGGAGGTAGTAATGTCCACCCTTCCTGCCCGCAGTGCGCCCTGCCGGTGACAGTGCTCGACCGTTTCACCCTCAGCAGCACCGACGGCGAGCCGATCGAGCACGTACGAATCTCATGTCCCGCCTCTCACCACTTCCGCATGGCACGCGACCGGCTCACCGAGACCATTGCGGTGGCCGAGGCGGCGTCGGCTGCAGTGGCAACCGCCGGCACCATGTGGGGGTCCGCTGCGGTGGTGACCGCAAGTGTCCGGTGATCTGCACGGTCTGCCTGCGCTCTCCTGACGCGGTCCGAGGAAGACCGCGTCAGGAGAGCCAGCTGACCTCTCAGGTGTTCGAGAAACCGTACGCACGAAAGACCTGACCGATGAGAGAATCTCAAGCGCGCGGTCGGACGGGCCGACCGCTGATGTGGGGGGAACCCCTAGTGGACTCAGATAGTGCCAAGCAGGCGACCTTCTACCTGCCAGTCGGCACGGTGACGTTCATGCTGACCGATGTCGAGGGCTCGACGCGTCTGCAGGAGTCCACTCCCGAGGCGATGGCCGCCGCTGAAGATCACGCTACAACCTGACACCGACAAAAACGGGCCGCTCGCACAGTTACGTATTCAACCGATTGGTCACCGCCATCAGTCCATATCTCATTCCTCGTTCGCGACAGCCTGTTTCGACATGAAGACAGCCTGTCTCGGCATTAAGTGAGTCGGCTGAGGAAGCGGCCGACTTTGGCCACGGTGCTGGGGTTCTCGGTCAGCGCGTAGTCGTAGAGCGCGATGGGGATCGCGAAGGAGTACGTCGGGTAGGCGTGGATCGAGCTGATGATCGCGTCGACGGTGAGGTCGTTGTTCATCGCCAAGGTCAGCTCGTTGATCAGCTCGCCGGCGCACTGCCCAGCGATGTGAGCGCCGATGAGCCGCCGTTTGCCGTCGATCAGGAACTTCATCAGGCCGACGGGTTCGGCATCAGTGACCGCACGTTCGTTGTGGCTGTACGGAAAGCGCACAATTTCGCAACTGTCGCCGGCCGCGCGCACCTGCGCCTCGGTGCGGCCGACGTGCGCGATCTCCGGGTCGGTGAAGGTCACCCAGGGCAGGTGGCCAGGGGCGAACTTCGCCTTGATCGGGACGAAGATGTTGCGCACCGCATGCGCCGCCTGGTGACCGGCGTAGTGGGTGAACGCCGGCCCGCCGGTCACATCGCCGACGGCGTAGATGTGTGACTGGTTGGTCTGGAGCAGGCCATTGACGGCGATTCCCCGCGCGTTGGTAAGAACCCCTGCGGCGTCGAGCTCCAGCGATTCCACTGTGGGCACCCGCCCGACCGCGCACAGGATCTGGTCCACCCGCAGCTCGCCAGCGTCGACGGTGGGGCCAAGCGTCAGCACGACGTCCCCGCCGTCGCGGTGCACTTCGCTGAGCCGGGTATCCAGCCGCACGTCGATACCCTCATCGGCGAAATGGCGCTCCAGTATCTCGATCATCTCGGCGTCGTCGCGGGGGATCAGATGCGGCCCGCGCTGCAGCACGGTCACCGTGGAGCCGAGCCGGTGCAGCGCCTGCGCGAGCTCCACGCCGATCGGGCCGCCACCGATCACCGCCAGCCGGGCTGGTAGATCGTTCAAGTCGAAGACGTCCTCGTTGGTGAGGTAGCCGACCTCGGCCAGCCCCTCGACATCCGGTACCGCCGGGCGGCTACCGGAGGCGATCAGGACGAACTTGGCGGTGACATCTCGGTCTCTCACCCGCAGCGTGTGCGGGTCGCGAAAGGTGGCGCCGCCGAGCAGGACATCCACTCCGAGCTCGGAGAGCGCCTCGACGTCGTCGAGCTTGCCGATGTCGGCGATGGCCCGCTGCACCCGGGCGTTGACCGCGGCAAGCCCGGCGTGCACGGGCTGCACGGACAGTCCCCACCGCACAGCGGTGGCCGCCTCGTGGGCCACCCGGGATGCCTTGATCAGCGCCTTGCTCGGCACGCAACCGTAGTGCAGGCAGTCCCCGCCCAGCCGATCCTTGTCGATCAACGCGACCCGCTTGGCGAAGAACCGGGCCAGCCGGGCAGCAGTCAGCCCACCCGACCCCGCCCCGATGATCGCCAGGTCGTACTCAAAGGACGGCATGTCGCGTTGGTCCCCATCAGCCAGGGCGTTCTGGATGCAGACTGCCCTAATCGGGCCCTGGATTACCGCAGTCTGCATCCAGAACGCATGTCGTTACCAGGCGCGCAGGGCGAACCCGGTCGTCGGGTGTGCGGGGCAGCCAGCGGCGGACCACGACGCCGTCGCACACCAGCGCGTCACCGCCCATCTGCCGGATGTCCTCCACCGGCCGCGGCAGGTGCTGCCCGCGCGCTGCCGCGATCGCGTAGCGAGCCAGCGTTCCCGGCGAGTACACCTGCCACAGCCTGGCGCGGCGCATACCGAGCAACCCGTAGAGCCAGCGGTCCTCATCTGCGAGGAACAGACCCGGCCAGCCGACGTGGTCTGCGAGCGCGGCGAGCGCGGCGGGTGGGCTGAACCCGAAGGCGACCAACCCGATCGGGCAGCCGGCAGCCTGCTCGCGCACCTGCACCAGGTGCTGCTGGCAGGGCAGTCAATACCGGTGCCGGATCGCGGTGAGCAGGTACCGGCCGGGTAGCACGCCGAGATCCACGGCCCGGCCGGTGCGTGCGTCGGGCAGCATGAGCCCGTCGAGCGGGACGGGCAGCTCGATCTCACGTGGCACTGCGATCCTGCTGCCGGGCGTCGACGATCGGCAGCAACCGGCGCAGCTCGACGTTCTCGACCGGATCGAGCACCGAGTGCTGCACGCAGGCGGGGACGAGCTCGCCGGTCTCCGGGTGGGCCATCGCGTAGTGGCAGGACGCGAGCCGCTCCTGGGTGGCGAGAATCCGCGGATCGGCGGCTTTCTCGCCGCGTTGCATCAGCTCCCACGCCGGCGCGACGTCTGCTGCGTCCATGAACTGGTGCACCACGAACGACACCGGTCGCACGCCGTGTCGCAGCAGGATCGCAACTCCACCGACGCGCCGTACGAGGCGGGCGATCCACCGGGCCGCGATCACCACGATCACCGGATGGCGCACGATCGTCCGCACCAGCTTGCCGGCCAGGTCCGGCGCCTCCACCCCGGTGAAGTTCACCCCACCGAAGTAGCGGAAGAAGGCGTCCCTGGTGGCGCGGTCACCGGCGTCGTCGCCGGTCAGGAACGGGTGCCAGCGTGGGCCGACGAAGAACCCGTAGGCCGCTCGGTTGCAGCGCACGTCGCCGTGCTGGAACGCGGTGTAGTCCAGCTCGCCGCCCGCACCCCGCTCGATCTCCTGCCATACCTCGTCCATGCCGGTCTGCTCGTAGTCCTCGTGCCAGCGCCGGTTGTCCCCGACGAACGCCGCAGGCTGGAAAGAGAACATCCCGAAACCCATCGCGCGGCAGTCCCGCACGACGTCGGCGACCTGGCCGAGGTTCGCCGGGGTGACGGTCATGTTGTGCGCCAGGAAGAACCGCACCCCGTGCGTGCAGCGCAGCCGGGTGAACATGTCGACGAACTTCTGCCGGTACGGATTGAGCTCCCGCTCGCTGCCCGCCCGCGGGATGTCACGGCGGCCGAACATGAGCATGTCGAAGTGCCCGGCGAAGGACAGCCGCCGCAGCCGTGGCCGTCCATGCTCATCCAGCGCGAGCTGCTCCAGATAGTCGTAATCGAAGTCGCCGTGGGACATGCTCATCGGCTCACGCCCGTACCGGCGCATGGTCAGCAACGTCGCCGCGTGGTCGTCCGGGCTGAGCAGGGTCACCTCCCCGCCGATCAGCTGCGCGTGGGCCCGCGGACCACGCAGCCGGCGCAGCAGTGCCATCTGCTTGTCGACCTCGGCGATCGTGTGCGCACCGTCCACGCGGACCCGGTTGGCGTCCCGCGAGTGGTAACACGGTGTGCAGGCCAGGTCGCATCGCGGGAACACCCCGTGGGTTCCCTCACAGCCCACCGCATGCTTGCCGAGGAGCTGACCGGGTGTCTTGACATGCTCGGGAAGCTCCGCCCAGCGGCGGTCCAGCACGGCGGCGAACTCCGGATCGACCGGCCGGGTTCGGCGTTCCCACCGTCGCAACACATCGATCACGCTCATGTGCACTGCGCCTTTCTGTGCCCTTCCCGTGACCGCGGTTCGCGCCGGCAGACCCTCCGTTGGCCCTGACGTTACCGACCGCTGGGCTGCCAGGACATACCCGTGGTTTTTCGTTGGTCGGGTCGAACCGGTTCGCCGACCGGTGAGAACACATGCTTGTGGCGGCGTAGCGGGGCCGATGAGAGGGTGTGCCGATGACGAGGCTGGCTCTACGACGAGATTGGCCCCCATGACGAGATTGGCACTGTGCGGTGGGACCTACTCCAACCCCTACGCGTTGCGAGCTTTCGTGGCCGACGCCCGGGGGCGCGGTGCCGGCCGGCTGTGGTGCCTGGGTGACTTCGGTGCCTACGGCGCGGAGCCGGAGGCGATCTGGCCGTTACTGACCGGCAACGGCATCGAGTGCATCGCCGGCAACTACGAACTCGCCATCGGCCGGGGCGACCCCGACTGCGGCTGCGGGTACGCCGACGCCGACGACAACGCCTTCGCCGCGATCGCCTATGACTACACCCTGCGGCACACCTCCACGGAGTTCGCGGCGTGGATGCGGACCTTGGCCACCGAGCATCGGGAGACCGTCGGCGGGGTAGCGGTGCACCTCGTGCACGGCTCCCCGCTGGCCGTCAACGACTTCTGGTGGGAATCACTGCCTGACGACGCGCACCGGATGCGGATCGAGGCGTCCGGTGCGGAGGTGATCTGCTGCACGCACTCCGGGCTGCCGTGGACCAGGCGTTTTTCCGGTTCGGGCCGCGACACCCTGGTAGTTAACGTCGGGGTGCTCGGCCGGCCGGCCAACGACGGTGGCCAACACGTCTGGTACGCGCTGCTGGACTGCGCCGACGGCCACACCACTGTCGACCTGGTGGCCCTGGACTACGACTGGCAGGCGCACGCCGCCTCGATGCACGACGCCGGGTTACCGGAGGCGTTCACCCAGGCCGTGGAGACCGGATGGTGGACCACCTGCCTGGAGATCGTGCCGCCGGTGGAACGTTCCCGTGGTCGCTTCCAGCTCTACAAATCGGCGATGCCGTCCTTCGCCGGCGCGGCGGTCTCCTGGGCGGCAGCGCCGGAGATCCCGGACAACGGCCTGCCGGTGCTGCCGCTGTTCGGCTCCGCGCTGTTCCCGCCCCGCCTGTGGCTCTACATCAACTTCCACTGCAACCTGGCCTGCAGCTACTGCTCGGTCGCCTCGTCCCCGCTGGCCCGCCGTCGCCAGCTGGGCCTGCCCCGCTTCCGGGAACTGGTGGACGACGCGGTCGCGGAGGGCTTCACCGAGCTGTACGTCACCGGTGGCGAGCCCTTCCTCGAACGCGACCTTGTCGAGATGCTGCTGTACGCCACCGAGCAGCTCGACGTGGTCTGCCTGACCAACGCCATGCTGTATCAGGGCTGGCGACGCACCCAGCTGGAGCGGCTGGCCGGACGCCAACGGCTGATCCTGCAGACCTCACTGGACGGAGCGCAGGCCGATTTCCATGACGCCTACCGGGGGCCCGGGTCCTGGGCCAAGGCGATGGACGGCCTGGACGTGGCCCTGTCACTGGGGCTGCCGGTACGGGTAGGCATGACCGAGACGGCGCAGAACTCCACCCAGATCGAGCCGCTGCGGGCGCTGCTGGCCGCCAAGGGGATACATGGCCGGGACTTCGCAGTGCGGCCGCTGGTCAAGCGGGGATTCTCCGTCGACGGGGTGGCCATCAGCGAGGACAACACCGTGCCGGAGCTGACCGTCACCACTGACGGATGGCACTGGCACCCGGCCGGCGCTGACCTCGACACCTCGCCGGACATGCTGCTCGCCGGACCCGACGTCAGCATGGCCGAGGCCAAGCGGCGCGCGGTGGAGTTGTTCCTGCGGCTTCGCCAGCGCGACGGCTCACTACCGCTGGTCTACAACTGTGCCGTCTAAGCTGGATCACGACGCTGTCTGCCCCGATGCCGCAGCTGCTGACGGAGGTGATCCAGTGATCGCGAAGTTTGACGCCGTGCATGATCAGATTGCGGAGCTCTGCCGTCGTTACAGGATCGCTGAACTCAGCGTGTTCGGCTCGGTCGCACGTGGTGACGATCGTCCCGGCAGCGATATCGACCTGCTATACGTGTCTGCGTCAGGCAGCACGAGTTCTTTGTGGGAGCTATGGGAACTGCGCGACGAACTAACGCAGCTACTCGGCCGCAAGATCGACTTGGTGTCAAAGGACAATCTGCACTGGGTGATCAGGGACCGCGTTCTCAACGAAGCTAGGCCTGTGTATGCTGCGTGACAATCTCTACCTCGCTGAGATCGTGGAGGCGATCGACCGGATCACTCGCTGGCTCGATGGAATCGACGAGGACGGATGGGACGGCGATGAGATGCGTCGTGCCGCCGTACTGCAGCAACTGACCACGATCGGCGAAGCTAGCCGCAGTGTCAGTGACCAGCTACAAGAACGGCATCCGGATGTGCCGTGGCGACGGATCGCGGACTTTCGAAATGTGGCGGTGCACGAGTACTTCTCCATCGAGTGGTCGTTGGTCTGACGCTTGGCGCAGGATCGGTTGCCGATTCTGCGATCCCAGATCATGAAGGTGATCGAGGTAGATTTTCCCGATATTGGTTCGCGGTTCGAAGAACGCTGACGATAGGCGTTTGCCGTGCCCATCTCAGAGATCAAACTCGTCCAGGTCGTCCGGCTTGTCCGGGACAGCGGCGCTCCGTTGCGACATCGCGATGTCGGGCGAGCTATTCGCCCACCGGTTGGCTGCGGGTAACTTCACGATGCTGGCCCCGGTACTGCCAACGCAGCCGCCAGGGTCGCAGGGCGGACTCGACCTTGACACGAAAGTCCATCTTGGACTGACCGACGGCGCGGTCGGTGAAGTGGATGGGTATCTCCATGATCCGGCAACCCCGCCGGCGGGCAAGGAAATTCATCTCGACCTGGAATGCGTAGCCGTTGGATCGAACGCGGACGAGATCAAGACTTCGGAGTTCATGGGCGCTCCACAGCTTGAAACCGGCCGTGGCGTCCTGGATGGTCAGGCCGAGGACGCGGTTGGCGTACCAGTTCCCGAATCCTGACAAGTACTTGCGGTGGATGCCCCAGGCGCTGTCGATACTGCCGCCGGGCACGTAGCGGGAGCCGATCACGAGATCCGCGCCCGTCCGCAATGCGGTACGCAGCAGCCGGGGAATCGCGTCTACTGGATGGGAGCCGTCCGCGTCCATCTGTACGATCCACTCCGGCTCGTCGGGCGCGCCGGGGAACTGGTCGGTGTAGCCGTTGAGCGCGGCGGTGAACCCTTCCACGTAGGCGCGACCCAGTCCGTCCTTCATCGTGCGGTGCAGGACTGATACGCGCTCGTGGGTCTGGGCCAACTCGTCAGCCAGCTTGCCGGTGCCATCCGGCGAATCGTCATCAACGACGAGAACTCGGAGCCCTTCCAGGGGCAACGCGAGCAACGCGTCCACCAGCGTCGGCAAGTTGTCCGCTTCGTTGTAGGTGGGCACTACCACCGTCACCGGCGTGCGCCACTCGTCGCCGCGCAGCTCGGCGAATTCGGTCACGGAGTGCTCCTTGGGACGTCAACGTGTTCATAGCGCAGCACGAACTTCGACGAGCGGGTCGCCGAACCGGCGCACGGCAAACGATGGCAACCGTAGCTGGTCCCTGGTGTGGAACAGCGCAGCGCGTCCGAGTTGGTAGGACAACACCCTCAATGTGTATCAGGCAGGGCTGAACACCCCGTCCCGCAGATGGAAACACGACCATCAGCTTCCGGTATGGGAAAAGCAGCGAATCACGGCTAGCGCGCCCTGAGCCAGCTTCTTTCAGCTGTTCACGATGGAGTCCCGCCCTGCCTGCTCTGGGCGGATCACTGGACGGGGTCGCGCCGCCTCGAGGGCACTGAGCGGCAGGAGGGGCAGGCGGCCCTGTCCGTCGCCGAGAGCGGCGGTGCGCAGCGCGAGATAAGCGGGGTCCGTACGCGCGACCTGCTCCCCCTCGCACATGCCGTAGTACTCGTCGAGGAACGCCGCAACAAGCGACCCGTCGACGTCCGGTCCGGGCGCGCCGATCGCGATGAGGAGCAGCCCATCCACGCGGGGGGAACCCGGCCTCAACGACGGCTGAACGTACGGCAGGGGCAGCAAGTGGCTCCCAACCCGGTCGTAGAAGCGGATCCGGGCGACAGGGTCGCCGGCGTCGGTCGCCGCGAAGCACCGCGGGTCCTCAATCTCGGCGAGCACCAGAGGGGCCGGCGCTCGGCGGGGCGCTGTCCCGCTGAGCAGCCGCGCCCCGATTCCGCCGCTGCGGGCCGTCGCCGCCACAACGAGGTAGGCCACGAGGAGCACGCGCGCCCCCAGGTAGTCCTCGGTGACGATGCCGGCGACGGGCTCGTCGACGTCGAACAGGATGGTGCCCCTCGTTGACGGCTCCAGCCGTGCGTCGCGTAGCTCCTCGTATGCCATCAGCTCGGCGGGCGGGAACGCCGGCTCCAGCAGAGTCGTGTGAAAACGCCGGAGCGTCTCGTCATCGACCTCCACGAGCGGTGCGGCGGTCAGCCCACTCCAGGTATGAGGGTCCTCGTCTTCACGTTCGCCAGAGCTCGCAGGAGGTGGGGCCACGATCCCATTTTTCCATTCGGAGGCGCGGACGCGCCAGGCGCAGGTAGACGACTGAACCTGCCTGGGTCATTCTGAGGTCGTAGCCTCGCAGCCGAGGGGTCGTAGGACGCTCCGCAGGCGTCGGCCTCCGGAGCCGCCTGCGTTCCCTCGCGGACCATGACGAGAGGAGGCGCTATGTTCATCGGCCGGGCGATCTGATCGCCAAGATCTACGAGTTCAGCGCCAACGACATCTTCGGAGAACTGGGAACCGGCAAAACCTCAATCCTTCAGCACCTCGAACAGAACCTCACAGTTGACGCGCAGGACCCGCGCCCGGTCCGTGTCAACCTTGAGGACTTCAACCCGGGGCACCGCGGCGAGCATGGGAGGGAGGCCTCCCTCGGGGCAGTGCAGGGAAGCTTCCAGCAGTTCTCCGCGCTGCTCGAGACCCTGGTCCAGCAGGCGTGCCCGGAAGCCCTCGGAGGCTTCCAGGCCGATGTCGCCAACGCGCGGAACGCGGAGGTGCTGGGCGCCAGGGTGTCCAGCCTCGAGGAGAGCATGGAAGAGTTAGAGCGCCTGCTCGATCCCCAGGACCTCGCCACGGCCTGGCGCTCGGCCAAGGCCGTCGTCGCCGACAGCTTCGTCTCCCGCTGGAATGCGGCGGCGACGAGGCGCACGCTGCTCATCGACAACGTCGACGAGGTCGCTGACCAGGAGATCGGCACCTGGGTGGGAGAGTTGCTTGCGCGCCTGACCCGGACGACCGTGATTCTCACGCGAACACCCGAGGGGCACCCCTTCCCCTGCCTGCGCATGTGGTTCCCATCCCGATCACCAACTTCGACAAGCGCGAGGTGCGCGAGTATCTCGACGAATCAGCCAAGCTGGCTCGTCCTCCTCGCAAACCCGTCTCAGAACCTCTCGCGGAGGAGGTACACAACGTTAGCCAGGGTCATCCGGCGACGGTCGCCGCCGTCGATGAGCTGCTGTGGGGCTCCGACGCCCTCCCCGGTACGGACCCGCGCGAGTTCCTCCGCGACCTTGACAAGCTGCCGGATGAGGAGAGGGCGGCGGCTCTCGTCGAGCGACTGGTGCGAGACGACGACGTCCTGGAAAGGGCACTGTGGGCAGCAGCGGTGCCACGCCAGTTCGACGCGCGCCTGCTGGAGGATCTGCTCGCCGACCCACCCTTGTCCCGCAACGACCAAAATCGCGTGTTCGAGAAGCTGGAGGGTTTCACGTTCACCGAGGAGCTCCCGCCGGACGAGGAGCTCCCGCCTCGCTTTCGACTGCACTCGTATGTGCGCAACGGGCTGCTCCAGCGCATGTGGCGGACCGATCCTAAGCGCCTCGACGCCCTCCACGCGCGCGCGGCTGACCACTACATACGCGATCTGATAGCGGCGGGCCAGGACGGCAGTGCCTACTGCTACGGGGACGCGTTCATCTACGAGGACCCAGTGTGGCAACGCAACAAGCGCGAGTGGCTCTACCACCGGGGGCACGCCACCAGCGAAGACGCCCAGCTCAACGCCCTGCTCGAGTTCACCCGCTTGTTCCTCGACGCGTTCTGGTGGTGGGGGAACTACATCCACTTTGATTTCTGTGACCAGCTCGTTACCGACCTCGCGGACAGCCGGGTGCCGAAGGGGCGCCGGGTGCCGAAGGGGCGCCGGGTGCCGAAGTTGGAGGCGCTAAGTCAGGACCTGCGATGCATCCTCCGCGAGTATCCGTTGCGGTCGGTGAAGTCACAAGGCGCCAAATGGGACGACGTGCGGGAGGCACTACTGGACGTGCGGCGGCTGTGCGGCCTCCAGACCCGTGATGACCGCCGGCTGACCAAGGACCAGCGTCATGTTGCGGCGCTGCTCCTCGTGTTCCTAGCTCACACTTATCGTTACCAGGCACCCGAGCAACCGGAGGCGGACCAGTGCTACAGCCGAGCAGCGGACCTGTTCGCACAAGACGAAGACTGGAGCGAGGCGTGGGTCGCCTTCGAGCGCGCCGACTTGCGCCGAGAGTGCGGCGAGACGGATGCCGTCCCCGATCTCTGGCGACATGCCGCCGGACTAGTGCAGCCGGACGAGGTTGAAGCAGCAAGCATCGAGATCGCGAGCGAGGCACAGGCTGCGGCCGCGCAGCAGGCCAAGGATGCGGTCGACCAGGAACTGGTGAGCAACCTCCACTGGTTGCGGGGCGACTGCTGCTTGGCGAGTGGTGACGAGGCGCGCTCGGCCACGTGGTACGGGCGCGCTGTCTTGCACGCATACCTCTTTCATCTCGTCGGCGGCCCGCCTGACGACTACACACTGCAGTTCTACGTTGACCTTCGCGCACGGGCACTGAGCCTGCTCTTCCACGTCTGGCAGCGGGGAGACCAGGACGCGGCTGTCGCTCTGGCGACCGAGATGGCTCGGGCCTTCCCCGCGACGCCTGGCCGAGAGCCGGTCGTAGGCCGGATCAGCTGCGACTGCTGCTGGCGGGCGGGAAGCCCGTGCCGCTGGCGCACGCGCTGTTCCCCCGAGGCCCGGAGGTGTCGGAGCTCGGAAGCCAAAAATCGCCGTTCATCAAGGAGTTCAACGCGCTCGAATGGGCACTCCAGCAGCGGGCATTGGGCGACCTGCACGACCCGGCATGGCCGTGACACGACGTGGGCATCCGCCCGTCCGTCCTTCTCAGATGCTCAGGCGCATGAGCCTATGGCTCATGGGCTTCCTGGCCGTGGCAAGCGTGCTGGTGTTGGTCGTCTGGGCGATACCCTCGTGGTTGACGCAGGAGTCGGCCCTAGCTGAAGCGGAGCGCTACAAGGCGATGGCGGACGTGCGCACCGGGCTCGCCGCGGCCCTCGCAGCGCTCGGCGCCGCCGGCGGTCTGGCCTACACGGCACGCACTTTCCGGCTCAGCCAGGTCGGCCAGCTGACCAGCCGGTTCGAGAGCGCCATTAAGCAGATGGGTGACGACGACCAGACGGTTCGGCTCGCCGGCATCCATGCGATGGCGCAGCTGGCGGACGGGTGGGTCGAGCAGCGCCAGACCTGCGTCGACGTCTTGTGCGCTTTCCTGCGCGTGACGCGACCCCAGTCGGACGATCTGCGGGAGGCGCATCGCGTCACGCTCCGCATCATCAGGGCGCACCTACGTCCAGGGCGTCGCCAGGTTAGCTGGCAGCAATGTGAGTTTGACCTCACGGGCGCTGTCCTGAAGGAAGCGGACTTCACCGGGGTCAACTTCGCCAGTGCACGCTTCCTTTTCGAGGAGGCGCACTTCGAGGGAAACGCGCGTTTCGACGGGGCGACGTTGGGGGCTGTGTCAGCTTCCGCGGCGCGAAATTTTCGGAGCAAGAGAGCAGCGTTTCCTTCACCAACGCAGAGTTTCGTGGCGGCAAGGTGGTGTTCGACGACGTGACGTTCGCGGAGGGGCGGCCAGCTTCGACGAAGCAGTCTTCGAGCCGCGCTGTCAGGTCACCTTCAAGGGTGCCAAGCTAGGGAACGGGGTCTCCTTTAGGGGTGCAACCGTGCAGGGGCCTGGTCTGCGTTTCGAGAATGCCAGCTTCTCCTCTCAGAAGGCCTGGTCCGGTTCGACGGCGCGACGTTCAGCGGAACGGTGCACTTCGACAGAGCGGAGTTCGATGGTGACGTGACCTTCAACGATGCCAAGCTAGGGTTAGGCGGAGCCAACCTGATCTTCGCGGGCGCTAAATGGATCAAAGGCCGGATCTCCTTCAAAGGGGCCGACTGCGAGGCCATGACCGTGGATCTCAAGGAGCCGGACGTGCGGCTGGGCAAAATCGACTTCCGTGGGGCCAATGGCACCCCCCGGATCATCCCCACGAACCCTGGTCCTCCCCTCGTGGTGGAGGGGGGACCAGCTGACGCCGTGACCGCGGCTAAGACGTCTGGACACCTACGGCGGCCGCAGGCATCATCGAGCAGCCAACACCGGAGCGACCGCTCCGGTGCACGGTTATAAGGAGGGCCGGATGGAGATTGTCCTGTTCCATATCCGCACACGACCTGACATCAATGAGCAGGAGTACCAACGTGCCTTCGAGCGCATGCTGAAGCTGGTGTCGAGATCCCCGGCTTTATCGGGATCGAGGGTTTCTCGGGGGAGGACGGCAGCGAGTTAGCGGTCGCGCGATTCGACTCACCGGAAGCTATCGCCGCCTGGCGCGACCAGCCTGAGCACGTCCGCACCCGGCAGCGGGGGCGAGAAGAGTTCTTTGCGGCATACGACATCACGATCGCAACGGTGTGGCGCCATTACGACTGGTCTCTACCCCAGCCCAGCGGAGACGAGGTTGCTGAGGCCCCCGTCACCGATTAGCACAGGCCCGACCTGTGAGGCTGCGCCGTTCACGGGGCAATCTGAGCGTAAGCGCTGGCCACTTCGTCGACCTGCTCGTACCCGACGCGGAGCAGAAAGGTGCTGTTGCGTCCGTAGGACTTCATGCCCAGCACGAAGAAGTTCGGTTCTGGCACCCGCAGCGCGTCCACCCCGTGCGACGCCTGGGCCAGGCAGTCCGCCGGACCAGTGGCGCTGCTGCCCGCAGCGCCCAGCAGTGCCGCTGACAGGTTCATCGGTGCGGCTGTGGCATAGCACTCGTGCACCTGCAGCTGCCGGTACAGCGAGGTGTCACCCAGGAAGCCGGTCAACCCGATGATGCGATCGACGACGACCTCTTCGACGTCGCCGGAGTTGGACCGAAGAGTGACGACCACACCGTCGTCCGATTTGCGTAGTGCGTCGATCACCACGGCGGTGCGCACCTGGATCCCCGGCACTGCACCCGACTGCAGCCGCTGGGCCACCTCGACCAGCTCCTGGCGCTGCGCCAGGGGGTCGCCGGGAACCTCCCCCCAGTCCGGGTCGGTGGACCGCACCGCCCACACCACCTGGGTGCCGGGCCGCGCGACGACCAGCTCAGCGAGGTCACGGGCCGCGGTCTGGGCTGACTTGCCGGCACCGACCAACAGCACCCGGCGACCCGCCCACTCGTCGGCCTCGCCGGCCAGATCGGGAATCCGGCGGATGATCCGGTCGGCCACCTGCAGCTCGCCCGGAGCTGGGATGCCGCCGTCACCGAGGTGGTTGGCGCGGTCGTAGCTGCCGGTGCAGTCCAGCAGCAGGTCCGCGTGCGCCACCCGTTCGAAGTTGTTCGGGCCGGCGAGGAGCAATCGGAACGGCTGCGAACCGCGCTGCGTACTACCGATCTCCTCGTGCTTGAGCAGCCCTTGCCGGGCGACGGCGAGCACCCTGGTATCGCAGCGAATGGTGGCCGCCAGCTCGGGCAGCCCGGCCAGCGGGCGAAGGAGCTGTTCGGCGAACTCCCCGCCGGTCGGGCAGTGCTCGGCGGGTCCTGGCGGCTGCATACCAGCGGCCCGGAGATGCATGTGCATCCGTGCCGACACGTTCATCGACCAGGGTGTGAACAGCCGGATATGACTCCATGCAGTGACGTTCGCTGCCACCGAGGCAGCCGACTCGTACACGGTGCAGGGCCATCCGTTGTCCAGGCAGGCCAATGTGGCATCCAGGCCGATCGGCCCGGCGCCGAGGATCGCGACGTGGCCCGGTCCGGGAACGGGAGCGGGCCGGTCCCGGCTCTCGGTAGTGGCGTCGGCGACCGCTGTCACGTGTCCTCCGTCAGCTCGGTCGTACTCGGTTGGCCCGTAAAGTGTGGGCCACTCCAGCAAACCTATTCGACGCGCACAGGAGATCGGATCGACCACGACCATGGTGAGCAAGCCGGCGACGGTGTCGATCGTGGTGCCCGCGCTCAACGAGGCGGCATGCATCGAGGGCTGTCTGCAACGGTTGCGCCGCGACTTTCCGGACGGCGAGCTGGTGGTGGTGGACGGCGGCAGTATCGATGAGACCTTCGACCTCGCAGCGCGGCATGCCCACACCGTCCGCAGCGTGCCGGGCCGCGCCGTCCAGATGAACGCTGGAGCCGCACTGACCACCGGTGACATCCTCTGGTTCATCCACGTGGACTGCCAGGTCCCGGCCGAGGCCCTGGACCTGCTCCGGCGCGCGATGCTCGACCCCGACGTGGTCGGAGGAGGGTTGCAGCTGAGCTTCGATCAGCGCACGCTGGGGTTGGACTATCTGGCAATCAGCTCCAACCAGCGGGCTCGGCGGCTGCACTGGATCTTCGGCGACCAGGCGATGTTCGTCCGCCGGGAGGTGTTCGAGGCGGTGGGCGGCTTTCCTGAGTTACCGCTCATGGAGGACCTGGAGATGTCCCGGATCCTACGGCGACATGGCCGGCTCGCGGTGCTGCCGGCCACTGTCACCGCATCGGCCCGGCGGCTCGTCGAGCAGGGGACGTGGCGCATGACCGTGCTGATGCAGGTTCTCAAGCTGCAGTACTTCCTCGGCGTAGACCCGGAGCGGATTCGTCGCCGCTATGAAGCCGGCACTCGTCGCGGGCGCCGGCGCCGCTCGGCCTCCTCCCAGTAGGACGCGTTGTCCGACTCTTCGTGAGGAAGCGGATTCTCGGCGATGAACCAGGACCAGCACATCGGCAGCAAGGCGCGAACGTTCTTCCGTGGGGTGAGTGCGCTGGCACGCTGGAGCGGTCAGACTAAACCGGAACGACGTCAAACCAGTAGTTCTGTCCGTACCGACTATCCCAAGCAACGCAACCCGTGTTGTCAGTGTTCTGAAACCACAGTTCGATTTTCGTCGCGTCGATCGGCACCTCCACTGTGAGTGATGCCGCCACCACCGCACCACTTTGTTCTCGGGCCGTCACCGCGCCGCTTTGCTCCTGACCGTTCGGATGAAAACGCATACCGGCGATAATGCTCCAAGCGTCCTGTCCGTAGCGTCTGGCGCGGCAGCGCGGGAGCCGCTCGCTAGAGTACTCGATGGACAGCGAGCCCCCCGGACGAATATCGCCGTTTTGCTCATGCGACCAATCGGGTAGAAACTTTATGCTCCCCACGCTTACCCCCAGAATAGATGAATCTTCCCCAGCTCATGGGAAAACGGGGTCAACTGCTTTCTGGTAGCTTATCGTGCTCCGACGAGTCAAACAAGTGTCTCGACATTAGTGGGGTCGACCTCGTTCAAGGTGGCAAAGCGTGAGGTCCTCTCCCGTCGGCACTGGGGCGAGCTGCACGTGCGTCCCGGTGACCCGTCACGGTCGGCCACGCAGATCTTCTCGCTTAGCTCAGGCGAACTGCGCAGCTCCGTCAGCGGGGCAGCAGCAGGAGCTTTCCGGTGGTACGGCGGCCCTGCAGGTCCTGATGGGCGCGGCGGGCCTCGGCCAGCGGGTACCGGCCACCGATGCTGATCCGCAGCGACCCGGCCCGGATCGCGTCGAACACCTCGCCTGCTCGCCAGGCGAGCTCGTCGCGGGTCGCGACATAGTGCGACAGCATCGGGCGGGTGAGGAACACCGAGCCGGCCGAATTCAGCCGCATGGGATCCACCGGCGGCACCCGCCCGCTGGCCGCGCCGTAGAGCGCGAGCATCCCGCGCGGGCGCAGCGAGGCGAGGCTGGCGTCGAACGTCGACGCGCCTACCCCGTCGTAGACGGCTGCGACGCCTTGCCCGCCGGTCAGCCGGCGGACCTCACCAGCTACGTCGTCCATCTCGGTGTAGCGGATCACGTCCACCGCCCCGGCTTCCCGAGCCAACCGCTCTTTCTCCAGGGTGGACACCGTCCCGATCACCCGGCCGCCACGGGCGGTGGCCAACTGGGTGAGCAGCTGGCCCATCCCGCCCGCCGCGGCGTGGACCAGCACGGTGTCACCGAGCTGCACGGGGTGCACGGTTACCGTGAGGTAGTGCGCGGTCATGCCCTGTAGCAGGCTTCCTGCGGCGGTCTCTAAGTTCACGCCTTGGGGCACCGGTATGGCTTGCTCGGCGGACACCACGGCAAGCCCGGCGTAGCTACCGAAGCTCGTCGCCCATGCCACCCGGTCACCGACAGTGAACCCTCCAGGACCGTCACTGCCGTCGGGTCCCATGGCGGTGACGGTTCCGGCGCCCTCTGAACCGGGGATGAACGGCAGCGCCATCGGGTAGGCGCCGCTGCGAAAGTAGGTGTCCAGGTAGTTGACCCCGGCCGCGGCGAGCTCGACGAGCAGCTGGCCGGGGCCGGGCTCCGGGTCGGGCAGCTCGGTCAGCCGCAGGACTTCGGGCCCGCCGGTCTCGGTGACCTGAATCGCGTGCATGGCGCCAGCCTACGAGCCGCCGGCCAAGGCGCGCCTGGCCGGCCCGAGTGGCAAACATCCGGAACGGTTCCGGGAGACAGCGATGCGCGGGGGGAGTCGCGCCCGCAACTGCGGGTCGCTGACTTCGGCGGGCAGCGAGTCGCGACGGAACCCGGGCCCGGTGGCGGCCCTGCCCGAGAGCCCGTCACACCAGCCGCGACGCGGACAGCCCGGGATCCAGGTTCACCCGGCACGACGCCAGCACCGCAGGCAACTCCGCCGCACAGCTCCTGAAACTGTGCAAACCCGGAAAGGACGATATCAACAGACCAACACTGTAGGCCTCCGCGCAACTCTGCGCCCGTGTGTCCGGCATCGAGCGTGCCCTGCTGGATGAACCACGCTCTTGTGCACAGAGATCATGTGCGGTCCACTCATCGCTTAGTATCGTCGCGGGTCAAGGCGGCGCGGGCCGCTCCCAGCGCGGCCTGCCAGTAACCCCTTTCCAGCATGAACCGTACGTCCTCTAGCACCTGCTGCAACCGGCCCACCTCCGGATCGGGGAGAACAGGTGTGGACTGGGCAGCCATTTCTGCGAGACCAAGTGGTTTGGCATCATGCTCAAGCTCTGGACTACGCGGAGTCATCAGGTCTCGCTTCTCGTAGCCGGAATCTGTCGCGCAGGTCAGTGCAGTGGTCATCACAGGTGTGGTCGGTCGCTCTGACCGGGGTTAGCAGCTCGAAACACCCCGTACTAGCTTTCACTGGTTCTCTCCGATCTTTTGCAAGGTTTCGATCTCGGCGCGTACCGCCCGCTCCCGCTCACTAATTCGCCAGGCCTCGCGGCCTAGCTCCACCAACTCGGTCCGCAATATAGACAGCGACCGGGCCAGCACGGGAGCGATCGTGGTTGGGTTCAGTCGCGAATGATGCATGGGCACAGCGCTCCTCTGGTGGTCTGATCGGGACAAGATCATTCAATTGGCCGGCTCTAGCTTCGACACCAAGATCATCAACTTGATCGTCTTGGGCCGTATACAGGTACAGAGCGCCAAGACCACCCTCTGCGTACTGTGATTTCTGATGTAGGGGGCTGGTCAAGTCGCCAACGCCCACGACCCCCGTGAGACAGGCCGAAGCCTCGGCAAGGCCGGGCTAGCTATGCGGAGCTAGTGCGCCGCGGCGCTATCTCCCCTTCGCCGGAAGCCCTGCCTGAGGCGGCGCAGCTGCGGTCGGGGGCAGCCAGGCGGTCGACGGGCCGGTGGTTAGGAGGTGTCGGCGCTGGTCAGCGATCGCGCGCTGTCCCTGGTGGTACCCGGCAGGGGCACCTGGTCGCGGGCGCGGCAGCCCGTCCAGCACGCGGCCATTGCCACGACCACCGAGGCGGCACCGAGGACGTGCAGCGAGACCAGCACCTCGGGTACTCCGGTGAGGTATTGCGCGACACCGAGCGCGCCTTGGGCGAGGACCACGCCGACCAGAACTGTGTAGCACCGCCAGGTGCGGGTTGGCACACCCACCGCACGTAGCGCGAACCCCAGGCCGGCGAGCAATCCGAGGAAGCCGATGAGCAGATCGGCGTGTAGCTGCGCCAGCGCCGGGACTCCCACCGTGAGCCGGGGAGCGGCGATGTCGCCAGCGTGCGGGCCCGCCGCGGTCACCAGTGTCCCGGCGATCAGCAGTGCGGCCAGCACCGCGGTGGCAATGCCCAGCAAGCCGCGCAGCGGGCCAGGCAGGTGCCAGCGCGCCGGAGCGTCACCCTCGGCGAAGGCAGCAACCAGCAGCACCGCCAGCCACACCAGCACCATCGACACGAGAAAGTGCGCCGCGACGGTCCACCACGCCAGCCCGGTCAGGACCGTGATCCCCCCTAGAATGGCCTGCGCCGCGACACCCAGTGGCATCGTCGCGGCCAGCAGAATCAGCCGTCGACGCCGGGGGCGGACCAGCAGCGCGACGATCAGGCAGGCCAGCCCGACGAATCCGACCAGACCGGTGAGCAGGCGGTTGCCAAACTCGATCCACTGGTTGAGCGCGGCGATGTCCGGATGCGGCTCCGGCACCAGACTGCCCGGGAAGCACTGCGGCCAGGTCGGGCAACCCAGGCCCGAGCCGGTCACTCGCACCACTGAGCCGGTCACCGCGATACCGCCCTGTGTAATCACCGCGGCGATCGCCGTGGCCCGGGCCACGGTGGCTAGTGAGCGGTTCGGCGCAGATGCGGCAGGCACAGCCCTGATGGTAGGCAGCCGCTGCGCTGGGCAACCATCGGGACCTCAGCGTGGCTACCGGAGGGACCTTGTGATTGTGCGTGATTGCGGGGTCGACCCGGCGGCGTCAACCACGCCGATGCCCAAGGTGGCGGCGGTGCAGCTGCCCACCCGGACCGTGGCCTGGTTGGGACTTGTTCGCCGGTGGCGGCCGCGACCACTGACCTGGAGTATCACCGGGTCCACGCGCGGCCTCATCTGTGTGTAGACGGCGGCCCGCTCGGGTGAGACGAGGTGAACGTTGATGCCCAATTTGGCGGCCAGCGACCTGCGAGCTGTCCATGATTACCCCTTGTGGACCCGAAGCAGCGATTCTCGAGGTTTCGGGTCCACAAGGGGTGATCGGTCTATTGCAGCGCCAGGCTGTAGATAAACTTTGCGTCCACCGTGGTGATCCAGGTCAGGCCCGGCACGAATGCGGGCACAGTGCGGTCGGTGGTGATGGCTCGCCGGACAGGAGCCCCGGCGAGCGGCCGGGGAGCGTGCTGACCGGTATCCCTCCGGATCGGTGCACCGCCCGGACACAAGAAAAGAGTTCAGCGTGGCTCGATGGAGTACTGCGCAGTTGTACGTATGAGGTAGTCGTATGTACGGAGGTGGAGATTCTGGGCGACCGGCACCTCAGCGGGCGTCGCTGAGCGGGCGGGTGGTGAGCGCCTCGGCGGCCACATGAAGATCCGGAACTGCGCTGTGGGTTTAGGACAGTCGCAGCGTGCGGGCGGCTAGTAGACCGGCACCGGCGGCCCAGACCAGCAGCACTCCCAGCGCGCCCCATGGGGTGGCGCCGTGGACCAGGGCGGCGTGCAGTCCCTCGGCCAGCGCGCCGGAGGGCAGCGCGGCGGCGAGCACCGCCAGCGGACCGGGCAAGGCGTGCACCGACAGTACGATGCCGCCCGCCACGACGAGCAGCAGCCACACCGTGTTGGCCACCGCGAGCACCACCTCGGCCCGCAGCACACCGCCGAGCAACACCCCGAGCGCGCCGAACGCTGCCGTGCCGGCAAGCACCAGCAACGCGGCGGGCGCGGCACCTGCTGGCTCCGGACGCCAGCCCAGCGCGGCGGCCACCGCGCCGAGCACCACCAATTGCAGTGTCACCACTCCGAGCACCGCGAGCATCCGACCAGCGACCAGAGACCAGCGCGGTAGTGCGGTGGCGGCCAACCGTTTGAGCACGCCGTAGCGGCGGTCGAAGCCCAGCGCGATGGCCTGTCCGGTGAACGCGGTGGACATCACCGCGAGTGCCAGGATGCGCGGAGTGACGTTGTCCACCCGCGGGTCGGGTACCGGCAGTGTGGTCACCGCAGTGAGCCCGATCAGCAGGCCCAGCGGGATGAGCAGGGTGAGCAATACCTGTTCGGCGTTGCGCAAAGTGAGGACGAATTCGGTGCGGGCTTGGGTGAACAGCATCCGTGGCAGCCGTCCTGGGCCCGGCGCCGGGGTAAAGGTGCCGGGGACAAATCGCGTCATGACCGCAGCTCCCGACCGGTGAGATCAAGGAAGACGTCTTCCAGGCTGCGCTTGGCCACTTGCAGATCCTCGGCGAGCACACCCTGCTGAGCGCACCATGCCGTCACGGTGGCCATCACCTGCGGATCGATCCCGCCCTCGACCAGGTAACCGCCGGGACGCGGCTCACTGGCTCGGCACCCCTCAGGTAACGCTGTCCACAGCTGACCTAGGTCCAGACCGGGCCGGGCCGCGAACCGCAGTTGCCGTTGCGCACCCGTGGTAGTCAACTCCGCGGGACTGCCTTGGGCCACTACCCGGCCATGATCGATGATTACCACCTGATCGGCCAGCGCTTCGGCCTCCTCCATCAGGTGTGTGGTGAACAGCACGCTGACGCCATCCGCGCGCAACCTTGCGACGATGTCCCACACCAGCCGACGGGCCTGCGGGTCCATGCCGGCGGTGGGCTCGTCGAGAAAGATCACCTCTGGCCGCCCGACCAGAGCGCAGGCCAACGCGAGACGCTGCTGCTGGCCGCCGGACAGGCGCTTATAGGGCACCCGGGCGACGGGTGTGAGGCCGAGTACGTCGAGCAGCCATCCGACGTCCAGCGGCTGCGCGGCACATACCGCAACGAGATGCAGCATCTCGCTGGCCCGCACGCCCGGATAGGCCCCGCCACCTTGCGGCATTACTCCAATTCGGGGGCGCAACGCGGCACCGTCGGCGATGGGGTCCAGCCCCAGTACGCGGACCACGCCAGCGTCCGGGCGCAAGAAGCCCTCGCACACTTCGACCGCGGTGGTCTTGCCGGCGCCGTTGGGCCCGAGCAGGGCGAGCACCGTGGCGGGCGGCATGTGCAGATCGAGCCCGTCGACAGCCCGGATGGCACCGAAGGTGCGGACCAGGCCGCGGACCTCCACAGCAACCGATGGCGCGGACGGGTTCACGTTCACAGAGCCTAGGTCGCCGCTCCGGCTCCGGGTGTACCGGCCGGGGATTGGGCTAGCAGTGCGGGTTCGACCCGGCTAGCCTCAGCCGGTGGGTTCGATCGGCGATGCTGGGCGCCGGAGCATCGTGATGGGCGCTCTGGTGTCGGTGGTCGCAATGCAAGGGTGCGCAACGGGCACATCATCGGTCGCACCGCCCTCGCCGGAGCCGACCACCGAGTCGCACGAAGGTGATGTGAGCAAGTCAGCGGGTCAGGTTGAGCAGCTGGGTGAGCGGTTCCCTGCACACTACGCGGGCCTCGAGCTGGTTGCCGGCCAGATCGTGATCTACCGCAAGCCATCCACCGATTTCGACCAAGCGTTGCAGGGCCTGCACCTTCCGGTCGAGGTTGTGGTGCGGGATGCGCCGTATTCGGCTGCCGAGTTGCAGCCGCTTGTCGAGCGAATCCAGGGCGACTTCGATTACTGGCGAGGCCTCGGCGTGCCGATCATCACGGTTGGTGCTCGCCATGACGGTACGGCGGTAGAGGTAGGTACTGAGCGTCCTGACCAGGCGAGCCGGCTGCTTCCCCAGCGGTACGGCGCGGTACCGCCGGTCGTGGCGGTCCGGACCGGACCGGTGGAGCTGATTCCGAACAGGTGACTATCCGGCGCGGATTGACGCGCTGTATGCCGACTCACTGGAGGATTTCCAGCGCTTGACCGCAGATTGCGAGCGCGCCAACGGCATGGTCACGAGCCTGCGGGTCGACGGTGACTTTGGCTCGGCGGCCCGCCTTGTCGGCGACCCGTTCGTCCATCGGTGTTCGCTGTTATGTCGCCCGTGCCTCGTGGCGATTGGCGGCTAGCGGGCCGATCTTGACGTTGATGCGGGCCGGCAGCGTCTGTTCACGGTCGGCCGCTGAACGGCGCAATGACGTGATCGTCAATCCCGTATCCAGATGGCGGGCATCGGCGTCAGGGCGTGGCCGTAGATCTCGGACGGACGAGGTCAGCGACTTAAGCCGCGGCTTGTGGTGCAGACGACCGCTTCGAGCCGGCCCGAAGGGTCGCGGACAGTGGCGGGGTGCGCCCGCGGACCAGCAGCAGCGGTATCACCAGGGTGATCGCCGCGGCTACGATCGCAGCCGGTACCACCCAGGCCCGGAACAGGAAGTCCGACCCGGTGGGTGCCACGACCACCGCGAGCAACACCGAGGCCGCCGTGGCAGCGGTGCGAAACGCCGCGTGGGTGGCCGACGCCGCCAGCGGGATCGCGGCCCATAGCAGATACCACGGATGCACCACGGGCCCCAGCAGCACCACGGCACCCAGCCCCACCCCGAGACCGGCCAACGGCTCCATCCGTCCTCGCCAACAGCGCCACAGCAGTAGCAGGCAGACCCCGCCGGCCGCGACCAGCCCGACGGCGCGGGTCAGCACGAGCACCGAGGTGGTGTGGTCCCCTAGTCCCAGTCCGCTGCCGATCCAGCCGGCCAGCAGGCCCAGATCGGTCACTGCCGACATCCAGCTGCGTACCGCGTTGGGCGTGCCCAGCGCACCAGCCCAGCCGAAGCCCAGCCCGGTGCCCAGCCCGATCGCCCCGGTGGTGGCCACTGCGACTCCGCCGACCAGCGCCGCCGCCGAGATCAGGTCGCGCAGCCGACCACCACGATGGCGGGCCAGCCAGACTGTGACGAACCCGAGGGCCAGCGCGGCGGGGATCTTCACCTGCGCAGCCGACGCGATGAGCACCGTGCCGCTGAGCAGGGCCGGCCCCACTGCGGGCCGTCGCATCGTCAGCTCCAGCCCGACCAGCATCAAACCGATCATCAGCGCCTCGTTGTGCGCCCCGCTGACCAGATGAAATAGCGCCAAGGGGTTGGCGACCCCGAGCCACATTGCGAACACCGGGGAGACGCCCACCCGGCGGGCCAGGCGGGGCAGCGACCAGACGATCATGACCAGGCCGGCCACCGCAAGAGTTCGGTGCAACAGCACACCGAGCACGACGTCTTCACCGGCGATCCAGTCGATCGGCCGGCCCAGAGTGAGGAAAAATGGCCCGTAAGGCGCTGGCGTGTTGCGCCAGATCGTGGGAATTCCCCGGACCAGGGGATGGTCTACGCCCAGTGCGTCGGCCGGCCCGAGCACGTAGGGATCCAGTCCACGGTTGGCCATGGCACTCTGCGCCAGGTAGCTGTAGACGTCGCGGCTGAACATCGGTGGGGCGATCAGCAGCGGTATCGCCCACATCATCATCGTGCGGTCCAGCTGGGCCCGGGAGATCAGCCGGGCGCGTCCGGGAGCCGCCAACGCGCCCAGCCATAACCAGGCCAGCACCACCATGGCGATCCCGGTGTAGGCGACCGCCAACGATGCGGTGGGCATCCGGTTGAACAAGCCCAGCACAGGGCGGCCGACCACTGGATTACCCAGCACCGGAGCCGTACCTGCACCGAGCGACCCCAGGCCCATGAGCAACGCGCCTACGGTGCCGAACCGGCGGACGGTATCGAGCTGGCGAGACTCGGTGGGATTGAGGCCGGTACCTCGCGATGGGATGCAGACCGGCGCTACCGGCACCGGCTGGGATACCCCGACACCGCGCACCCCACCGGCTACCACGCCGGGAAGGGTAGCGGTGCAGCCGGCGACACCGTGCAGCGAGCACGCCGGTGTTTGCACCTACCGCTGAAATAAGTAACATAGGCGTTGTGAAAAACGTCGGGACGGATCGAACGCCGGTGGCGCACGCGCCCACTGGCGGGGATGGCCGTACCCGGGAGTCGGTGGCCCGGATGTTGCTGGAACACGGGCCGGTAACCGCGGCACAGGTCGCGGACTCGCTCGGCCTGAGCCCTGCTGCGGTGCGTCGCCATCTGGATGCCCTGCTCACTGACGGCCAGGCCAGTTACCGCTCGGCACCGCGCCGCGGTCCCCGCGGCCGGGGCCGTCCGGCCAAGTTGTTTCTGCTCACCGCTACCGGCAGGTCGCGGTTCGGCCACACCTACGACGATCTGGCAGTGGCTGCGCTGCACTTCCTGTCCGAGCGCGACGGCGAGCAGGCGGTCCGCTCGTTCGCCGAGCGGCGAGTCATCGACCTGGTCGATCGGCACCGGGCCGCGGTGCTCGCTGCCCCCGACCCGGTCGCGCGTGCCGAAGCGCTGGCGATCGCCCTGAGCACTGAGGGCTACGCTGCGTCAACCGAGCATGTCGGTGCCGGGGCGCAACTGTGCCAACACCATTGCCCGGTCTCACACGTGGCTGCGGAATTCCCGCAACTGTGCGAGGCCGAGACCGCGGCTTTCGCCGACCTACTCGGTACGCACGTGCAGCGGCTGGCCACCATCGCCCGCGGAGACACGGTATGTACGACGTACGTTCCCGAGGCTCGGGCGCTGCATAGTGCCCGGACGACTGATCCCACCACAGAACCGGATGGAGGCGTCTCCGCATGACGACTGCCCCCGAGCAGGATGTGCGAGCGCAGGATGTGCGAGCCCACCAGACTGCACCCCTGACCCAGGAAGAAACACTTTCCAGTCTGGGTCGCTACGACTACGGCTGGGCCGACTCTGATATCGCCGGCGCCGCCGCCCAGCGCGGCCTGTCGGAAGCCGTGGTGCGGGATATCTCGTCCAAGAAGAATGAGCCGGAGTGGATGCTGGACACCCGGCTCAAGGCGTTGCGCCTGTTCCATCGCAAGCCGATGCCGCACTGGGGTGCCGACCTGTCCGGAATCGACTTTGACAACATCAAGTACTTCGTCCGGTCGACCGAGAAGCAGGCTACGTCCTGGGAGGAACTGCCCGAGGACATCAAGGCCACCTATGACCGGTTGGGTATCCCCGAAGCGGAGAAGGCCCGGTTGGTAGCCGGCGTGGCGGCACAGTACGAGTCCGAGGTCGTCTACCACAAGATCCGGGAGGATCTGGAGGAGCTAGGCGTCCTGTTCCTGGACACCGATACCGCACTGCGCGAGCAGCCGGAGATCTTCCGGGAGTACTTCTGCAGCGTGATCCCCGCTGGGGACAATAAGTTCTCCGCGTTGAACACCGCGGTATGGTCCGGCGGGTCGTTCATCTACGTGCCGCCCGGCGTGCACGTCGACATCCCACTTCAGGCTTACTTCCGGATCAACACCGAGAACATGGGCCAGTTCGAGCGGACGCTGATCATCGTCGACGAAGGTGCCTACGTGCACTACGTGGAGGGCTGCACGGCGCCGATCTACAAGTCCGACTCGCTGCACTCGGCGGTGGTGGAGATCATCGTTCGCAAGGGCGGCCGATGCCGTTACACCACGATCCAGAACTGGTCGAACAACGTCTACAACCTGGTCACCAAACGGGCCACCGCCGCCGAGGGTGCGACCATGGAGTGGATCGACGGCAACCTCGGCTCCAAGGTCACCATGAAGTACCCGTCGGTATGGCTGATCGGCGAGCACGCCAAGGGCGAGGTGCTGTCGGTGGCTTGTGCCGGTGAGGGCCAGCACCAGGACGCCGGGGCGAAGATGGTGCACGCCGCTCCGCACACCTCGAGCACGATCGTCTCCAAGTCGGTGGCCCGCGGCGGCGGTCGCACCTCCTACCGCGGGCTGGTACAGGTCAACGAGGGCAGCCACCACTCCCGCTCCACGGTCAAGTGCGACGCGCTGCTGGTCGATCAGATCAGCCGGTCGGACACCTACCCCTATGTCGACATCCGTGAGGACGACGTGTCGATGGGTCACGAGGCCACTGTCTCCAAGATCAGCGATGACCAGCTCTTCTACTTGATGAGCCGAGGGCTGACCGAAGACGCGGCAATGGCCATGATCGTGCGCGGGTTCATCGAGCCGATCGCCCGCGAACTGCCCATGGAGTACGCCTTGGAGCTCAACCGTCTGATCGAGCTGCAGATGGAAGGAGCCGTCGGCTGACATGACGGCTACCACTGACCGACCAGCCGGGCACGGTCTGGTCGCGCACTCGCACGGCGGTGACGCTGAACAAAGCAGTGTGCCGATGGTCTCCCGGGGGCAGCGGTTTACCTCCTACGATGTGGACGCCTTCGAGGTGCCCACCGGCCGCGAGGAGGAGTGGCGGTTCACTCCGTTGCGACGGTTGCGCGGCTTGCACCAGGGTGTCGCGGCGACCGGCACTGCGCAGGTCGTCGTGCAGGCATCCGGCGGAGTCTCAGGCGGCGGTGTCACTGTCGAGGAGGTGGGCCCGGCCGACCCCCGCCTCGGCGACGGCGGTGTCCCCGCCGACCGGGTGGCCGCGCAGGCCTGGAGCGCGATCGAGCAGGCCACTGTCGTGACCGTGGCTGCGGAAACCCGGGTCCAGGACCCAGTAATGATCATTGTGACCGGACCGGGCGCGGGTGAGGTTGCTTACGGGCACCTGCAGGTGCGCGTCGAGACCTTCGCCGAGGCTGTGGTGGTACTCGACTACCGCGGCAGTGGCGCGTACGCGGAGAACGTCGAACTGGTCCTCGCCGACGGTGCCCGGCTGACCCTGGTCAGCGTGCAGGACTGGGCCGACGACGCAGTGCACGTCGCCGCACAGCACACCCGGTTGGGCCGCGACGCGGTGCTGCGCGCAATAACCGTAAGCCTCGGTGGCGATCTGGTCCGGCAGTCCCCGACGGTGACGTTCACCGAGCCCGGCGGCGACGCCGAGCTGCTGGGTCTCTACTTCGCCGACGCCGGGCAGCACCTGGAACACCGGTTGCTGGTCGACCACGCCGTTGCACATTGCCGGTCCAACGTCGCCTACAAGGGCGCGCTGCAAGGCAGTCCTGGCAAACCCGACGCACACACCGTCTGGATCGGGGACGTGCTCATCCAGGCTGCCGCCGAGGGCACCGAAACCTTCGAGGTCAACCGTAACCTGGTGCTCAACGATGGGGCGCGGGCCGACTCAGTGCCCAACCTCGAGATCGAGACCGGGGAAATCGTCGGCGCCGGGCACGCCAGCACCACTGGACGCTTCGATGACGAGCAGCTGTTCTACCTGACCTCCCGGGGCATCCCGGCCGAGCAGGCCCGCCGGCTGGTCGTCCGGGGCTTCTTCGGTGAGATTCTGCAGAAGATCACCGTTCCGCAGGTACGCGAGCGGCTCGAGGCGGCGATCGAGGCCGAGTTGCAGGCGGTGGGGGTATGAGCCCTCAACCTATCCGCGTCTGCGGCCTGAGTGATCTCAAGGACGACGTGCCCGCCGGATTCGAGGTCGACGCTGCGCCGGTGGTTCTGGTCCGCCAGGGGGAACAGGTGTACGCGCTGGCCGACATCTGCTCGCATGCCGAGATCGCGCTGTCTGAGGGCGAGGTGACCAGCAAGGGCCTGGAGTGCTGGCTGCACGGTTCGTGCTTCGACCTTCGTACCGGTGAGCCGTCCTCACCACCGGCCTCCGAACCGGTGGACACCTACGCCGTGACGATCGACGGCGACGACGTCTACGTCGATCCGTCTACTGTGACCAACAGTCCATTGGGACCAAACCGCTAGCAGGAGCTGAGAACACACCGATGGCTACTCTGGAGATCAAGGACCTGCACGTCTCGGTCCGCACCGATGATGAGCAGACCCCCGACAAGGAGATCCTCGGCGGTGTCGATTTGACCGTCCGGGCGGGGGAGACGCACGCGATGATGGGCCCGAACGGGTCGGGCAAGTCCACCCTGGCCTACTCGATCGCCGGGCACCCCAAATACCAGGTCACCTCGGGACAGGTGCTGCTCGACGGCGTCGACGTGCTCACGATGTCGGTGGACGAACGCGCCCGAGCGGGTCTGTTCCTGGCCATGCAGTATCCGGTCGAGGTGCCCGGCGTGTCGATGACGAACTTCCTGCGTACCGCCGCCACCGCAATCCGTGGCGAGGCACCCAAGCTGCGCACCTGGGTCAAGGAGGTCAAGGCGGCGATGTCCAATCTGGATATCGAGCCGTCCTTCGCCGAGCGCAATGTGAATGAGGGTTTCTCCGGCGGCGAGAAGAAGCGTTTCGAGATCCTGCAGCTGTCCCTGCTCAAGCCGAAGATCGCGATCCTGGACGAGACCGACTCGGGCTTGGACGTGGATGCATTGCGGGTGGTGTCCGAAGGCGTGAACCGGTACCGCGCCAGCGGGGAAGCCGGCGTGCTGCTGATCACCCACTACACCCGGATCCTGCGACACATCACGCCCGACCACGTGCATGTGTTCGCGGGCGGGCGGATCGTGGAATCCGGCGGACCGGAGCTGGCGGAGGAGCTTGAGTCCAGCGGTTATGAGCGCTTCACCGTTAGGGTGTGACAGGAGGTGACCATCGTGGCTGGGCTGACTTCTGAGCCACTCACGGCCAGTGAGCTGGAAAAGATCCGTGTTGACTTCCCGATCCTGTCCCGCACGGTGCGGGAGGGTCGACCGCTGGTGTACCTGGACTCCGGGGCCACTTCGCAGCGACCCCGGCAGGTGCTCGACGCCGAGCGCGCCTTCCTCGAGCAGCACAACGCGGCGGTGCACCGCGGCGCCCACCAGCTCGCTGAGGAGGCCACCGACGCCTACGAGTCCGCGCGGGCCCGGATCGCCGCTTTCGTCGGTGTCCAACCCGGGGAGGTGGTGTTCACCAAGAACGCCACCGAGGGGATCAACCTGGTCGCCTACGCGCTGAGCAACTCGGCGGTCGCCGGAGCCCAGCGTTTTGCGCTTGCTCCGGGCGACGAGATCGTGGTCACCGAGATGGAGCACCACGCCAATCTGGTGCCCTGGCAGGAGTTGTGCCGGCGCACCGGGGCGACGCTGCGCTGGTACCAGGTGACCAACGGCGGTCGGCTGGACTTGGATTCACTGGAACTGTCGGAACGCACCAGAGTGGTGGCCTTCACCCACCAGTCCAACGTGATGGGCACCGCCCCACCGGTCGCGGAGCTGGTCCGCCGGGCTCGCCAGGTCGGTGCGCTGACCGTCTTGGACGCCTGCCAGTCGGTGCCGCACAGCCCGATCGATTTCGCCGCGCTGGATGTCGACTTCGCCGTGTTCTCCGGGCACAAGATGCTGGGACCATCGGGGGTCGGCGTGCTCTACGGCCGCCGTGAATTGCTTGAGGCGCTGCCGCCGTTCCTCACCGGCGGGTCGATGATCGAGCTGGTGAAGATGGAAGGTTCCACCTACGCCCCGCCGCCGCAGCGCTTCGAGGCCGGCGTCCCGATGACCTCCCAAGCGGTTGGCCTGGGCGCAGCAGTGGACTACTTGTCGGCAGTGGGCATGGACCGGATCGCCGAGCACGAGCGCGTCCTGACTGAGCAGACCCTGGCCGGCCTGTCAGAGTTCGGTGGTTTGCGGATCATCGGTCCCACCGACACCGAGCAGCGCGGTGGCGCGGTGTCCTTCATCCTTGACGATGTGCACGCGCACGACGCCGGGCAGGTACTTGACGACTTGGGGATCGCGGTGCGGGTCGGGCACCATTGCGCTTGGCCGCTGCACCGCCGCTTCGGTATCTCCGCGACAGTGCGGGCCAGCTTCGCGCTGTACAACACACCCGCCGAGGTCGAGGCGCTGCTGGCCGGTGTGCACGAGGTGCGCCGATTCTTCCGGGTATCGGCATGAAACTGGAGCAGATGTACCAGGAGATCATCCTGGACCACTATCGCAATCCGCACCGCAGCGGCCTTCGTGAGCCCTTCGACGCCGAGTCGTTCCAGATCAACCCCACCTGCGGGGACGAGGTGACGCTGCGGGTCGCGCTGGACGGCGACCGGGTGGCCGATGTGTCCTATGAGGCGATGGGCTGCTCGATCAGCCAGGCCGCGACGTCGGTGCTCACCGATCTGGTGGTCGGCCGGACCGTGGCCGAGTCGACGTCCACGATGGACGCATTCATGGAGATGGTGCAAAGCCGGGGCCAGGTTGAGCCGGACGAGGACGTTCTCCAGGATGCGGTCGCATTCGCCGGGGTATCCCGCTACCCGGCCCGGGTGAAGTGTGCCTTGCTGGGCTGGATGGCGTTCAAGGATGCCGTCGGCCGGGTGGAGCCGGCAGCTGAGGACAACGGTGTCAAGCGAGCGGAGGCACGATGAGCCTGAATGAGGATGCCGAGGTGGTACGTGGTGCCGCCGGGATGCCTGTGGTTCCCGAGCCTCGTGCGGATGGCGAGCTAGCAGAGGTCGACGACGTCGAGGAAGCGATGCGCGATGTGGTTGACCCGGAGCTGGGCATCAACGTGGTCGACCTCGGTCTGGTCTATGACATCCACGTCGATGAGGGCAACGTCGCCACTCTGGACATGACGTTGACCTCTGCGGCGTGCCCGTTGACCGACGTCATCGAGGACCAGACCCGCGCTGCGCTGACCGGTGGCCCTGGCGGGGGACTGGTCGACGACGTGCGGATCAACTGGGTGTGGATGCCACCGTGGGGCCCGGACAAGATCACCGAAGACGGCCGGGAACAACTGCGAGCTCTGGGTTTCACCGTCTGACGGGGTGACCGTAGCGGCGAGGGCGAACCAGGACAGTTTCGGCGTGGCCTTTGGCTTTCGTTCTTACTTCACGTCGCTGAAGCTTATTTGGTGTGGCGACCGAGCTACGAAGGCGCCCGAACTCCTGTCCCCACTTAGGGCTTCACCGTCTGACTCGGAGCTGTGCCAGGCTCGACGGTGTGACCGATACTGTGCCTCGCTCCCGGGTGAGCGCTTGGTACTACGCCCTGCGCACCACCAACCCGCCGGATGGCCCGATCGATGCGGTGACCCGCTGGATCGTGGTCTCCCGCGCGGCCGTGTTGCCGATGACGCTGGTCGCCGGGTTGGTGGCCGGGTTGCTCGCCGCCCGTGCGCCCGGTGTGGACTGGCGCTGGCTGGTCCTGGCCGTCCTCGGGATCCTGCTGGCGCACCTGGCCAACAACCTGATGAACGACCTCTACGACACCAGCGCCGGTTCCGACACTGCGGGTTACCCGCGGGCGCTCTACGCCCCGCATCCAATCCTGTCTGGGCTGGTCACCCGCCGGGCGCTGATCATGTCCGTGTTACTGGTCAACGCTGCGGACCTGGCGATCCTCATCGTGCTCGCGCTGGTGCGAGGCTGGCCCATCGTGGCGTTCGCGTTGGCCGGTTTCGTGCTGTCGGTGGCCTACACCGCACCGCCGCTGCGGTTGAAGAAGCGCGGTCTGGGAGAGCCGGACGTGCTCGTCGTGTGGGGACCGCTGATGGTCGGTGGCACGTACTACGCGGCGGTGGGGTCGGTGACCTGGCAGGTGCTGCTCGCGTCGCTGCCGTACGCCCTGCTGTGCACGTCGGTGCTAATGGGCAAGCACACCGACAAGATCCCGTACGACGAGCCGCTCGGGATTCACACGCTACCGGTGTTGCTCGGCGAGCGGCGAGCCCGAGCCGCGACGCTGACCATGATGGCAGGCTTCTACCTGCTCGTCGTGATATGCGTGCTGGTCGGCGCGCTGCCGTGGCCGGCGCTGCTTGCACTTGGCGGGCTTTACCGGCTGGGAAAGGTCTGGCGGTGGTTCCGGGCGCCCCGACCGGAGAAGCCGCCGCGCCCGGTGCCGGTGTGGCCGCTGTGGTTTGCCGCGTTGGCGTTCGTGCACCTGCGGGTCGCCGGCCCGCTGCTTGTCCTCGGCTTGGCCGTCGCCGCGATCGTGGGAATCTGAGACGGCGCTGGATGACTCGGTGGGTACGGGCGATCAGGCACGGCTGGGTGGTCAACGGCGGCGTACCCGGACCTGACGTCGACGAGTTCGCCGAGGCCACTGAGGTGGTGGCGGCGCTGGCCGGGCCCCGGCGTGGTGACACGCTGTTGGCCGTGCAGCATCCGCATCGCACGCCCGAGGCATTGGCTGAAGGGCTTTCGTTGGTGGCGGCGCTGCCAGCGGCACGGCAAGCCCTGGACCGGTTGCGGGTCAGCGCGTATCGCCAGGTGGACGACGTGGTGGCCCCCTATCGGGTGGACGGTCCGGACGGGGTCGCGGTCGGCGTACTGTGCCTGGTCGATTCGGCCGCCGTGGACATGCACGGCGTTTTCCGGGTAAGGCACAGCGAGCAGGTCTATCCGGAGGTGGTGGCCGAACGCGCCACGGTGCTCGCCGGGCTTGGCTGCGCGACCAGCGCGGCGATGCTCGTGCCGGTCGTTGATGGTGACCAGTTGACCGCGGCTGTGCTGCGGAGCATCGAGTCACTGGGAGGGCCGGCGGTGTCGACCACCGATTCCGGCGGTCGGACCCACCAGTTGTGGTTGCTGGGTACCGGAGCGGGCCAGGATGCAGTGCTCGCCGCTACGGCTCGCAGTCCGCTACTGGTCGCTGACGGCAATCACCGGGTAGCCGCCGCGGCCACCGGCGATGAGTCCAGCCTGCTCGCCTTGGTGACCGGTGGACCGGCGCTGCGCATCGGCGCGATCCATCGCGCACTGGTCGGCACCGGGCTGACCGCTGAGGATCTGGCCGCTGCCTGGCGTCGGAAGGGCGTGACGGTGCGCGAAGCCATGGATCCGGGTCCACCGGTCATGGCTGGCACTGTGGTGGTGAGGGCATCCAGCGCCGCTCTGCTCGTCGAACTGCCCAGACCCGAGCCGGGCGAGCCGGTGCCCAGGCTTGATCATGGGCTAGTCGAACGGCTGCTCATCGCCGATGCGCTGGGCATCGACCCGGAAGGTCCGCAGGTACATGCCCTACCCGCTGGACATCCCGCGGGCGCGGGCGTCGATGCCGTGCTGCAACTGGCCCCGGTGCCGTTCGCCGACGTGCTCGCGGTGCACGGGCAAGGCCGGCGGATGCCGCGCAAGAGCACCTATTTCACCCCGAAACCGCGCAGCGGACTGCTGCTGGCCGACCTCACCGGCATCGCGCGGGCACCGGTGTGAGGTCACGGCTGTCGATGATCTCGTCGCACCAGTGCCGGGCCACGGCGAGATCGTGGGTGATGAGCAGGACCCCGAGGCCGGAACGCTCCTGCTCCTCCGCGACAGCTGCGAGCAGCGCGGCCTGGGTGGACACGTCGAGCATCGAGGTGGGCTCATCGCAGAGCAGGTAGCGGGGCCGCAGGATGAGGGAGCGAGCGAGGCAGGCGCGCTGAAGCTGGCCGTCGGACACCTCGTGCGGGGAGCGGCGCAGCAGATCGGGGGTGAGGCCCATCCGGGTCGCCCAACCGAGGGTGAGCTCCCACCGCTCGGCTGCGGTGGCGGGCAACTCCCGGTGGATCGCGAGCGGTTCGAGGATCGTCTACTGCAAGGTCAGGCGTGGGTCAGCGGCCTGGCGCGGTAATTGCCAGACCAGCTGGACACGCCGGCGCACCTGCTTCGGCACGGCGAGCTCGTGGCCGGTGACCGGGACGCCGTCGAGGACGACACGTCCGTGGTCCGGGGCCAGCAGCAGCGCGAGCACGGCTGTCAGGGTCGACTTGCCGCACCCGCTCGGACCGACCAGTCCGAGGCGGGCACCAGGTGCCAGAGATAGAGTGGCGCCGTCGAGGACGGTGATCCGCCCGTCGGGACCATCGAAGACTTTGGTGACCCGCTCAGCGGTCAGCACGCCGGACGCACCGGACCTCCCCGTCGTCGATCGGATGCAGGGCAGGCAGGGCGTCGCGGCAGAGGTCGAGGGCCTCGGTGCAGCGCGGGCGAACGGGCAGCCCGGCGGCAGCGCGGTGAGCTCAGGGGTCAAGCCCGGGATCGGCACCCCGCCGCGCTCGATGAGCGCTCCCAGCAGGGCCCGGCCGTAGGGGTGGGTGGGCCGGGTGAAGAAGGCCGCCGTGGGCCGCGGCTCAACGAGGTGGCTGGCGTAGAGCAGGGCGAGCCGGCCGCCGAGCTGCTCCGCCAGCCGCAGATCGTGGGTGATCACGAGCAGCGCGGACCCGGCGGCGACCACGTCGAGGAGCTGCCCGGCCGTGGCGTCGGCGAAGTCGGCGTCGAGCCCGTGGGTCGGCTCGTCGGCGATCACGAGGTCCGGTGTGGACACCAGGGATCCCGCATTGACCACCCGCTGCTGCATCCCGCCGGAGAGCTGATGGGCGTAGCGGCGGGCAACGGCGGCGAAGGATAGGCCGGTGCCGCGCAGCCGTGCGTCGAGTCGGGGTCGGGCGTCGTCGGCCGTGAGCTCGCGGCGGCCTGCCCACTCGAGGAGCTGGCCACCGAGCCGTTTGACGGGGTCGAGCGCGGTGCCGGCACTCTGCGGGATCAGCGCGATCCGCCGCCCGCGGACCGCACGCAGCCGCCGTTCGGGCAGCACGAGCAGGTCGGTCCCGTCGAGGAGAACTTGCCCGCCGACCTCGGCGTTGCGCGGCAGTAGCCGCAGGATCGCGTGCGTCAGTATGGTCTTGCCGCTGCCGCTCTCGCCGGCGAGCACGACGACCTCGCCGGCCTGGATCGCGAGGTCGACGCCGCCGAGAGCCTGCACCACGCCGTGCTCGGTGCGGAAGCGGACGGTCAGCGCCCGGAGGTCCACCAGCGGTGGGGCGGGTTCGGGCGCGGTGCTCTTGGCTACCGGCTCCTCGGCGACCGGCTCGCGGGGCTTCATAGTTGCAGCTCCGATCGCCACCGCGGGTTGCGCCGGTCGCGCCACCACTCCCCGAGTGTGCCGACGGCCATCGACGCCAGCAGGATCACCAAACCGGGGAACAGGCTGGCCCACCATCCGCCGGACAGCAGCGAGGCCTGGCTGTCGGCCAGCAGGTTGCCCAGCGACGCCGACTCCGGCGGCATGCCGAGGCCGAGGAAGGAATAATCGGCCTCGTGGAAATCGCATGCGGCACCAGCAGCACGAACCCGAGCGCAGTGGCCGGGAACACGTGCGGCAGGAAATGCCGCCGGGCCAGGCGCCGCCGCCCGGCACCGGCGTTGACCGACGCGGCCACGAACTTCTGCTCGCGAAGCGACAGCACCTCGCCTCGGACGATGCGGGTTACCGACGTCCAGTGCGTCACGCCGACCGACAGGAAGATCGCGCCGGCGGGCCCGACCAGCGGCCGGGACAGCACCAGGATGAGGATGCCGAACAGGAAGTGGTTCTGCGAGGACAGCACGTCGATCAGCCGCATGGCCACCGCGTCGAGCCGGCGGCCGGCCGAGCCGGCGGCCAGGCCCACCAGCGCGCCGAGGGTCGCCGCGCACAGCGCGGCCACGATGCTGATGCCAAACGAGGTCCGCATCGCGTGCAGCACCCGGGTGAACAGGTCCCGGCCGAGGCGTCGGTGCCCATAAGGTGAGCCGGTGACGGTGGCTGCAGGGCTTGGTCGAAGAAGACCGACCGGGTGTCCAGTGGCGTGATGAACAGGGCCGCTACCGACAGCAGCGCGAGGACGGCGATCACCGCGACGGATACCGCGGCCGCACCGGGCAGCCGGCGCAGGCGCGGAAATGGCGAGAGCCGGCGGGGGCGCGCGGGCGGGGCAGGGGTCGTCGCCGGGGCGGTCATGCCCGCGCCTCCCGCACCCGCGGGTCGACGACCCGGTACAGCAGGTCAGCCACCAGGTTCCCGAGGACCACCAGCACGGCCCCGGCCAGGACGATCGCCAGCAGCAGCGGCAGGTCCACGGCGACGGTGAGGCTGCCCAACCCCGGCCAGGCGAACACCGTCTCGATGAGCACCGAGCCGCCGATGAGCTCCGGGACGTGCGTGCCGATCAGCGTCACGTACGGCACCAACGAGTTCGGCAGGGCGTGGCGGAACAACACCGACGTCTCGCTTGCCCCCTGCGCGCGGGCGAACCGCACGTGGTCCTCGCGCATCATTTCCAGCACCGTCGACCGAACGTAGAGGGTGAACACCCCGTGCTGGGTCAGCGCGAGCGTCACCGCCGGCAGCACGAGGTGCGCCAGGTCGACGGTCGTACTCCCGTCCGAGCGAACGTGCAGGTCGCCCAGCAGCTCTTGGGTGCTGTTATGCCGCAGGTACATGCACGCGATTTCCACTGCGCGATACAGTTCGCACGATTTCGGGCGGCTCACCTTCTTGTTCCACGGCCCGGGTAAGGAGTCCCGGACTCGGAGGACGAGCTCCTGAATCTGCGACAGCGTCAGGCCTGTAGTACGATTGTACTGCAACGGTCTTTCCTTGCATAATATCGAGCGGCTCTGGAAACCCTCTTGATATCAGTGGGAAAGACCGTTGTCCCAGCGATATTCCGAGCCGTGATCAGACAGAAATTAGGCTGTTCCCGGAGTGTTCCACTCCTCACTCTGTGGCCGTCTGGGAGGCGCCCGCACCAGCTTCGTCAAGGTTTCCCAGAGAACAGAAGATATGCGGTGGTAGTCTTCTGTGGCATTTTGAACCATTTACCGGCGCTGGTCTCGATTATTCGGCATCCATCCACACTCACGATGGTCTTGCTCAGGTTCCCGGTCGCTCACCCGGGACGGCGGGATCCAGCCGGGCAGCTTGCCCTTATTCCCGTGTCACCGTCTGCTACGCTCAGCCTTCTCCGTCCAGTCGAGCGACTGAAGGGACGTCACGATGTATGCCAACACTCCTGCCGAGTTGCTGTCGCTCTTGAACAAGAACATCAGGGCCGGAGACCTGGAGGCAATCGTCGCTTGCCATGAGCCCGAAGCGGTGTTGGTGCAGTTCGAGGGGGAGGCCAGAGGCCTGGAAGCTATCAGGGCGGTATATGTCCAATTTCTGGCGACGCAGCCGACGCTCACGGTCAACCCTATTATGATCGTGGAGGCGAGCGGTGCGGCGATCATACTGGGCGACTGGACCCTGGACCAGACCGGCCCGGATGGCAACCCTGTGCACACGAGCGGGAAATTCGGTGATATCGTGCGTCAGCAGTCGGACGGCACGTGGCTGTACCTCATCGATAACCCCTTTCGGCCCGACTGATCACGTCGCTTCGGTGAGTCTCGCCCTCTCCCGTGCTCAGCAGACCGACGGCGATCAACACCGCGGCATCGGCCAGCACCCGACCCCGGTCATGCACCGGGCACGAAACCGGGCCGGGCCAGCGCCCGCGACAGCCCCGCGGTCAGGCCGCTGCGATCAGACGCAGCGCAGCCGATCCGGCGTGATTGATTACGTCCCCACCGGCCACTTCAACACTCAGATCCTTCGACCATGCAGTATGCTCACCCACCCGAAAAGTGCTCCTTGATCCGTGCGGGAAACAGGCCTAGACACCCTCAGTTTCCCAGGTCAGGAGCACTTTTCTCTGCCCAGACACACCCCGATTGAAGATCGCGATGAATACTCAGGGCTAGCCCGACAACATCTGAGGAGTTCCCCGATGGAAGGACGCTTCCTAACTCCAGGCTCGATCATCACGCTGCCGCCCTGGGACCTTGCGGAGGGCAGAGCGCGTATTGCGGCACGTCCACTACCTCTTCGCCGCGTACTCGGTGCGCGTGGTCCCGGGGGGTCCGAACGAGGACAAGCTCCGCAAGGTGCAGCAACTCCTCGCGCAGATCGCGCGCGAGGAGATGGGGCATCTGGCCACCGTTGAGAACCTGCTGCACCTGGTGGGTGGGCCGCTGAACTTCAACCGGGAGCACTCCCCTACGCCAGCGAGATCTACCCGTTCCGGTTCAAACTCCAGGGCATGAGCCTCGATTCCCTCGCCAAGTACGTGATCGCGGAGAGCCCGTTGAACCTGGAGGGCCTAGGCCTGCCGGCAGAAGACATAGAGCTGCTCAAGAAGATCCGAATCGATGCCACCCGCACCAACGACGGGCAGGAGGTCTGTCACGTCGGTCCCATCTTCGCGCGACTGGCGGAGCTGTTCGAGAATGAGCTCGCCGACGGTGACTTCCGGCTGGACACCTTCGGGCGGCAGGCCAAGTACGAGGATTGGGGCTTCCGGCCCAGGGCGCCTCGACCCACGGAGCTCGCCGAGGGGGAGACACTGATCGTCGACTCGTTCCCGGGTGGTGGCGTTACCGAGCTGCGGGATGCAGCGGTCAGGGCCGTGCGCGAGATCGGTGCGCAGGGTGAGGGCTTCGACGTCGATCCCACCGGTTTCGAGTCACATTTCGAACGGTTCTTCGCCATCTATAAGCGCGTGCGGGATCTGTCCTCCGCCGGAGCGGTGATTACCTGGCCGGTAGCGGAGAACCCGAACACGACCGTACCGCCGGCGCAGCCGCCCGGCATGGCGGACCTGGTGGAGATGGTGCAGGAGGCGCACGCCGGCAAGGGCCGCATCACTGCGTCGCGGGCGCGGGCGCAGCTGTTCAACCTCCGCTACCGGATGCTGCTGGGCCGCTTGTCCCACGTCCTGCGGCTGGACCAGGACCTCTTCATCACCGACCCCGGCGCCCACCAGGGCGACCGTACTGCCCGGGGGCTGCTGCTGATCTGGATCTCCGATGAGATGCGGCGGCTCAGCAAGATTGCCACCAATCTCGTGCAACTCCCCAAGGACGACCCGCCCGGTGAGCTGAACGCCGGCCCACCCTTCGAGCTGCCCTACACCCTCAACCTGCCCGAAGACGAGCCGCAACGCTGGCGTACTCACCTGGACGCGTCCCGGGCCGCCGTCCGGCTCATCCGCGAGAAACTCCAGCCTGACGACCAGACGGCCGACCGCGATGAGTTCCTCGACGACCTGCTCAGGATGCGGAGGCTCAGGTCGTGATGCAGGCGCTCGCCGAGGGCCACGACATACCCGCGGGTAGCCTGCCCAGTGATTTCCAGAAGGTGGTCCGGATCCTCGACGAGGCGGTTCGCGGGTTTACCATCGGCCCACCCCACAGCAACTTCTGGGCCGGGAAAACTCGCGACGCGTTCCTCGAAACTTCCCCTATTCCCGGTGGGCCGGTGGTGCTGCACAACCCCGACGGGGGTATCAACACCGATCCGGACACCTCACCTCTCGTGCGGCGACTGGAAAGCCCTCCCCGGACACGGATGCCTCGATTCCGCCCACCGGTCCCGCCCGAACGTATCGGGTTCATCCGTCAGTGGATCAGCGATGGAGCCCCGGACAACGACCTACCCGGGCAGATCGGCCTCGTACGCGAGCGGGATCCCCGGCCGGAGCCGTCCACACCGCCGCCTCCACCCCCGCCGACGCTGGGCTTCGAAGCCGACATCAAGGGCCGGTTCCGGGAGAACCCCGATCGCGTCTCCATGCTTGTTTTCGGGAACTTCGACCTGCACCGCTACGAGGACGTCCGGGATCATGCGGACAACATCCTGGCCACGCTCATGGATGGCAGCATGCCCTGCGACGGCAGCTGGCCCCCAGACCGCATCGCGATCTTCCGTCGCTGGATCGACGAGGAAAAACGACCCTAACGTGAGGAACGTGGCGCCGCGATCAGGGCGGTCGTCTCCATGGGCAGCTCGGCGACCCGTTCGATGTCCAGGCCGGCCCGGTTCAGCATGACTGTGAACCTGTCAAGGGTGCGGTGCTGGCCACCGTTTGTCATCAGGAGGTGCAGATCCCACAGAGCGGGCAGCACGGTGGAGTCCTCGTCCACGACAAGACGATCGAGGATCAGCAGTCGCGACGAGGAGTCCACCATGCCCCGCCGGCAGTTCTCGAAGACCTCGACGACCGCATCATCGTCCCAGCCCGCCAGCACCCGGCAGAGAATGTAGACGTCCCCACCCGCCGGGACGGCTCTGAACATGTCACCCCCGACCAATTCGACGCGGTCTAGTCCGATCGTGGCGGCCAGGTGCTGACGCGCCGCGGGCATCATGTGTTCGCGGTCGAAGAGCGTGCCCCAGGCATCCGGTGTGGCGTCCAGGATCGCGGTGAGCAGGTGCCCACCTCCTCCACCTACGTCCACGACCATCTTGCCGCCGGAGAAGTCGAAGATCTCCGGTACCTGGTGGAAGAACATGTTTCCGGCGTTCATGGCGTGCTGGAATCGCTTGGCGGTGTCCTTGTCCTGACTGAGATAGGCGTAAAACGACTGGCCGTAGGCCACTTCGAAACCCGAGCTGGCCGTGCTGATGGCGTGGTGGGCGTGACCCCAGGCGGTATAGAACTCCTCGCCGTAGAGCAGGCACATGTCCCGCAGGGACTGAGGACCGTCGAGCAGTGCTGCGCTCACCGCGGTATTCCGGTAACCGGTCCGCTCGTTGCCCTCGAATACGCCCATGGCCACCAGAAGTCGCATCAGGCGGTGAATACCCTCTTCCTTCGACCCGGTCGATTCAGCGAGTTCGCCGCTGGTGGTCCGGCCGGCTTCGATATGGTCCGGCAGTCCGAGTCTGACCGCGGTGTAGAGGGCCTGCGCCCTCCACCCACCGGTGATCAGGTCGACCACATCCCGAGTCGCCTGCATGTCGACTGTCATCCCCGACCTCCCGATTACCTCGAATCGAACTGCGAAAAGAATCTCCTTCTCTGAGCGTACCGCCCGCCGGCTGGACATCCGAGCGAATTACGCCGTGCGGCACACGTGGAGCGTCCTCCCCGGCTCGGCGCGCATCGTCGAAGTACGGCCGGACCAGCGGCAACAGCTTCGATCCTCGAAAAGCTGGTGAACCTCAGCTCCTCGACCGTTAAGCTCGAGATGAGGATCACATCATGGAATAGGGAGGGATTCGAGATGGCTCACGCCAATACACAGACCGGGGAACTCGGTACCGACGTCGACCTACGCCTCCGGAACCGTGCCGTCGTCGCGGATTACATGAGCCGGAAGGGCGAAAACCGCTTGACACGGTATCTACTCTTCACCGAGGACGGTAGCGCCGGCCTGTGGACCAGTGATACCGGCGAACCGATCGTCTCGCAGGGGCACGAGAAACTCAGGGCGCACGGCGAGTGGTCGTTGCGATGCTTCCCCGACTGGGAATGGAAGAACGTGGAGATATACGAGACACAAGATCCCAACAGGTTCTGGGTCGAGTGTGACGGAGAGGGACAGATCCGGTATCCCGACTACCCTCCCGGCCACTACAAGAACCATTTCATCCACTCGTTCCTGCTCGAGAACGGCAAAATCAAGCAGAACCGCGAGTTTATGAACCCGTTCCAGCAGTTGCGTGCATTGGGCATCGAGGTGCCGAAGATCAGGCGCGGCGGGATCCCCACGTAGGGGGATCCCTTCCGCTTCCCGCTGACCTGGGTGCGATCAGCTGGCCCGCTGTGTCAGAGCAGCCGGAGCTGGGGGCGGTAGATGTCCAGCCAGGTGCTCAGATCGAGTGTTCGCTCGAGACCGTTGCGGACCTCGGTGCGCATCGTGGCCGGGTCTCGCTGCGCAACGTCACCTAGCCAGCTGCGGTCGATGAGCTCGAACACCGGATCGTCGGTCGTGAGTAGTTCCTTGGCATGCTGCTGCAGGGCGTTGGCGTAGAGCGGATCTCGAGTGGACGGGTAGGGACTTTTCACCCGACGCAGCACCGACTGGGGCAGCATGTCGGCGGTCGCGGCGCGGAGCAGGCTTTTCTCCCGGCCGTCGAAGGTCTTGAGTGACCACGGGGTGTTGTAGACGTACTCCACGAGTCGGTGGTCGCAGAAGGGGACCCGGACCTCTAGCCCGACGGCCATGCTTATCCGGTCTTTGCGGTCCAGGAGCATTCGGACGAACCGGGTCAGGTGCAGGTAGCAGATCACCCGCATCCGCCGCTCGTGGTCGGTCTCGCCGTCGGCCGGCTCGACCTCGGCAACCGCGCTGGCGTAGCGGTCGCGAATATAGCCGGGTAGGTCGAGGGTGGCGGTGAGGTCGGCGTTGAGCCGGTCGGACACTTGGGCTTGCTGGCCGGTGAGAAAGACGGCCATCCAGGGAAAGGTATCCGCGGCCTGTACCTCGGGCCGGTGGAACCAGCTGTACCCGCCGAAGATCTCGTCGGCGGACTCCCCGGACAGTGCAACCGTGGAGTGCTCACGGATGGCTTTGAACAGTAAGTACAGTGAGGCATCCATGTCACCGAGGCTGAGCGGACTGTCCCGCGCGGTGATCACCGCGCGGCGCACCGCCGGATCGGCCATCGCGGAATGGTCGAGCACGATGTCCTGATGCCGCGAGCCGACGTGCGTGGCCACTTCATGCGCATAGGGGATGTCCGGCGTGGGACGCAGGTCATCGGCGATGAAATTGTCCATCTGTCCGACGAAATCCACTGCGAAGCTGCGCACCTGCTCGCCGTGCTCGGCGAGTTGGGCGGCGGCCAGTGCGGTGATCACACTGGAGTCCAGCCCACCGGAAAGCAGCACGCAGCGCGGCACGTCGGCGACCAGTTGACGGCGCACGATGTCCTCGAGCAACGAGCGCACGGTGGCGATGCTGGTCTGCTGGTCATCGGTGTGGGTACGGGTCTGCAGGGTCCAATAGCGGCGTTCACGCAGGCCGGTGCGGTCGACGGTGACCACGCCACCCGGTGCCACCTCGCGCATCCCACACCACACCGCGCCCCCAGGCGTCTGAGTGAAGCTGAGCAGCTCACGCAGACCGTCGAGGTCGACCGCGCGGTCCGCCAGCGGGTTGGCCAGGATCGCCTTCGGCTCGGAGCCGAACAGCACCCCGTCAGTGGTACGGGAGAAATAGAGCGGTTTGATGCCCATCCGGTCACGGATCATGACGAGTTTGTCGGCCCTGGCATCCCAGACGGCGAAGGCGTACATGCCGTTGAGTCGTTCGGCGACTGCTTCGTCCCACTCCAGGTAGCCATGCAGCACCACCTCGGTATCGCTGCGGGTCCGGAACCGGTGGCCCCGGCGGACCAGCTCACTGCGGAGCTCGACGAAGTTATAGGCCTCACCGCTGTAGGTGATCGTCACCATGCCGTCGCCGGTGCGTACCGACATGGGCTGGCTGCCACCTTCGATATCAATGACCGCCAGTCTGCGGTGGCCCAGCACCGCATGCCGATCAAGCCAGCTGCCTTCGGCGTCCGGTCCCCGGCAGGCCATGGTCGCTGTCATCGCGTCGAGGTCCGCCTGGTGCCGAGTCAGATCCCGATCGAACGAGACCCAGCCAGCGATTCCACACATCGATTTATCCCCTTACGTCTCATGTGCACTATCCGGGGCACGGGTCAGGGTTGGAGTCGCTGGGTGGTCCAGCTGGGGCCGGTGCGTTGGTAGCGCAGCCTGTGGTGCAGCCGGTCGGGGCTGGCCTGCCAGAACTCGATTGACTCGGGTGTCAGCAGGTAGCCCAGCCAGGCGGCGGGGCGCGCCAGCGCCAAGCCGGTGCGACCCAGCTGCTGGGCCTGCTGGCGCAGCGCGTCTTCGTTGTGCAGCGGTGCGCTTTGGTGTGAGGCCACCGACATCGGGTGTGTGCTGGTTGGTCGGGCGGCCCATAGCGTGTTGGATTCCGTGTCGGGTAGTGGGTGGGTTGGGCCGGTCGCGATCACCTGTCGGCCGGTCTCGCGCCAGTACAGCACGCCTGAGGCCCAGCCCGTCGCGGCCAGGTCGCGGCCCTTGTGGCTGCTGGCGTGGCTGGTGAAGACCAGGCCTGTGGGGCGGACTGCGAGCATCTGGACGATCCGGTTGGAGGCGTGGCCGTGGGTATTGGCGGTGGCCAGCGCCAGCGCGCCCGGCTCGCGGACACCCTGTGCGACCGCGCTGGCGAACCAGGCGTGGAGCAGGCTCATCGGGTCGGTGGGCGGGGCGGAGAACTCGGGGGCCGCTGGGGGTGGGGTCGGTGCGTTCACGATGACTCCCCGACCGGCTCGAAGGCCAGGCCGAGATCGATCAAGTGATCGGAGTGGATACCTTCGACGATGGCCTCGACGTCGGTCGTCATCCGGTGGGTGGGTGGGTATCCGATGAGCTCGGTGGCGTGGTTGGGTGGCATCGGTGCCGTCAGGTCGGCGGTGGACTCCCATAGCATCACCGCGCCCCAGCGGTTGGTCGATCGGTCGGAGATCCAGAACTTCAGCCGCAGCCCGTGGATCCCCACCCACGGACGCACGCCCTCCTCCTGTAGGTAGACGCGCAGGGAGTTGATGGTCTGGTTGGATCTGTCGAGGTCCCACCAGGAGATGGTGGCTTTCATGCGCTCAGTACCTCCTTGGTAGCGACCAGTGGTGTCAGTAGCGCGGTGAGGATGCGCATCCCGTCTTGGGTGAGTACTGATTCGAGGTGGAATTGCACCGAACTGAAGTGCGGCCCGTGCAGGGCGTGTACCTCGCCCGTGCTGGTGTCTCGGCTGATCTGGACCGTGCCGATGCCGGGGCAGCTGAGCTGGTCGGTGAGGCTGCGGGCCACGTAGGAGTTGTAGAAGCCGACCTGTTCCGGTGAGCCGAACAGGTCGATTTGGCGTTGGATGCCCTGGTGGGGGGCGTCGCGGCGGACGAGGTCGAGCCCGAGGCGTCGGCTGAGCAGTTGGTGGTTGAGGCAGACGGCCAGAAATGGGGTGCGCTGGGCCAGCAACTGCTCGATCGTCGAGGTGAGGTGGGTCATCTTCGGGTGGTCGGTGTCTGTCGGGTCGCCGGGGCCGGGGCCCAGGACGATGAGGTCGTGGTTGTCGAGGTGGTAGGGCCGGTCGTAGCGGGTGAGTTGCACCGCCAGCCCGGTGGCGCGCAGT
>JBOHHF010000045.1:0-4433 GCA_050700495.1 Pseudonocardiaceae bacterium
GAGGCGACCGGTCGTGACAACTCGACCACTAATTTCGCGGCTTCATCCTTGTACTCAGGAGTGTACGACCGACGGTTCTTCGGCACGCATGTCCTCTCTTCCGGGAAAGGAACCCTAGTGGGTTCGCCATCCGGAAGATCGAGGGCCCCTCACTTCCTCGGTGAGGATGCCCGCCTTGAGAAACGCCTTCACCAGAGCCAGGACGCGTTTGTCCCCGACACGATCCCGCACCCGACGCGATCCTTGTGTCTGGCCTGGTCAGGCGCCGTGATCGGCTAGGGGCGATCTGAAGCCCGACTCGGTGCCCGTCAGCACGCAGGCCGCTCCGGCGTCGGCGACGTCCCTTGGTAGCCCGTGAGCGGTGAACCAGTCGGTCACGATCCGCACATCCCTGGCGAGGAACGCCGGTCCCTGCGGATTGGCGACGATGTCCACCACCTGCGGCAGGTCGATGAGGACCAGCCGGCCGCGGTGCACCAGGAGGTTAAACGGGGACAGGTCGCCGTGGGCCAAGCCCTCGCCGGTGAGCACCAGCAGCGCGTCGATGAGCTGGTCCCACAGGATGCACAGCGCCGCAGGTTCGGGGCGCAGTTGCGCCAGCCTGGGAGCCGCTTGCCCGTCCGGCTCGTCGAGGTACTCCAGCAGCAGCTCAGTGCCATGCAGCTGCACCGGGTAGGGCACCGGGGCGCCGAGGTGCCAGAGCCGGCACAGCGCGCTGAACTCCGCGGCCGCCCACTGCCCGGACAGCAGGTCACGGCCGAAGGCGGTGCGCCGAGCCATCGCCCTGGTCTCCCGGGAGCGGCGCACCCGCCGTCCTTCGAGGTAGGCGGCATCGCGGTGGAACATCCGGTGTTCGGCGGTGCGGTAGCGCTTGGCGGCGAGTAGGCAGGATCGTGATGTGCCGGGCGCGGCGCGTTCCACCAGGTGCACGTCGGCTTCCTTGCCGGTCTTGAGCACGCCGAGCTCGGTGTCGACCGCGGCAAGCTGGGTGACCAGCCAATCCGGGTGGGGTGTCGGACCGTGCTGCCCGACATCCCAGGTGGACCACCGGTCCCCGTCAATCGGGTTGTCGTCGGGCGGCAATGAGTGGGGGGTGCGCTGGCGGGCCGGCGGTTCGTCGTCATCGTCGAACTGGCGTCGATGCCGCCGTGCGCCAGCTTCATCATGTCGTGTGGCGGTGTCATCAAAGCGGCTGCGCCGCACGGGCAGCCGGTCGTGCTGTGGCACGGGAGGATCTCCTTGGGGTGATGCCACCCCCGGAGCAGATCAGCCGGCCGGGTGGCGAGAGTGTGAGGTCAGGGTGAGCTGCACACCACTGGCAGCCATGGCCTGCCACCTCCTCCCGCTGTGCCCGACTACGTGAGGTCCACGTAGACACCTGCCGTCATCGTGACGTACAGCGTGGCCGGACACGTGGGTGGCGGGCAACCGAATTCCCGACGCGTCAGACCGGAACGATGAGATCCAGCGCGTGCTCGCCGGTGCGCTGCACCCGCAGCCCGCCCCGATGGGCAACACGGGCCACCCCGTCTGCGTCGGACACCTCACGCGGCGCTGTCGCGAGTAACCGAGCCAACCGGCCCTTGTGTGCCTTGTTGTGGTGACTGATGGGACGGCCCCCGCCTCTGCTTAGCCCGTTGCTGTCCGCGCAGAGCACCCGGACGGTGACCGCGTCCTGAAGCGGCGCCAGCGCGGCATAGGCACCCGAGCGCAGGTCGACCACGAGATCCGTGACCCGGGCCAGTACTGAGGGCAGCACCGGGCGCCATACCGAGCGCAGCGTGCCCGCCTCGGGAAGCGACGAGGAGGCGGACAGCCGGTACGCCGGTACCGGGTCGTCGGCAGCGAGCAGCCCGAACAGCGCGGAGGCCACCGCCAGCCGAGCGGCCGCGCCGGACCGCAACGAGCTCGTGTCCAGCGCCGTAAACAGCACGCCGGTGTAGCGGTGCAACGCGGGTAGCGTCGGCGCGTTCCACAGCGCGGCATTGAGTGCGAGCTCGCCGTCCTGGCGCTCGGACAGTCTCAGCGCGATCCGCCCCGCGGACGTATCTCCGGCGAGCCGCACCAGCTCGTCGACCAGTTTCCGCCGGGTCGGGGTGAGTTCCGCGTGCGACAGCGTGTCTAGCCGCAGTGGCGGTCTGTCGCCTCCGGATGCTTTGGTCTCCGACGGCGGCAGCAGTACCAGCACGGGCCCAGCCTACGGGTGGCGCTCACCGGGCCGCGGTAGGAGAGGGAACCCGCGCGGTAAGCGATGATTAGGTGCGTGGATGACGAGGACGAGTTCCCTACCGAGCCGATGGAGTTGACCGGTGGCGCCGGTGTCCGGATCCGCACCATGAACGGGTGGACGATCATCGTACGGACTGACCCGGAAACCAGGCTCACTACTCTGGACTCCGAGAACCCCGAGGGCGTGTTGGTCGGGAGCCGGGTCCTGGACGTGGAGGATCTCCGTCTGCTCCGTGACGCCTTGATCACCGCATCGGAGCAAGCAGAGGCGTCTGACGTTCCGGTGGTACTCGATGTCTCGCAGGTGATCGGACGGGACTGAGAGCCGCACCGTCTGCTCTTCGACAACCCGCTGGCGACTGAACCGCGCTCAGAACTCGTAGGTCCGCGCCACGATGACGGCGTCGCTGTCCGAGTCCCGTGGCTCGAGGTCTGGTGGGCGAGGCTGGAAGCCGGGGACGTCGGCCAGCCCGTGGGTCTGGTCGTAGGCGGAGATCCGCAGGGGATCCTGGTGCGGCGTGCGCAGCGTGACGTCGATGCCCTCGGGCGGCAGGTCGCCGAAACGCACCTCGGTGGGCCATCGACCTTGCATGGTGCCTACCACGGTGATGGCGGCAGGGACGAGCCCGGGTGCGGTGACAGTGACATGGTCGATGCGGTGGTCGATCCGCAGCACCACCTTGGGGGCGGAGCGCGGCGAGGAGACATGCAGTTCGACGGTGTCACTCTGCCGGGACCGCAGGGTCACCTGGGGGCCGGGTACGGCCACGGTGGGGGCGGGGCCTGTCCACACCGGACCGTCCTCGAAGCCGACCACGGGGGACTCGGAATGCTCGGTCACGTATCTGCGGGTCCATTCGGCTGGTTTGGTATCCGGGCTCGCCCAGCTGGCCCGACCGGTGTCCGTGTCGAGTACGTACGCCAGGTTCGCCGGGCGTGGATGTGCCGCATCGACCCGGTCCACGGCCAGGCCGGCTCCGGTCAGGGCGAGCACCAGGACCATTCCGGCAACCGGAACCAGTACGGCACGACGTGTGCCAAGGGGCCGTTCCACCGATGGCAGCAGCAGCTCGACGAGAGGCAGCAGGGTGAGCCCGAACAGGGCCAGCAGCGCCGCGGTCGGCCCGCCTTCCGCGAGCCCGGCGATGTCGAAGGTGCTCACACCCAGCGGCATCAGCAGCACGATGGACGGGATGATGCCGGCGGTGATCGCCAGCACCGGCCACACCGAACGTCGTGGTGCCAGCAGGGCGACCAGCCCGCCACCCGCCAGGAACAGCGCGGGCAACGCGACCAGGTGCGACGTCTCGGGTGCGGCCCAGGCGCTGAGTACGCCGAGCAGCGCCAGCCAGACCAGCGAGCCGCAGGCCAGCGCGGCCGGGCCCAGCCGGCGGCGCAGCAGTAGGTACCAGGCCAGCACCGCTAGCGCGGCCAGCCCGGCGGCGGCCAACTGATAGAGCTGCGGGCGGTAGAGAAACGGGTTATCGGCGTAGTCGGGTCGCAGCTGCACCAGGACCCACCACAGACCCTGGACTGCCACGGCAGCGGCAGCCAGCGGCAACACCACCGAGACAACACCGAGCAGCAGTCGAGGAACGCTCAGCAGCTGCCTACGCCGGGCCAGTACTACCAATCCGGCGAGCACGATCACGGCGAGCACCGCCAGTGGCCACACCAGAGCGGTGGGATAAATGATCATGGATCCGAGGAAGCGGAAGAAGGTCACATTGTGGTCTGTGATCAACGTGGCCAGGTCGATGTTCCCCAGTGCGTGGGTGAGCCCGAGCATGTTCGCGCCGTGGTGTTGCAGGCTGGCCCGGTCGAGGTTGACGATGTTGTCGCCCGGGGTGTGATAGCGCGCCGCGCTCTCGATGTAGGCAAAGTTCATACCGGGCAGTCCGACCCTGGCGAACTCGGTGAAATCGGTGTTGTTGGGCAACAGCCGGTAGAACTCGACCAGGGAGGAATCCCCGTGTGGATGCGGCGCGGCGTCGGCGAACACGTCGACCAGCGCCGCGTTGTTCCACGACGTCTCGAACATCAACGACGGGCCGCTGACCCCACGGGCCTCCCAGTTGAGTACGACCGCCCGCTGCCGGGCCAGCGGGTGCTGGTCGACGAATGCAGCAGCGCCGAGCAGGCCGTCCTCCTCGCCGTCGGTGATCAGCAGCACCAGGTCGTTACGCAACTGATCACCGCTGCGC
>JBOHHF010000046.1:0-15790 GCA_050700495.1 Pseudonocardiaceae bacterium
GGCGACGTCGGTGCGGTCGAGTTCACGGCCCACAGGCCAAGGGCTACTGGCTGGACGGTTTCAAGACTGGCTGTTATCCGATAAGCGACATTATGACAATTAACCACGCGAGGGCATCCTCAGCTCGGGCGCCAGCTGGGTCGAGTCCGTACCAGCCCCGGCGGTCGATCAGCTGCGGAGCCTGGAGCAGGCCGGACACGTGCCTGCTTGGCCCACCTGGTTCGGTGGACAGGCGGCGCCGTAACGGTGGCGGTCGGGCGCACGTGGTCGGCCACCGCGTCCAGTGTCTTGAGCCCGTCTCCGGTGATCAGCAGGACGGTGTCCGCGTCGGGGTCCAACCGGTCGGATTCAAGGAGCTTGCGGGCTGTCGCGGCGGTTACCCCGTCCGATTTCCCGCGCCGCGAGTGGCCAGGCTGGCTGCCCTACTCACGCCTGTCGAACTGCACGTGGACGTACGCTGCCTGGGCACGTAGGTTGAGTGGCGGTGAGACGGGAAGCGCATGACTCGTGACGCCGACATCCGGGAAGTCGGTACTCGCCGGTCACGCCCGATTGCGGTGGTCTACAGCGACGCCTCCACTGGGCCGGCAGACGGAGATGACACCGGCGCAGTGTCGGCGATGCTGGTGGCGGCCGCGGGCTGGAACTTCGACGTGATCACGGCCGGACCGAACGGGACGATGTCCGTGCCAGAGGCGCTGGCCCGTCCCGGGGTGCGGCTCTACGCCCAGCCGGGTGCTGACGGCGATGATGACGCCGCCTACCGGCGGCAGAAGCGCGACAAGCCCGCGATCAAGCATTTCATTCGCGAAGGCGGGCGTTATCTGGGCATCTGCATGGGTGGCTTCTTGGCCGAACCGGGCCACTTCAATGTGTTCGCAGGCCGGGTCAATGAGTATTACTCGTCTCGCGGGGCGTCGGTGACCACGCCGGAATCTGCCGTGATCCCGGTGATCTGGCGCGGCACGAGGCGCACGATGTACTTCCAGGACGGCGGCTACATGGTTCCGTCACGCAAGTCCGCCGGGATCACGGTGCTGGCGCGATACACCAATGAAACGATCGCGGCGTTGGTTGCTCCTTACGGTCGGGGCAAGGTCGGCTTGTGCGGTCCACATCCCGAAGCTCCTCCCGAGTGGTATCGAGAGGCGAACCTCAGCTATGGCGAGTCCACCCAAGACCTCGGTGACGACCTCATCGACACGCTCATGGCACCCTGAGTTACGCCGTGGAACTCCGCGGCGGCTGGTGCCGGCGTCGATCGCGGTGACGGTGGGGATACTGCTCGCATCATGCGCCGGCGATGTGCCGTCGGCGGGTTCGGCCAGCTATGACGCAGGCCTGTGGCCGCAGCGCCCGGTGGTCGAGCTGTCCTTCGAAGTGGCACCGAACCTCGGCTCCGTGACAGGCCTTGAGTCGATCCTGTTCATCCCGGACCTGTGAGTGTGCGAGCTGGTGTTCCGGGCCTGGCCGAACAGCCCGACCATGTCGAAGGCTGGCTCCTCGCTCCTCGCTCCTCGCTCCTCGCTCCTCGCTCACCGTCACCGACGCCAGCGTGGACGGCCGTCCGGTCACCAGCCAGGTGAGTCCCGCCGGCGTCCCACCCGGTTCGCCGGGCACCCTCATCGAGGTGCCACTGGCCGAATGCCTGGACCCGGGCGAGTCGGTCCGGGCCGAACTCGGCTTCCGATTGACCCTCGGGGAGGGCGCCGATGAGCGGGTCGGATTCTCCCCCGAGACGCAGACCGCCTGGTTCGGCTCCGGATTCCCGTTGCTGGCCTGGAGCCGAGGCAGGGGGTGGGCCCGTAATCCGGCGGTGCCAATGAACGGCGAGACCGCTGCTAGCGAAGACTTCATGCTCTCCGCCCTCTCGGTGACTGCTCCCACGGACTACCGGGTGATGGGCACCGGCGGTGGCGGCCAGTGACACCGCCGCCACCGCCGGCACTCCCGGCTCGACCACCCATCGGTTCACCGCCCCGGCGGTCCGGGACGTCGCCGTCGCAGTGGGCCGTTACGACGTTCTGAACCGTGACGTGGGCGGCGTGCGCCTGCACCTGGCCACTCCACAAACGGGTACCAAAGCCGATCCGCAGGACTGGGCCGACGAGATCGATGCGGCGATCACCTCGCTCACCAAGGTGTTCGGACCGTTTCCTTATCCCGAGTTCTGGATCGCGATCACTCCTGGGCAGAGCGATGGCACCGAGTTCCCAGCTGCGTTGCAGTTCGGTGATGTCAAGGGCAGCCGGCTGCGGGCCTTGGTCGCGCAAGAGGTCTCGCACCAGTGGTTTTACTCCCTGGTCGGCAATAATCAAGCTGAAGATCCCTGGCTCGACGAGTCGCTGGCCACCTTCGGTGAGAGCATCGTCGGCGGCGATGGTGACGACTATCAGTACAGCGATATTTCCCGGCGCGTCGTCGGCCTGATGGGACGACCGATGACCTACTGGGCGGACAACGGCGGTTTCGACCGCTACACCGAGGGCGTATACAATCAGGGTGCTGCCGTTCTCCTGCATGCCCGGCGTCAGATCGGCGCCGACAGATTCGATACCGCTCTGCGCTCCTACATCGTGACGAACGCGCATCAGATCGCCACCCCCGCCGATTTCGCCCACGCCTTCGCCAAAGCACCACAAGTACTCGACCTGCTCGGTAAGGTCGGCGCCCTGCCCAACAGCCGATAAACGGCCGTTTTCGCTGAACCCGCTTTGCAAACCAGGCCGGACGTACGATGTAAGTAGGTACTCGGTGTCAGCTACCTACGTCTATGTCGTCGCTGGCTAAGTATTCGAAAGTACTTCGCGGCTACGTAGTCGACCTGGAAGACTTACGTGCGACTACTGATTGCCCGTCACGGAGCTGCTGGGCAGGGTATGTATTGCTGAATCGGTATGCCACCGATGAGGTGTTTTGTCCCGGGTGTCACCGGTACTACATTCCCTAGGAGGATTTGATGCCTGACGCACTGAGCTTTACTGAGATCAACGAGCAGCAGGTCGAGTTGCTGCCGGCCCGTACCGTCCTGTCCCTGTTCAGCGCTGGTGGCTGCGGCGGCCGTGGCGGCAACGGCGGCGTGGGCGGCGAAGGCGGCGTCGGCCGGGGTGGTCTCGGCCTCAACCTCTTGAACATCAACCTGTTCGGAGACCAGACCAACAGCGCCGGTAGCGGTGTCGGCGGCGCCGGTGGCAGCGCCGATGGCGGTGCTGGTGGCGCCTGCTACAGCTAACAGGCCGCAGCGGTGCCGCTGGATGATCGCGTGCGGTGCCGTTAGCAAGGGAGGGGCGGCCGGAAGCGGCTGCCCCTCCCCCCAATCATTGGTTCAGCGAGTAATAATATTCAGTGAGTAATAGCATGAGGTGCGTCAATATGCGATTGCTGAGGATTCCGGCACGCTAACGCTGTGTTTACGTCGCACCAGGCGTCACGCCGGGTGCTCATCCGATGCCTGGGAGCGGTTCCATGATGCAAATCTCGACTCACCACCTGGAGGCGCTCCGCACGGTGTTGGCCGGCAAGGTGGTCACGCCAGACGACGCAGACTACGACACCGCACGCATACAGTGGAACAACGACATCGACCGTCGCCCGGCTGCGATTGCCCGATGCGAGTCGCCGGCCGACATCGCAGCGGCGCTCACCTTCGCCCAAGAGCAGATGTTGGAGATCTCGGTGCGCGGCGGTGGCCATGCATACTCCGGCACCGGCGTGTGTGACGGCGGACTGATGATCGACCTCAGCGCGATGCGCCGCGTCTCGATCTGTGCAGGCGCTGGCTTGGCCAAGGTGGGAGGCGGTGCCACCGTGGCGGAGCTGGACGCGGCAACCCAGACGCATGGCTTGGCGGTACCCGCCGGGGTGATCAGCCACACCGGAGTCGGCGGTCTGACGCTTGGTGGCGGCATCGGATGGCTGACCCACAAGGCCGGGTTGAGCATCGACAACCTGGTCTCGGTCGACGTCGTGCTCGCCGATGGCCGCTACGTGCATGCGTCGGCCGACGAGCACGCCGACCTGTTCTGGGCGGTCCGCGGTGGAGGTGGCAACTTCGGCGTCGTCACGACGTTCGAGTTTCAGCTGCAGCCGATCGGGCCAGAGGTGCACTTGGGCCTGTTCTTCTGGGGGATGGACGACGGCGAGCAGGTGCTGCGCCTGGCGCGCGACATCTTGCCGACCCTCCCCGCCGACGCGGGCGCCCAGATCGCGATCGGGCTCAACGCCCCGCCGGCGCCGTTCGTACCCCAGCAGTACCATTTCATCCCCGGCTACTTGCTGATCGTGGTTGGATTCTCCTCCGCGGAGGAACACGCTCGTCTCGTCGCGCCGATTCGCCAGGCGCTGCCGCCGCTGTTCGAGCTCGTCACCCCGATCCCGTACGTCGCGTTACAGCGGACGCTCGACGAAACCGCTCCGTGGGGGCTGCTGGGCTATCAAGAGGTGATCTACCTCGACGAACTGACCGACGACGCGATCGCGGTGATTGTTGAGCGAATGCCTGCCAAGAGCTCGCCGATGAGCTTCTGTCTCGTGTTCCGGCTGGACGGAGCGTACTCGGCGGTTGGCGATGACGAGACCGCCTTCGGCGGTGGGCGGGCGCCCCGCTACGTCATCAACATCGCTGGAATAGGCCCGACTCCGGAGCTGCTGACCGCCGAACGGGGCTGGGTCAGGTCGGTGTGGAACGCGCTGCGGACCTTCGCCCAAGACTCAGGTGGTTACGTGAATTCCATGACCGACAACGACGAGGACCGGGTGCGGGCGTCCTACGGCCAGAGCAAGTACGAGCGGTTGGCCCGGATCAAGGCCAGGTACGACCCGGACAACACCTTCCATCTCAATGCCAACATCAAACCTGCCTGATCGCCCGGGCACTGCACCAAGCCACGCTATCGTCGTTGACGTGAGTCCCGATCCGGCTGCACCAACCCCCGCGCCGATCGGCGTCGCAGCCGGCCAGGCCGAGCGAAGCCTGCCATGATCGAACAGCGGCGGTTCAACGTCGAGCCGTGGTCGGTGCGGGAATGCGTGTTGGACCTTGCTGCGCTGGGTCAGACAGAGTCGGTCTTTGCGCTGGCCAACGGGCACATTGGGCTGCGCGGCAACCTGGATGAGGGCGATCCGCACGCGCTGCCCGGTAGTTACCTCAACTCGTTCTACGAGCTGCGGCCGCTGCCCTACGCCGAGGGCGGCTACGGCTACCCCGAGTCCGGGCAGACGATCATCAATGTGACCAATGGCAAGCTGATCCGGCTGCTGGTCGACGACGAGCCGTTGGACGTGCGCTATGGTGAGCTGCGCTCCCACGAGCGGATGCTCGACTTGCGGGCCGGCACGCTCACTCGCCGAACGGAGTGGGTCTCCCCCGCCGGTACGGCGGTGCGGGTGCACTCGCAGCGGCTGGTGTCGTTGGCCCAACGAGCTGTGGCTGCGATCAACTACGAGGTCGAGCCAGTCGACCGGCCGGTGCTGCTCGTCTTGCAGTCCGAGCTGTTCGCCAACGAACAGCTGCCCGCGGCCACCAACGACCCGCGAGTGGCCGCGGTGCTCTCCGAGCCGTTGGTCGCCGCGCTGCACTGGGCCGACGGCACCGCTGGCACCCTGTTGCACAGCACCCGCCAGTCCGGACTGCGGATGGCCGCGACGATGGATCACGACGTGGTCGGTCCTGTGCACACCGAGGTTCAGTCGACGGCGACCGAGCACGTCGCCCGGACCACGGTGATCTGCCGGCTGCAACGCGGTGAGCGGCTCAGCGTCGTGAAGTACCTGTCCTACGGTTGGTCCTCGACGCGATCGATTCCGGCACTCAACGATCAGGTCAGGGCGGCGCTGGCGGCGGCCCGCTACACCGGGTGGGACGGGCTGGCCAGCGAACAGCGCCGCTATCTCGACGATTTCTGGGCCTCGGCCGACGTGGAGATCGACGGCAACACGCAGCTCCAGCAGGCGGTGCGATTCGCGTTGTTCCACGTCCTGCAGGCTGGGGCGCGCGCTGAGCGGCGAGGGATCGCAGCCAAGGGACTGACCGGGCCAGGGTATGACGGCCATACCTTCTGGGACACCGACACCTTCGTGCTGCCGGTGCTCAGCCACACCGTGCCGGACGCGGCTGCCGACGCGCTGCGTTGGCGGCAGCAGACCCTCCCCTTGGCCGTCGAGCGTGCTGGGCAGCTCGGCCTGGCCGGTGCGGCGTTTCCGTGGCGCACCATCCGTGGCCAGGAGTGCTCGGGGTACTGGCCGGCGGGTACCGCGGCCTTCCACGTCAACGCAGACATCGCCGATGCGGCGATCCGTCATGTGACTGCGACCGGCGATGTCAACTTCGAGCGTGACGTGGCGCTGGAACTGCTGGTGCAGACCGCGCGGCTGTGGCGCTCGCTGGGCCACCACGACCTGGCCGGCCACTTCCGCATCGACGGCGTGACCGGGCCGGACGAGTACAGCGCGGTGGCTGACAACAACGTCTACACCAACCTGATGGCGCGGCGGAACCTGCGTGCCGCGGCCGCAGCCGTCGGGCGGCACCTGGATGTGGCCGCTGCCCTCGGCGTCGACGCCGAGGAAGCCGCGTCGTGGCGGGACGCGGCGGCCGGGATGGTCGTGCCCTACGACGAGAAGCTCGGCGTGCACCCGCAGGCCGAGGGCTTTACCGAGCACGCAGTATGGGATTTTGCCGGTACGGCGCCGGAGCAGTATCCGCTGCTGTTGCACTTTCCCTACTTCGACCTCTACCGCAAGCAGGTGGTCAAGCAGGCCGATCTGGTACTGGCCATGCAGCTGTGCCCAGAGGCGTTCACCGCTGAGCAGAAAGCCCGTAACTTCGCCTACTACGAACGGATCACCGTTCGCGACTCGTCGCTGTCGGCCGCCACCCAGGCGGTGCTGGCGGCCGAGACCGGACACCTCGACCTCGCCTATGACTACTTCTGCGAGACCGCGCTGGTGGATCTGGCTGACCTGGCGCACAACACCGGCCAGGGTCTGCACCTCGCGGCGCTGGCCGGTGCCTGGTCGGCGGTGGTGGCCGGATTCGGCGGGCTTCGTCACCTCGAAGACGGTGGCCTCGCTTTCGCGCCCCGGCTGCCCGAGGCGTTGACCAGGATCACTTTCCGGCTGCGTTGGCGGGGGCGGCGGCTGCAGGTTCAGATCACCGCTGGGCAAGCTGAGTACTGGCTGCTGGACGGCGCGGAGCTGGAGTTGAGGCACCACGGGCAGCCCATCACGCTCACGGCAGGCTCGCCGGAGATTGCGCCGACCCCACCGACCCCGTCGATCGATCGCCTCGCGCAGCCGGTGGGGCGGGAGCCGCTGGCTCGCCGGCTGCGCCGCGACGCGGCTGGTTAGCCCGAAACGGGCCAGCCCATTCCGGCCACCAAAGCGGCCAGCCGTTGATCGTCCAGCCAACTTCGCGGACCGACGTGCAGCACATCTCCGGCACCCAGGGTGTCGCGGACGGTGACCGAGGGAACGTCGACGGTGCCGGTGGCCTCCCTGGTCCGCCAGCGCACCGGCGCGGCGCCGGCCGTCATCGCCACCAGGCGGGCGCCGTCAGCCAGCAGCGCCGCCGACACCGCGTCGAAGCCCCCGCACCCGCTCGCCGTGAACCCGGCCGAGCACACTGCGGCGTCGGCGAGTGGTACGAGCCCGGCGTATACCGGCTTGGCGCTGCCGCAGTCTAGCACTACCGGGACCCCGATAGCCCGGGCGGCCTGCGCGGCGGTCAACGCCAGGTCGGGATGGTGTCCGTCGATCAACATGACGTCGGCGTCTGCGACCAGGTCGGCCAGATCGGCGGGCACCACAGCGGTGAGGTCGTGGGCGTTGCGCGACACCACCGACCGTTCTCCGGTTCCTGCCAGCACCGTGATCGCCGAGACGCTGAGATCCGCACCGGCTGCCCAGGTGTCCACTATCTGCACCCCGACGCGACCCACCTCCCCCGCAGCCAGCCGGCCGACCGGGCCGGGGCCCAGCGCGGTGACCAGCACGCTGCGCCCTGCACCATCCCAAACCCCCCTACCGCATTCAGCGGGCTGGGCGGGGCTATCCGGTACCCAGTAACCCCGCTGAGCCCGCTGAATGCGGTCCGGATGGGGTCGGACCGGCGGGTAGCGTCGGTGGCGTGCGGTTTATTGATGGGTGTGGACCCGGGTATGAGCTCACGTATGACGATGTCTACCTGATGCCGTTGCGCTCGGATCTGGCGTCCCGATTTGACGCCGACCTTTCGACTGTGGACGGGTCGGGAACCACGATCCCGCTTGTGGTGGCGAACATGACCGCGGTAGCAGGGCGCCGGATGGCTGAGACGGTCGCCCGCCGTGGCGGGCTGGTGGTGCTGCCCCAGGACGTGGACCCGGCGGTGGTCGCCGGGACGGTGGCGTGGGTGAAGTCGCGGCACCTGGTGCTGGACACAGCGCTCACGCTGAGCCCGCACGACGCCGTCGCCGACGCGGTCAACCTGCTGCCGAAGCGCGCACACCGCGCCGTGGTGGTGCTCGATGGCGCGAGCCGTCCGGTGGGGCTGGTCACCGACGCCGAGCTCATCGGAGTGGATCGCTTCGCCCGGTTGGCCGACGTCGCGCAGACCGACCTGATGGTGGTATCCGCCGACACCGAACCGCGCAAGATCTTCGAGCAACTGCACCACCGCCGCCAGGAGCTGGCGCTCGCAGTGGATGCCGATGGCCGCCTGGTAGGGGTGTTGACACCTACCGGAGCATTGCGAGCCGAGCTGTACTCCCCCGCGTGCGACACCGACCGCCGGCTGCGGGTGGCTGCGGCGCTCGGGGTGACCGGCGACGTCGCGGCCAAGACCGAGGCACTGTTGGCGGCGGGGGCCGACGTGCTGGTCGTCGACACCGCACACGGCCACCAGGCCAAGATGCTCGACGCGCTGCGCATGGTCCGCTCACGCAAGCCGGAGGTACCGGTGGTGGCTGGGAATGTGGTCTCCGCGCAGGGCACCTGCGACTTACTCGACGCCGGCGCCGACATCGTCAAGGTCGGGGTGGGGCCGGGCGCCATGTGCACCACCCGGATGCTGACTGGAGTCGGCCGGCCGCAGTTCTCCGCGGTGGCTGAATGCGCCGCGGCGGCTCGCGCTGCCGGTGGCCATGTCTGGGCCGACGGTGGCACGCGGCACCCACGAGACGTCGCACTCGCACTGGCTGCTGGAGCGGCGAACGTGATGATCGGCTCGTGGTTCGCGGGCACCTACGAGTCGCCGGGTGACCTCCAGCGCGACGAGACCGGCCGTCCCTACAAGGAGTCTTACGGGATGGCCTCCAAACGCGCCGTCGCCGCCCGCACCGCCCATGACGACACCTTTGACCGTGCCCGCAAAGCGCTGTTCGAGGAGGGCATCTCGACCGCCCGGATGTACCTCGACCCGAGCCGTCCAGGGGTGGAGGACCTCATTGACCACATCTGTGCGGGGGTGCGCAGCGCCTGCACCTACGCCGGCGCCCGGACGCTGCCGGAGTTGTCCGAGCGGGCGATGATCGGGGTGCAGTCCGCCGCTGGGTTCGCCGAGGGCCGCCCACTGCCGGCCGGCTGGTGACGTCCGAGACCAAGGACCGCCAGCGGCTACAACAACCTACAATACCCGTCCCTGGCGGAGCAGTTCCTGCAGCGCAGCGGCCGCTGGGTCGCAGGCCGTGGTCTCCCCTAGCGGATGCGACACTGCACCCGGCACCACCGGTTGTAGGCCGTCGGCCCGGTAGCAACTCACCCGCCGCCACGCGCCATCCGGTTCCGGCACAACCAACGCAGCCGCCGGATGTAGCCGGTCGGCGCCCAACCGCACCGACCAGCGTTGCGCAAGTAGCCGGCACAGCGCCACTGCTCCCCGCTCCCCCGGCTCGCGCGGACCACCGGGTAGGCACAGTCCGGAGGGGCTGGGCAGCAGGGTCAGGCTGGAATCGCTGACCCGCAACCAGGCGACCTCGTCACGCAGGTCGCCGCCCCCGTTGGGACGCCACGCGGCGAGCCGGTCCAGCAGCGCGGCAGGATCATCGGCCCGGATCAGCGGTGCGACCGGCAGACCGGCACGGTCCAACGCGTCGAGCTGCTCGGCCAGCGGGTCGAGCAACCCGGTCGGGTCGAGCACACCGCACGGTTTGTCACTGAGCCCCAGGGCTTGCTCGCTGAGCAGGGCAAGCAGGTCGGCGAGCACATCGATCCCGCCAGGCAGTACCACCACGGCGTCGGACAGCAGCCGCACTGCTTCCAGCCGTGCGCCCGGCCCTTCCACTGCCCGCCGGTCAGTGGCCCCGGTGCCCGGCTCGGCGCCCCGCGGCAGCACCTCCACCACGTCCACCCCGGACCCGATAGCGTCAAATGTGAACGATCCGGGTACCCCGAGCACCATGCCCCAGCAACGCCGTGCCAGCTCGGTTCCCAGCCGCTGGACGGCTCCGTCCGACGGCGCGTCGGCGGAGAGTCCAGCTCCACCCAGGATTCCGATCCGCACGAACAGATACGTTAGTCCGAATGGAGGTCCCTTGGCTGTGGCTGCACTCGACAGTCCACCAAGCACCCGTAATATCGGGCAGAACCCACGCGAGGAGTGACGAACTCGGTGCCTGCCGCATCGACCCCTGGCTGTAGTACCGGGCCGGGCTCTGCGCCCGGCTCCCCGGATCTGCCGCCTGCCGGGACGGCGTAGATGGACGTCGTGCTCAGCATCCTGGGCCTGCTCGGAGTGGTCGCCCTGACCGCAGGCACCTTCATCTGCGTCGCTGGTGAGTTCGCCCTCACCGCACTGGAGCGCAGCACCGTCGACGCGAACGTACGGCAGGTCGGGGACCGCCGTGCCCACCGCGTCAAGCAGGCGCACAGCACGTTGTCGTTTCAGCTGTCCGGGGCGCAGGTCGGTATCACGATCACCACCCTGCTCACCGGATACATCGCCGAGCCGACCATCGCGGAGCTGATCCAGCCCTGGATCGAGAGCGCCCGAGTGCCCTCGGGCGTCGCGGACGGGCTGTCCTTGGGAATCGCGTTGACGCTGGCCACGGGGCTGTCGATGGTATTCGGCGAGCTCGTGCCCAAGAACCTGGCCATCGCCCGGCCGCTACCCACCGCACGCCGGGTCGCCGGCCCGCTGAACGCCTTCTCCGCCGCATTCCGCTGGTTGATCTCAGTGCTGAACGGCTCGGCGAACTGGATCGTACGGCGCCTGGGGATCGAACCGGCCGAGGATTTGCGCTCGGCTCGCTCCCCTCAGGAACTCGGTTCTCTGGTCCGCAGTAGCGCCCAGCAGGGCACTCTCGATCAAGGAACCGCAACCCTGCTGGATCGCTCGCTGCGGTTCGGTGAACGCACAGCGGAAGAGCTGATGACCCCCCGGGTGCGGGTGCAAGCGCTGCGGGAGGACGCGACCGTACTTGCCCTGGTGGACGCTGCACGGCGGACCGGATTCTCCCGCTTTCCGGTCTACGGCAGCGACCTTGACGATGTGCGTGGTGTGGTGCATGTCAAGCAGGCCTTCGCGGTGCCGGCTGATCAGCGCGCCGTGACCCTGGTCGGCACGCTGGCCAGCTCCGTCCCCACCGTGCCGAGCTCGCTGGACGGCGATGCGCTGCTCGACCGGCTGCGCGGTCAGGGCCTGCAGGTCGCGATCGTGGTCGACGAGTACGGCGGAACCGCGGGGATCGTCACCCTCGAAGACCTGGTGGAGGAGATCGTCGGGGACGTCCGTGACGAGCACGATCGCATGGAGGTCTCCCAGATCCGGGCGCTGGGTGAGCAGAACTGGATCATCTCCGGGCTGCTGCGGGCCGACGAGCTGGCTGACGCCACCGGATTCGTGATGCCCGAGGGTGACTACGAGACGGTGGCCGGGCTCGTGCTGGAGCGGCTGGGCCGCATCCCGGAAGTCGGCAACGAGATCGAGCTCGACGGTTGGCGGCTGACCGTGACGCGGATGGACCGTCGTCGCATCGCGGATCTGCGGCTCACCCAGATCACACGAGCTGAGCAGGTGGCCCAGTGATTACCGCTGCGGCGCTCGTCGCACTGTTGCTGCTCGCCGCCAACGCCTTCTTTGTCGGTGCCGAATTCGCCTTGATCAGCGCGCGGCGAGACCGGTTGGAGTCGATGGCCAAGCGCAGCGTGCACCGAGCCCGCACGGTGATCCGGGCTGGAGAGAACCTGTCGCTGATGCTGGCCGCGGCGCAGCTCGGGATCACCATCTGCTCGCTGGGTCTGGGCTCGCTCGGCGAACCCGTCGTCGCCCATCAGCTGGAGTGGCTGGCCGGCCCGCTCGGAGTGCCCGACGCGGTGCTGCACACCGTCTCCTTCGTCATCGCGCTGGGTATCGTCACAGTGGCACACATCCTGCTTGGCGAGATGGTGCCCAAGAACATCGCCATTGCAGGGCCGGAGCGCACCGCGCTATGGATGGTGCCACCGTTGGTCGCCTGGATGCGTTTGGTGCGCCCGGTGATCGCGATACTGAACTGGATCGCCAACCACGTGTTGCGCGCGTTCGGCGTGCAGCCCCGCGACGAACTCGAGAGTGCCTACAGCCCTGACGAGCTGGCCAATCTGATCGCCGATTCCAGCCGTGAGGGATTGCTGGACAGCCAAGAGCAGCGCAGGCTGACTCAGACGCTGTCCACGATGGAACGCACCGTCGCCGACGTGGCGATCCCGATCTCCGGGCTGACGACGGTTCCCGCCGAACCCACCCTGGGCGACATCGAACTCGCCGTGGCCCAGACCGGATTTTCCCGATTCCCACTGCGTGATGGGCAGCTGGGCACCGACGAGCAGCTGGTGGGCTACCTGCACGTCAAGGATGTGCTGGAGCTGTTCGGCCGGCCGCCGGACACTCCGGTGACACCGGGCAGCGTGCGCCCGCTGCCCGACGTGCAGTCCACCGCCAAGCTTGACGAGGCAGTGGCGCTGCTGCGCCGCTCACGCAGCCACCTCGGCCGGGTCGTGGGTCCTGCCGGTGCTACCGAGGGGGTCGTCGCGTTGGAGGACCTCGTTGAGGAGTACGTCGGCACGGTCCGCGACGCCACCCACGTCAGCGGGCCGCGCTCGTGAGTACACCGCTAGCGCGGGACATCCCGCTGAATCGGGTCTCTGGTCATTATTCGCTGGTAACTCGTCGAGCAACCCGTTCAAAATTCAATTCTCGCGATAACCGCGGAGCTCGACCCGTTCGATGACGACGCCCGCTGCCACGGCACCTGACAGCAGTGCTTGGCGCTCGCGGCAGCGACCGCCCACCCGGCACTGCACATGAAGAGTCTTTCATCTCTCGCTCATGTTTCTCTTGGGATGGCGGGCAACAGTGGTGGAGGTGCTCCCAGAGGTCGTGCTGCCTCCCCACCCGTGAGTGATGATGACGACGATGACGATGGACGGGACGGACTCGGCGGCCGTGACGACTGACCCGGCCGCGGTCGCAGTTGCGCCCGGCCGATCGGCCTCCGACGGGGGCCCGATCGGCTCGGGGTCCGGGCAACGGCCGCGGCGGCCGCGGCGGCGGGGTGCTTCGGCCCGGCTGCGGATCATGGGCTGGTTAGTGCTGGTGTTGGCCACCGCACTCGTCTCCGTGGTGTTGGTCACCCGAAACGTGCTGATCAACAGATTGGAGCAGGAGATTGCTGCGGCGCTGAGCCAGGAGGCCGACGAATTCGAGCAGTTCGCCTCCGCGGGTGTCAATCCCGAAACCGGGCAGCAGTTCACCGGGCCGACGGAGTTGCTGCAGGTACACCTGGAGCGGCAGAGCACCGGAGAGAGCGAGGTGATCGCCGGTATCTCCCCGACCGCCGCGGTTTTGGCCCCGGCGCAGGGTCAAGACAACGCGAAACGGGCGATCGGGGAACCGGGAATGCTCGTCGCGATCGCGACCGGAGCCGACCCGATCGGTGCCCTATCCACCCAGGAGGGAGAGCTGCGCTGGGTGCGAGTGCCGATCCAGCTGCGTGACAGGGTTGAGGGTTATTTCGTGGTCGGGTACCTCGTCACGCCTGAAGGTACTGAGATCGACGCGGCGGTGCGGACTCTAACGTTGGTCAGCCTGTTGGGGTTGGTGCTGGCTGCGGGGGTTTCGTGGATCGTGGCTGGACAGATCCTGGCCCCGGTCCGGTTGTTGCACCGGGCCGCTGCCCAGATCGGGGAGGATGATCTGACCCGGCGTATCCCGGTGCGCGGCAACGACGACATCGCCGCGCTGGCCGATCAGTTCAACGCCATGATGGAACGGCTACAGGCCGCCTTCGCCACCCAGCGTGAGTTCTTCGACGACGCCAGCCACGAGCTGCGCACCCCGATCACGATCATTCGGGGCAACCTGGAGCTGCTCGGTGATGACCCGACCGAGCGGGCCGAGGACATCCGGCTGTGCCTGGACGAGTTGGACCGTATGAGCCGCATCGTGGACGACCTGCTGCTGCTGGCGAAATCCGAGCGGCCCGACTTCGTGCGCCCGGCCCCGGTCCAGCTCGCGGAACTGACCAGCGATGTCGACGCCAAAGTGCGAGCGCTGGGCGAACGGCACTGGCAGCTGGAGGCCATCGGGGAGGGCACCGTCCGGGTCGACCCGCAACGCATCACCCAGGCCATGGTGCAACTGGCACACAACGCCGTCCAGCACACCATATCCGGTGACGTGATCACGATCGGATCGGCGCTGCGGCTGGGGACGCTGACGTTCTGGATCACCGACAGCGGTCCCGGAGTATCTCCGGAAGACCGGCAGGTGATCTTCGAGCGGTTCTCCCGGGGGTCCACCGGCGGCGCCCGCGCGCACGGCGCCGGAGCCGGGCTGGGCCTGGCGATCGTCACCGCCATCGCCGACGCGCATGGCGGCACCGTCCGGCTGCAGTCGGTGCCCGGGCAGGGCGCCACCTTCGGTATCGAGATCCCTGCCCAGACCGCGACCGGCATGAAGGGAGAGATCCGGTGAGCAATCGCATCCTGATCGCCGAGGACGAAACCCGGATCGCGGCATTCGTCGAGAAAGGTCTGCGGGCCAACGGGTTCACCACCACCACGGTCGGTGACGGACACAGCGCGCTGGACTACGCCCTGACCGGGGGCTTTGACCTGGTCATCCTGGACCTCGGGCTACCCGGCAAGGACGGATTCACCGTGCTGCGCCTGCTGCGCGAGCTCGGCGCCGCCCTGCCAGTGATCATCCTTACGGCCCGGGACACGGTGCGCGACACCGTCGCCGGGCTGGAGGGTGGCGCGGATGACTACATGACCAAGCCGTTCCGGTTCGAAGAACTGCTGGCCAGAGTCCGGCTGCGGCTGCGCCCGGCCGACCGCACCCCCGAAGTTACCGTGCTCAGCGGCCAGGGCGTGTCACTGGACCTACGCACCCGCCGCGCCCAGGTCGGCGAGCGCACCATCGACCTGACGGCCCGCGAATTCACCTTGCTCGAGCTATTCTTGCGCCACCCTGGCCAGGTGCTCTCCCGAGAACAGATGCTCTCCCACGTGTGGGGCTACGACTACGACCCCGGCTCCAACATCGTTGACGTCTACGTCCGCGCCCTGCGCCGCAAGATCGGCACCGAACAGATCACCACCGTCCGCGGCATGGGCTACCGCTGCGGCTAGCCCACGTCCCACAGAATCGTCGGGCTTGTGACCAGCCCACCCTTTCGGACAGCTGAACGCACCCAAGATCCGGCAAGTAACCGTCCATGACCTGAGAGACGAGGCTTTGTAGTCGCCGCCGGAAGTCCGTCGGGGGCCGAAGGAAGCCACCGACCACCCTGCGCAGCGACTGCCCGCGTCGTGAACGTGACGTCACCGACAT
>JBOHHF010000047.1:0-1327 GCA_050700495.1 Pseudonocardiaceae bacterium
GACCATCTGGACCTGCGTGCGGCGCGGGAAACCCGACTGGAGCAGGTTGTGGGGGCTGATGAGGTCCGTCGCACTCACGCCGAGACCGGTCGCACCCGCGGATTGGCCACGGTGTTCGGCCCGGTCACGGTGCGACGGCTCACCTACCGTGCACCGGGGTACGCCAGCCTGCACCCCGCCGACGGGGTGCTGAACCTTCCCGCCGAGAAGTACTCCCACGGGCTGCGGCGCCTGGCCGCCCGCGACAGTGCCCGGGGTTCCTTCGCCGAGGCCACCGAGACGATCGCCCGGGTCAGCGGGCAGCGGCTGGGTAACCGGCAGGTCGAAGAGCTCACCGGGCGTGCCGCGGTCGACTTCGATCAATTCTACGCCCAGCGCCCCCGGCATCTGAGCCTGGCCGGGGACGTGCTGGTGCTCTCCTACGACGGCAAGGGCGTGGTCATGCGCCCGCAGGCACTGCGCCCGGCGACCGCCCACGCCGCGGCCCGGGCCACCCCGAAGCTGGCCACCCGGCTGTCGAGGGGAGAAAAACGCCAGCGCAAACGGATGGCCGAGGTCGGCAGCGTCTACGACGCCACCCCAGCACCCCGCACCCCCGAGGACATCCTGACCCCGCCCGGCCGGCACCGCCCCGGCCCCACCCGCCCGAGCGCCCACGGCAAATGGCTGACCGCCAGTATCACCGCCGATGCCGGCGAGGTCATCGGCCAGGTCTTCGACGAGGCCACCCGCCGCGACCCCGACCACCGCCGCCGCTGGGTCGTGCTGGTCGACGGCAACGCCCACCAGATCGAGCGCACCCACGCCCAGGCCCACGCCCACCACGTCGAGGTCACCATCGTGATCGACTTCGTGCACGTGCTCGAGTACATCTGGAAGGCCGCCTGGTGCGTGTTCGCCGAAGCCGACCCCGCAGCCGAGAACTGGGTCCGCACCCAGGGCCTGCGCATCCTGGAAGGACACAGCGACCAGGTCATCACCACCCTGCGCCGCGCCACCGCCGACCTGCACCCCAGCCAGCGCACCGCAGCTGACGCCTGCGCACGCTACCTGACCAACACCAAGCCCTACCTGGACTACCCCACCGCCCTGACTCAGGGCTGGCCCATCGCCACCGGCGTCATCGAAGGCGCCTGCCGACACCTAATCAAAGATCGCATGGACCTCACCGGCGCCCGCTGGGCACTACCCGGCGCCGAAGCCGTCCTCAAGCTCCGGGCCCTGCTCAGCAATGGAGACTTCGACGACTACTGGGACTACCACCTCACCCAGGAAAAACACCGAATACACGAGGCCAACTACCAGAACGGGGCGATTCCTCCAGTTT
>JBOHHF010000048.1:0-9401 GCA_050700495.1 Pseudonocardiaceae bacterium
GTGATGCATGGCACCCAGCGCGAGCGCGATGATCGCGCGGGCCCGGGAGAACCGCCGATCTGCGCGTAGGTAGCGGATGTCGAGTAACCCGGAGTCCAGCTGCGGCCGCCAGGCCGGCACCATGCCCCGCGGGTGGTACGGCCCGTTGCCGACGAACAGCAGCCACAGCTTCTGTTCCTTCCCGTCCAGCCTCACCCGCAGCGGCTGGGCGTGGCGCAACGACGTGACCAGCGCGGCCGCGAAAGCCGGCCACTTGCCCCACTTGCCCTCCCATTTCTCCCGCAGCCGCACCAGGTCGGAGTAGCCGCCGAGGCTCGCGGTGTTGAGGAAGTACCGCGTGTGTGGCGCCCGCCCCGCGCCGTGGATCTCCACCACACCGAGGTCGACCGCGACCGCCTCGCCGGTCTGGGTGGCGTCGACGGCCTCCTGCAGGTCGTACACCCCGACATCGCGGGCGAAGTGGTTGAGGGTGCCGGTCGGCACCACGACCAGCGGCAAGCTGTGCCGACCCGCAACCGCCGCGGCAGCCGCCACCGTCCCGTCACCGCCGGCGACACCGAGGGCCCGCGCTGTGCCGTCACCGTCCTGGGTCGCGAGCGCGGCCTCAAGCTGGTCGTAGAGGTCCACCCCTTCCTCGGTCCGCAACACGGTGGCAGCCGGCAGCGCCTCAGCTATCTGATCAGCCGGGTCGAGCCCGGGCTCGCCGGATCGCGGGTTCGCCAGCAGCACCAGGCCGTCGCCTGCGGGCAGCATCGGCGCATCGCCGTGCGGTCGCGCCCGGGCCTCGTCGGTCGTCCGCACCGGCCACCAGCGCCGGGTGCTCAGCGCGATGCCAGCGCCGACCGCGGTCCCCACCAGCACATCCGATGTCCAGTGCACGCCAACGTGGACCCGGGAGTAAGCCACCGCCGCGGCCAGCGGCACGAGAGCCACGCCGGCCTTCGGGCACTCCAACGCGACGGCCACGGCGAATGCCGCCGCAGAAGCAGCATGCCCGGAGGGAAACGACGACGACGTTGGTGGGTCGGGTAGCACTTGGTAAGCGGGCAGCTCCCGGGCCGGTGGGCGGCGTCGCGGCAGCAGCGGCTTGAGCACCGCGTTGGCGCTGAAGCTGGTCGCCGCGATCGCCAGGGCGCCGCGCATCGCGGCGCGGCGAGTGGTGCCCTTCCTGAGGGCCAGTGCGGCCGCTATGGCGAACCACAGCACGCTGTGGTTCGCGGCAGTGCTCAGACCCTTCATCACGCCATCGAGCGGGCTGGGCGGCCGCTGCCCGATCCGCCGCGTCATGGCGCGATCAACTTCGTTCACGTCGTCCAGCCGGCGCCGAATCCACCCGATCACAGTCGTGACAATAGGGGCTCCCGTACGCCCGCGCTCAGTCAAGATCGAACGCGGCGCGGATGGCATCGGTGAGTTCGGCCTCCTGCGTGGGAAGCAAGTAGCCGATGTGCCGACCCAGCGCGTCCTTGGGCACCGTGACGATGTTGTCGCAGCTGACCACGCTGTCGTGGTCAAGTCCGTTCGCCGGCCCGACTGCAACCTCCGTCGACAGGCCCAGGATCGCACTGGTGATGGGTGCGACGGTCACCCGGTTGAGATGCGGACGCACCAACTCTCGGGTCAAGATCAGGACGGGGCACACCTTGCCGAGGCGAACGGTATGGATCGGGCGCATCAGTCCAGATCATCCAAGGGCGTGCGAGCGGCGTACTCCGCGGGACGGTCAAGATCAGAATCCGCGCCGGCCCGGGCCAGGATGGTCGCGTCGCGTGCTGCGATCTCCCGCCGTCGCTCACGGTCGACCGCCCGCGCGACGACAACCGCCCGGCTACTGGCCTGACCGCTGGCGACCAGCTGATCGATGAAGTCCACGATGTCATCTGGTAGCCGAACAGCGATCTGCTTGCTCATACCAAAATGGTACCACTTCGGGATTCATCGGGCGACACGCGGCCAGGTCCGATCTCATGGGTTCTTGTGCCCTCACCGACGGACCGGGTCAAGGTGCGGATCACTGCCGGGCCGTCGTAGGGGCCCTGCACGTAGAACGGGACGCCGTCGCGTCCGAACGTGATATCGCTGGTTTCCTGCCATGCCCCGAGATGACCGGACGTGGCCTGGAAGTCGGAATGGGGCGAGAACCCGAGTTCGCGGGCGTAGTCGACCGCTCCCCACACCAGGTGACGAGCCAGATCCAGTGGCGCCTCCATCGGCGTCCCGGCATGGCCGAAGGCGCTGAAGAACGTGCGGACGAAGGCGGGCAGATCGCGTTCGTTCATCGCGTCGGGACCGAGGGCGTTCTTCACACCGAGGCAGTACACATCGACCAGGTATCCGCAGACTGTCACCCGTCGCGGCCGGTATCGCCGCGCCACGGCGACGCCGATGAGCCCACTAGCAGCGTGGTCGGACGCGCCGAGGTCCGGCCACTCCTCGTGCCCGTCCACGGTGAGGCCTGCGCGCCAGCCCGGGCTCACCCAGCAGCCGGTCACCGCAGACTCCGGCTCGTCAGCCGCCGCTTCCCGGGCGATATCCCGCATCAACGGTGCCACGGTGCTGGGTCGCACGCCCAGGGCACGGGCGATCTCCTTGGGGGATCGTCCTGCCGCGCGCAGCTCCCGCGCTCGGGCGAGCAGATTGTCATCGAGCAGGCTGGGTGGCGTCATGCGCACCTAAATACCAGGCCGGCAAGCTGCTGCCTGGGATGTTGGACGCGACACGCACGAACTGGGCAGTTCCACCTGGCCGTCCGGGAGCTGCCGATCACGGGGCACGCGCATGCTGGCCGATCAGCCGCCCGCTGGGTCGGTCCCGCGCTCCAGCGTCGTCGGCATCAGCAACCGCCCACGCGAGAAGCTCGTTGAGCGCGGATCCGGCGCACCAGCTCGGCGACGAGTTGGTCATTGGCAGCGTTGTCACCCCGCTCGGCGTTGGCGAGAAAGAAGTCCCGCAGCGCCTCAGCGGCAGCGTCGGCGCTGATCAACGGCGGAGCGGGCGCACCTACTCCACCACCACCAGCTCGCTTCAGCAGCGTCGCGACCAGCTCGGGGCTCAGGCATGGGACCTGACGATCCTGCGGGACTTGGTCCACAGTTACTCTCCGGTTCTGCCGCGGAAGACGACGGCCTCACCAAGGACTACGATCGCGTCCCGAGTTCGGGCAAAGCAATGGCGATCTCTCTGGTCACGCAGCTCAGGCATGGGGGAAGCGAAGCAGCAGTCGAGAGGGCCAAGGCAGGGCGCAAGTAGGCGCAAGCAGGGCAAAGACAGGGCGTAAGGAGACATCCCCGAGTATGAGCCAGCCAGGGAGCTATGGTGTAGCAGCGACCGACGGAGGAGCTTCGCCAGGAACGTGGGGTGAGAGCCTCCGGTGGTGGCGGGAGGAGATGCAGAAATGGTCGCGAAAAGAGTTCTGTGAGCAAGTGGAAGCAATGGCCTACAGAACGAAGGAAATGCGAGGAACCAAGCTGGACGAGAAAATGGCCTGGCGCTGGGAGTCAGGTCAGGTCAAAAGGCCACGCAGCTTCTATCTGCGAATTTTAGCCGAGATGGGAGCCCCGCTGCCGCCGCCTGCTCGATCCGCCATTGTTCGGCCACCCGAGAGCCCGGAAGCGGAAGTCGAAAGAGCAGCGTGCATCGAGGATGATGGAGACATGGATAGACGCGGATTTCTGCTCGGCGCAGCGACTTCCATAGCTTTCCCTGGCACTGTCGCTGCCATACCAGCCAAGGTCGACCTTGCGCACATCCGCGATCTTCGTGCATCGATGGATGAGCTGTATGCGAAAGACCAGCATGTCGGTGGCGCAGCGCTGGCTAGTGCCGCTCTAGGTCAGTATCGCCTGGTTCGCCAAATGTTAGATGAAGCTGACTACGATGAGTCGATCGGCCGGCGGCTCATGGGTATCGCCGGCGAACTGGCGGTATGCGTTGGCTGGCTCAGTTACGACGGGAACAATCAGGTCCGATCCCGCGAGCTGTATTCTGAGGCATTCCTTTTAGCCGACCAGTCCGCAGATACCGGATTGGCGGTGAAGGCAATAGAGAAAATGTCCCTGCAATCAACTCAGATAGCGAGCAAACGCGGTAACCTTGGATTTGCCCGCGAGGCCGTCCGGTTCAGCGCTCGCGCTATCGAGCTGGCGCGGTATGACACATCCCCGCGACTGCATGCATTATTAGCCGGCCGGCAGGCGATCGCGCACGCGGCAACCGGCGACAGAAATGGTTTTGATACGGCCATCATACGTGCCAAGCGGGAGATAGACCGTACGGGATCTGCGGAAGATGAAGCGACTTGGCTCCGATTTGTCACGGCAAGTGAGATCACCGTGCACGAAGCCAAGGGCCGATCATATCTAGGCGACCTGGACACGGCGTCCGCGCTCTATCGAGCCAGCCTGGAGGAGCCGGATCTGTCTCCGCGTAATCGTGTCAACTATCACGCCCAGTTGGCCGGCACTCTCGCCGCACGTGGCGACGCAGCTGAAGCAATTTTCGAGGGTTTGGCAGTGCTTCCCGCGCTGGAAGGGCTGGTCGCGTCTCCGCGAACCGTCGCAGAGCTACGCCCGGTTCGACAAATCGCGCAGGACCGAAAGGATAATGAGTTCTGCTGCCGGTACGACGCTCTGTCCATCAGGTCTCGCGAATGACGGTGTCGAATATGGGCTCGACCAGCGCCGTCACCTTCCGCCGCTACGATGCCGTCAGTGCACGCCATATCCGTGCCGTGGTCGAGGCTGTGTACGTCGGTTCTTATGTCGATGCGATCGCCAGCGGTGATCCCTTCGATAGCGTCGAGGCGTTCATGCACAGGTTTGATACATACACGTCGGGATCCGGCTTCGACTTGGTGGTGGCTTACCAAGGGGACGACGCGGTCGGGCAAACCTGGGGCTGGCCGCTTAATGAGCGGGCAACGACTACGGGCTGGTGGGCCGGGCTACTTGACGAGCCCGAGCCGGGCTTTACCCGGGAAGACGGTCACCGAACTTTCGGTCTTTCAGAGATCATGGTTCTTCAGGATTGGGCCGGGAAGGGTATAGCGCACGCACTGCATGATCAGCTCCTGCTCGGCCGGGCGGAGCAGCGTGCCACCCTGCTTGTCGAGCCGGACAACATTGCCGCCCGCCGCGCGTATCTCCATTGGGGATGGCGCAAGGTGGCGCAGTTACGACCCGGATGGGAGCACGCACCCCTATTTGATGTCCTGATCCTGCCGCTTCCTCTCCGTTCCCTTTCACGTTGATAAAGAAGCGCATGGAGATCGCGATCCGCGGCAAGCTTTCTGACGCCCTAGTCAGTATCGCCGGACCTTGGCCGGGTCTTGATTTGCGGGCTGGCGGCGCAACCCCATGAAGCCCGTGTAGGTCGGGTCGAACCGTCCCCCGGCCCCGGTCGGAGTAGCGGGTGAGGCGGGCAGGCTGCCAGCCTCGACATCGCCGCCCGCCGCCGTGATCACGGCCATCGATATTGCGGGCAGCCGGACGTCAATGAAGGAACACCTTGGAATGAAAGGTCAAGTCGCGCGCTGCGGACGTGCTCTGATCCACTTTCTTTCAGTCAGCGCTCAATTCTCGACGCTCAACATGAGGCCGCCGAGAGTTGATGCCAGTTCTTGGATCTGTTCGCGCGGAAAGTGAATCTGCACGGCTGTGGCCGGCCCCATACCGCTGTTCACGTCATAGACGAACGGAATGTCGAGCCGCCAGGAGCCGCGCTGCCAGCGAACGGCTATAGCGTCGCGGAACGAGGTCGCGAGAAGGACCTCGGTGAGTCGTGTGGTGTCGGCGATCGGCATCTTCAGCCAGGCGCAGCCGAGGTGATAGTCGATGAAGCCGCTGTGTCCGGTGGGTTCACCACGGGGGAACATCTCTCGGCGGGCGCGAGCGTATTCGCCGTTGTCCTGGCAGCAGCCAAGGGTGGTGAGGTCCAGCGCCCAGAGGGATCGTATGAGTGGGACCATGTCGAGGTCGATCTCGACGGGTTTACCCGCTGGGGTGCGGAGTTGCTGCGTCGGGTGGATGCTCGGCGGTTCGGTGGCCATGGTCCGTCCTGGCTCGATGGTGGCTTACCTGCGATGCTCCGCCCAGCGCCGGGCGCCTTGCTCGGCGCGGAGTATCCAGGCGTCGGGGTGGTCTTCGGCGATCGAGGCCCACATCGTGTGCTGGGCCTGTGCGAAGGCGTCAATGTGGGTGGGGGTAGCGGTGTGCCATGCGGGTAGTTGCTCGGCCCACTTCTCGGCGTCTGCGGGGGTGTGGCCGAAGGCGATGAGCCAGACCACCGCGCAGGCGGGGTCGATCCAGGGCGGCCTGATCTCCAGTTCGACCGGTGCGGGTGCCATGGGTCTCACTCCTCTCCTTGTGCTGGCAGTAGTTGGCCAGCGGTGATTTTGCCTGGCGGTACAGGGTGACCAGCGGCATACAGGTGCCGCAGGTGCTGTGCAGGCCGCAGCCGGTGCAGCCGCCTTGACGGCGCAGAAGCCCGTCGGCGATGTCGGCCAGCCTGGTCAGTCCTTTCACTCCTTCCTTGAGCAGGGGCACGTTCGGTTCACGGCCGACCTTGCACATGCTCGCCATGCCGTTCGGGTTGACGTGGAAGGCGGTCCGTCCGGCGTCGCAGCCTCGGAAGGGCTTGCGAGCCGTCGTCGGGACGAGGTGCTCGGGAGACTGCGACGGAAGAGTCTCGGCACCGCCGTAGATCGTGGGCGTGATGTGCGAGTAGGTCTTGGTCGGCACACCGAACCGGGCGGCGAGCGCCTTCATGTCGTCGGCCTCGTGCGCGTTGCGCTCTACGATGATCAGGGCCAGCACGAGCCGGACACCGGCCTCGTGCGCGGCCTGCAGCCCCTTCACGAAGGTCTTGTACGACCCCGGGCGGCGGGTGAGACCGTCGTAGCTCTCGGCCGACGCGCCGTAGACGCTCACGGTGACGAGGTTCGCCGGACGAGCAGTGAGCAGGTCGAGGATTCTGCGGTTGGCCAGGCGTGAGCCATTGGTCAGAATGTCGATAGCCATCCCGAGCTCGTGGGCGTACTCGTAGACGTCCGGGAGAGCCGGTCGATCATCGGCTCGCCTCCGGTGAGTTGGAGGGATACCACTCCGGCGTCCCTCATAACCTCCAGGACCCGCTGCCGGTCGTCCCATTCCATGCCCTCGAACCGTTTCAATCCGAGATAGCAGTGCTCGCAGTCGTAGTTACAGCCAGGTTCAGCTCGTACGTTGCATGGCCGAACCCGTAGGCCGTCTCCGCTCGACCAACACGTGGTCGGCCAGCGGCTTGCCGTGCAGATCGACGCTCCATGCCTTCGCGGCGGCCCCGGCGAGCCAGGACGGGCAGTCGCGACCGTGCTTGAGTTCTTGGTACCTGGCGTTGGAGATCTTCAGAGCGCCGGGCAGGCCCGGCCTCAAGACCACGTAGCCGCCCTGGAACGGGCTGGCGATCAGCGGTTGCACGTTCATCCTCCTTCGGCATGGGAAGCGGCTGTGGTTACTCCATCATGCTGAGCGTGCGCGCCGTCGCTGGGCGGGGCTGGTGTTCTGGTCATGCGCTCTGCTGAGTGCGCTGCCGATGCAGCCATCGCTGCCCCACCAGACGGACCTCGGCGAGATCGGTCCAGCCCGAGGGCGATACCGGGATCGTGTCCAGCACGCCCGCCAGCCCGTGGTCGCCCACCTGCCCGGCACCCAGCACGTACGCCACCGGGTCGCCGCGTCGCCAGCGGATCGTGTACCTGTCTTCCAGGCGCACCCACCCGACCGGCGCAACTTTGGGCGCAGCACCACCGCGGCTCGTGCTCACCAGCCCTGAGCGCGCGCCGCCGTGCACAGCGTGGAAATCAGGTGCACGGTGCGACCTCTCTCGCGCGCGTCTCCCTGCCGAACATGAACGAGCACCAACATGCGGTTGATCGGCACAACCATCAGACACGCTCCTCGACAAGACGGGGGTGGCCAGCGGCTGAATCGCGGCGACACCGGAGGAGGCCGGGGTCAGGTCCGCCACCGCTGCTCAGTGGATGACACTAGAGCGGTAACCAGGATTGTCAAGGTTATATTCTGGTTGATTTCTGGTTATATGAGGATCTAAGCTGGTTGTGTAATAATTTCTATGGTTCATCCGCGCGACGGAGGTCATCGATGCGACTGGAGAAGCTGGCGAGGGACGAGGAGTCGCGGCAGGGTGGCTCCCAGGCCATGTACCTCGACGAGGAGGGATGGTTCGACGTGCAGGGATTGCTGGTTGACGCCGACACTCTGGCTAACGTGGAGAACCTGGTGGCCGGTGAGGGTGTGGTGCGGATCAAGCCGGACATCGTCATCGAGGCCGTGCGTCGCTACCAAGCGCGCTGATGGCTGCACAGCTGATCCCGCCCGGAGCACCGGAGTTCCGCACCAGGTTCACCGCATTCTCCTACTCGGTGTTCCGGCTGGAGACGCTGCAGAACTACGGGAACTCCGGCGAGGATGCTGCCGTCGCCGCGTTCCTCGCCGATGAGCCCGCACCGCACGAGCCGGCCATCGAGGAGTGGGACGCCATGATTCGGCGGAACGCCCAGGCGGGCCGCATCCAACAGCGGGTGCACGTGATCACCGAGCCGCTGACCGACTACATGCGGTTCGAGCTCAACGGATACGCCCAGAGCGTCGACGCGGGGGAGGAGGTTCGTATCGTGCGCGTCGCCGAGAACGAGCCGTGGCCATCGGATGTGCCCAAGTCAGACTACTTCCTGTTCGACTCATCTGAGCTGTACTGGCAGCATTACGACGACGCTGGCGAATGGCTCGGCACTGAACCAATCACCGACCCGGCGGCGATCGTGCGGGCGTGTCGCTGGCGCGACGCTGCGCTGTACCGAGCCACCCCGTGGTGGGATTACCTGCGGAATCATCACCCCGAGTTGGTCCAACGTGTGGTCGCGCTGCCGCGGGCGTCCGGTCGACGGTAGGAGGGCACTGGTTGCTGCCGATCTCTCCGCAGCGTGCTCGGCTGGGTCGACGGCTCCGCGAGGTGCGTGCAGCCGTCTTCCCGTCCGGTGCGGCGCTGGCGCGGCATCTCACGGCGACGCGCCCCGACAGCAGCTGGCACCAGACCAAGGTGTCGAAGCTTGAGCGCGGTGAGCAGCGGCCCAGCGATAACGATCTCGCAGAGTGGCTGGAGGCCACCGACGCGTCAGTGGATGTCGTCGAGGAGTTGGGCGCGCTGCTGGCAGCGGCACGCATCGAGTACGCCACCGTCGGGCAGTTGTTTCGCCGCCACGGTGGCGCGGTAGGGGATCAGGCCAGCATCCGAACTCTGGAGGCGCAAGCAACTCGGGTGGCTGAGTTCCAGCCAGCCATGGTGCCCGGATTGGCGCAAACCGCCGAGTATGCCCGCGAAGTCCTGTCCCTTCCTGTCGGGCC
>JBOHHF010000049.1:0-1425 GCA_050700495.1 Pseudonocardiaceae bacterium
CATCTGGGACAGTGCCTGGACCAGCGGAAGGCTGCCGGGTAACGCGGGTGCCTCCCGGGCCAGCTCACCAACGGTCTTTGGTGCGCCCTGGCCGTGATCGCGGTAGTGCACGGCGGTCAGCAGGTCCCGGACGTGGACGACGCCGAGGACATCGTCGGGTGAGTCCCCGGTAACCGGGTAACGGGAGTGCGGCCGGTTCGCCACATACGCGGCCGCCTGCTCGACCCCGACCGATCCGGACAGGAAATCGACCTCGGTCCGGGGCACCATGACCTCGCGGAGCACCCGATCGGTCGCGGTGAACACGTCGGTCAGCACCCGCCGCTCCTCAGGCGTCAGCTCCTCGTGGCTGCCGACCAGGTCCCGCAGCTCCTCCTCACTGACCTCATCAGCCTTGGCCTGCGGGTCGATACCGAGTAACCGGACCACAGCGTTGGTGGACACCGACAGCAACCAGATGACCGGACGGGACACTCTCGCGACCCCGTCCAGCATGGGTGCCACACCCAGGGCGATCGGCTCAGGCCGTTGCAGCGCCAACCTCTTCGGCACGAGCTCGCCCAGTACGAGCGAGACATACGACACGATCAACGTGATCCCGACCAGCGCCGTTGTCCCGGCGAGACCCTCCGATAACCCCCACCCCACCAGCATCCGCTGCAGCCCGACTGCCAGGGTGGCACCGCCGTAGCTGGCAGCGAAGAACCCGGCGAACGTCACGCCGATCTGCACCGCGGACAGGAACCGGCTCGGGTCCTCCCGCAGGCGCGCCACTGCTCGTCCACGCTTGCCGTCCTCGGCCAGCCGGCGGACCTGCCCCTCCCGCAGCGAGACCAAAGCGATCTCCGACGCCGAGAAGTAGCCGCCGATCAGGATGAACAGCAGGATCACGAGGGAACTGGCAAACCAACTGCTCATCCGGCCATCGTGCTCAGGCCATGAGCGGGGTGTGCTCGCGGGGGACTGTCTCGTTCCGTGGCGGTGGAGATGGCGGGGTGCCGTCGCCGAAGGGATGTCCACCCAGCGAGTCACGGCCGGGTGGGCGTAGCCAGCCGGTCAGGTCGGGCCCCGCGGGCACGATGCCGGTGGGGTTGATGTCGCGATGCACCTGGTAGTAGTGGCGCTTGAGGTGGTCGAAGTCGATGGTGTCGCCGAAGCCAGGTGTGTGGAACAGATCGCGAGCGTAGGCCCACAGCACCGGCATCTCGGTGAGTTTCTGCCGGTTGCACTTGAAGTGGCCGTGATAGACGGCGTCGAAGCGCATGAGGGTGGTGAACAGCCTGACGTCGGCCTCGGTGATCGTGTCGCCGACGAGGTAGCGGCGGCTCGCGAGGTGGTCGGCCAGCCGGTCCAGGCGGCCGAACAGCGCCGTGTAGGCCTCCTCGTAGGCCGACTGGGTGGAGGCGAACCCGCACTTGTAGACGC
>JBOHHF010000050.1:0-5908 GCA_050700495.1 Pseudonocardiaceae bacterium
GCCTGAGGGATACCTCAGCTCGTGCGACGCTCGGAGAAGCGCACCATGTTGCCCGAGGGGTCGCGAAAGGCGCAGTCCCGCGCACCGTAAGGCTGGTCGATCGGCTCCTGCAGCACCTCGGCGCCCGCAGCGCGGATCTTCTCGAACGTGGCGTTGACGTCGCCGGTCGAGAAGATGACGCCGTTCAACGAGCCTTTCGCCAGCAGCGCCCGCAGCGTCTCCCGGTCCGCCGGACTGACCATCCCAGCCGGCACGAGCCCGATCTCGATGTCAGGCTGCGAAGGCGGGCCAACGGTCAGCCAACGGAACCACTCCAGCGCAGCGTCGACACGCACCTCAAGGCCGAGCACGTCGCGGTAGAAGGCCAGGGCTTCGTCCTGGTCGTGAACTTGGATGAAGCAGTGCGAGAGTGTGAGATCCATGGCCCGGGACGCTACCCAGGCAACGCCACCGGAGCTTCTCGGATCCTGCTCGGTCGCGTGAAGACCTTGGCATAGCACGCCGGGATGGCGGCGCCGGCGTCGTGGTTTCGCGCGCGGTAGACGTTCGGGGGCTCGCCGACGAGTTCGGTGAAGCGCGAGCTGAACGACCCCAGCGAGGTGCAGCCGACCGCCATGCAGACCTCGGTCACCGTGAGGTCGCCGCGGCGCAGCAGCGCCTTGGCCCGCTCGAGGCGGCGCGTCATCAGGTAGCCGTAGGGCGTCTCGCCGTAGGCGACGCGGAACTGGCGGGAGAAGTGCGCCGGCGACATCAGCGCGGTGTGCGCGAGAGCCGGGACGTCCAGCGGCCGCGCGTACTCACGGTCCATGAGATCGCGGGCCCGGCGCAGCTGGACGAGGTCCTCGGGCGTCACCCGACCAGCATCCCACGGCGCTGACCACCGTCCACAAGGCACGTGAACCCGAGCCACGGTGGCCGCAGCCCGGTGCTGGCTGCCACTGTCAGGTGCGATGAGTTTCAGGCCGGTTCGTCGTCCTAGCTCCTAGCGGTGAGCATTTCAATTCATGACCAGCTGCGACGAGGAGCACACCATGAACAACCCGCATGGCATGACCGCGATCCCGGTGACACCAGCGACGACTCGGAAGCGCGCTGTCAACATCACACTGTGGGGGGTGCAGGTCGTGTTGGCCGTGCTCTTCGCGTTCGCCGGGTTCAACAAGCTTGCCGCCCTCCAACCGGAGGTGGTGGACGGGTTCGCCAAGATCGGACTCGGTCAGTGGTTCCGGTACCTCACCGGTACGCTTGAGCTTGCCGGTGCGGTCGGCCTGTTGATCCCGCGGCTGTGCCAGCTGGCCGCACTCGGGCTCGCCGGCGTCATGGTGGGGGCGGTCATCACCCACCTGACCGTTCTTCCACCCGTCGCCCTTGCGCTGATCCCGGCCTTCCTGGGCGCCGTTCTCGGCCTGATCGCCTGGTACCGCTGGCTGTAGACCAACATCCAGGCGAGCGACTCCCCGATCACGATAGCGCGCCGCGAGGTCTTCGAGGGCGCGTTCCCCGACCGCCAAGGTCTCGCCGACCTCGGCGGTGCCGCGACGCCGCATCGCGCGGATCCCTGAACCTGCCGGAATCGGCCTGTCGACGGCACCGATCGCGACGGGAACCGTAGGATGAGGCGATGAGCGAGCCTGTGCTCGACCTAGAACTCGTAATGTCCGAGGACCGGGCGGTGACGATCCCCCCTCGGAATTGGCCCGGCTGTCAGCGGCTGTGCCCGTCCAGCGTGTCCGAGTGCGTATCGAAAAAGCGCCTGTGGCTCGGCGGACGCTGCTTGGCGTCCTTGCGAAGCCAGGCCGGACCACCCTGACCATCGACGACTTCGACGCTATCTCCGATGACCTCTGGACCGGAAGCGGCTAGGGCAGCGGGCTTGGACCCGTCGTCCGTCCTCGCAGACACCCACGTCCTGATCTCGTACGCCACCGCTCCGAGCATGCTCTCCATGACCGCGCTGCGGATGATGGAACAGTCCGTCGCCGCTGGTCAGCCCATTATCACTGCGTGTGGGAAACACCGGCCGGGCGGGTGGTCGGGATGGAGGTCAAGGCCGCCGCGACCGTACGGGGAGAGGATTTCCGACATCTCACGACGCTGCGGGACCGGATCGGCGACCATTTTACGGCAGGTGTTGTGTTCTTCACCGGGGAGCGTCCGCTGCCGTTCGGGGATCGACTCATCGCCTTGCCCATCTTGTTGCTGTGGGGCGGTGCTGCACCACCTCCGACGCTATGAATCTCAGGGCAGGCTTTATTTTGACTCCCGCACCTTGCTCCGCCGCACCTCCTCAAGACTGACCTTCCACCCCAACTCCCCGAAGACCTTCCACCACACCACATCGAGGCGCTGCCTCATCGTATAATCCAGCGCCGCATACACCGTGCACCGCCGTCGCCGACGCCAGAACCGCCACGTCGACCTCATCCAGCCACAGAACTGGCACTGTCCGCGTTTATTGATGTGGTGCTGCTGCAACAACATCAGCACGGTAGCCAGCAGCCGCACAGTCCACTCTTCACGCGTCGCAGGTGTCATCGGCTTCGTGCCACTGAGCCTCTTCGCGAATTCCTCAAGCTGCTCCAGAGCCAGCCGGTACCTCGTTTCCCATAAACTGCTCACCGCTCCCACTCGGACCCCAGCGTATGCGCGGTAAGCGCAATTGACGCTCCGGCCACAATCTCGCCCTCAATGACCGCGCCGCCCATCCTGTCGGCCCGGCGCTGCAACCGTTTACCTACGGCAATGAGCCGCTCGGCGTAGTGCCGCTGCTCGGTAGCACTGGCGCTGCCTTCCATGACACGCAACGCCAGCGCCGCCATATCTCGGTTCAGCCGCGCCAGCTCAGCCAGCAACTCGCGGTCCTCCCGGATCAAGTCAAATCCCCTTGCTCGCCGGGCGCCTGCACTGGCCGACTCCTCTCGTCACTATGACGCAGCGCGCCCGAGTCCCGGCCTGCCGGTCCGCCCTTGTTCTCCACGTGTTCAACCCCACTCGTCGCCAACGCCTTCAGGACGCACCCAGGGCCGGGGCGAACCGCCAGAGCGGCGCAGCATTGCCGGTCGGGTCCGCCACCCATAGCGGCTGGCGTCGTCGGGGACGGACCGGCAGCACCACCCCTTCCGGCGGGTCGAGCATCCCGGCCCCGGGGCCAAGTGAATCTTCTATCGACATAAGAGCTGCGCGGTAGTGCGAGCCGCCAGGACCGCAGATGAAGCAGCGTTTCACATTGGGTGAGAGGTGCTCGCGGATCGACGCACAGCGCGTGGATATGCCGTAGGGTGTCCTGCCAATGACCGGCCGCAACACTCGCCGCGCCACCCACGATGATTCAGAGACACGCGGGCGCTCGGCTCACGACCCCCGATGCGCCCAGCGTCTCCGGCTACGGTTGCTCATGCAGGCCGGTGAGCCACCCGAACCCGATGCCGCGCTGCACCATGCGATCGCCCGCCGGATTGCCGGATGCTGCGGGCACTCGGCACTGAAAAGCCACCGCTTGGCTTGGGGCTGGACAGTCGAACACGCGGTGAACGCCTTCCACACTATGTGCCGCGAGCAACGGCTCGGTGCCCGCGGGCTGACCCAGCGCTCATGGCTGGGATGGGAAGCAGGCGGCCAACCCAACGACGACTACCGCGACCTGCTGTGCCGCTTGTTCCAAACCGGCCCGGTAGCCCTCGGCTTCGGGCGTGACTACACCCCAAGCCCCGTGCTTGCCGTAATATCAGAGCCGCAGGCACCGCTAGCGCTCGGGCAGGGAGGTAGTGCCACGGATCGGCGGAGGGCGCTCAAGCTCGGTGGCCAGGCAACACTGGGTGCCGCTGTCGGCGCTGGGCTCAGTGCCGGATTCACGGGTGCTGCGGCCGACGCGATGGAGTTCACCCAGCGGGCAGAGGCCAGTGACGTCGGGCCCCGCACGTTAGAGCACCTTGAGCTGGCCGTCGCGGGTATGGCTGCGGCTTTTGTTTACACGCCACCCGCCGAGCTCTTCCCCCAGGCGCGCTGGTACCGGCAGAAAGTCGCCGGCCTCCTCGACAGCCCGCACACCCTGCGGCAGGGACGTGATCTTTACCGCCAGGCCGGGTGGCTCTCGATCGTGCTTGCCTGGCTGAGCCACGATCTCGGCGACACCGTGGCGGCCGATGCCTACTGTCTCGATGCCTACGAGCACGGCTGGCAAGCCGAGGACAAGACGATCTGCGCGTGGGCCATGGACGTCACAGCGACCGTCGCGAGGGAGAACCACCGTCCGACCGCAGCTCGAGACGCCGCGCTCAAAGGACTTCACCACGCACCCGAGGGCAGCGCCGCCGCGGTGCGGGTATCGGCCCAGCTCGCTAGGGCCTACGCCCGAACCGGTGCTGATGGCAAGTTCACCGAGACTCTGCGCGCAACCCACGCCCGACTCGACCGGCTCGACGCACCCAGTTCTGGCCTGTTCGCCGTCGATCCCGGTCGAGTGGCGTGCTACACGGCGTCGTCCTACATCTGGCTTGGCCGACCCGCCGAAGCAGTGCCGCACGCGAAAGAGGCCATCGCCTTCTACCGCGAGGTCGGTCCCGAGGGGCGCTGCCCGACTCGGGAAGCCATCGCCCGCCTCGACCTCGCCTTGGCACATATCGAGCTCGACGCCCCGGACGACGCCGCACAGGAGATCCACACAGCGCTCAACTCGGAGCGCCTCACCGGCTCGGTCGCGAGCCGCCTTGGCCGCCTCGCTGACACGATGAACCGTAAGTACCCACACCTCGACGTCACCCGCGCCGTGCACAACCACAGCCTGGCCTTGGCCGGCAACTTCAGCCGTCCCGCTCTGTCAGGACTGTGAACTGCCGGAACAGCTGAGCTCGGGAGACCCATCCCAGTCGCTGGCGATAGATCGTCCAGGCCGGGGTCGCGGATCGTCCACAGGATCGTCGCGGATTGTCCACCCCGGAGTCGTTCTGTGTCAGAATCACCAGGTGGATCCGCTACCGCCCGAGCAGAGCGATTCATCGGTTCTGCCGCGTCACCTACTCAACAACGTCACCACCGCACTGCTCGACACTCGGGTCGTCGGCGTGGTGGGGCCGCGCCAGGCCGGCAAGTCGACACTGGTGCGGCAGATCGTCGCCGATCGGCCGGATGCCACCTACGCATCATTGGACGACGCCGACGTACGCGCGCTGGCGGCAGCCGATCCGCAGGGGTTCGTCGAGGGTCGGCCCGGACTGTTCGTCATCGACGAGATCCAGCGAGCGCCCGAACTCCTGCTGGCGATCAAATCAAGCGTCGATCGTCAACCACGACCGGGTCGTTTTCTGATCACCGGCTCCTCGCAGCTCAGCGCCAACCGGGCAGTGTCGGAGACATTGGCAGGCCGGATTGAGCGGCACACCTTGTGGCCGTTGAGTCAGGGCGAGATCGGGCGTCGGCCGGAGACGTTCCTCGGTCGACTGCTCGACGCCGACCTGGCCACCGACTGGATCAGCGAGCTGGACAAACGGAGCTATCTGGAGCGGGCGCTGGCCGGCGGTTATCCCGAAGCGAGCGCCCGCGAGGGGCAGCGTCGCCGGGCGTGGTTCAGCGCATACATCCAGACGGTGATCGAGCGGGAAGCGCCCGGGATCTCCGCGTCGCCGCGGACGGCGGATCTGCCCCGCCTGCTGCGGCTCATCGCCGCTCGACACGCCGGAGTGCTCAACGTCAGCGACCTAGCGGCCGATGCCCAACTGCCGCGGACCAGCGTGCTGCGCTACCTGGACACCCTGGAGGCGCTGTTCCTCATCGTGCGGATCCCAGCATGGTCGGCCAATCTCAGCCAGCGCGAGATCCGCGCCCCGAAGGTGTACCTGACGGATCCGGGTCTGGCGGGCTACCTTCGCCGAGCCGAGGTCGCCGCGCTGCTGCGGCCCGAGCTCGCCCGCGG
>JBOHHF010000051.1:0-19186 GCA_050700495.1 Pseudonocardiaceae bacterium
CCCACGTCGAGGGCCGGGCATCCGAGCTTCACCTCACCGCGAAGTGGGCGCGCTACGAGCTCGGTACCTCCGAGCGGGAGGAGACACTCGGCCGGCGCCTGTGGCAGCGCGAGCGCCACGGCGGAACTGTCCGAGTTCGGCTCGCCGAAGGACTGCTCGCACCGCTGGCCCCCGATCCTGATCAGCCCGACGTTGTGGTGCGTGGCCGCGCCCGCCAGCACAACGGGAACTGGCTGGTCTCGGTGTTCCTGGAGAACAGCCAGAGCCAGCCCACCCGCGCCCGGCACGCACCATCGTGGATCTTCCAGGTGCAGCTGTCCGCGACCGGCCCCGGCGACCGGGCGGTGTTCCTCCCGCGCCCGGAACGCCCGAATGGCGGGGACCCCGATGACATCGCCGAGCAGCAGCGGCTGGCGATGGCCTACCGGTTCCATCCAGAGTTCGCCACCGGCAGCGGAGCCGCGGTGCACGCCGTCATCGACGAGAACAACCCGCTGCGGGCCACGCAGCTCCACATCCGCACGGTGCCCGACTACGAAATCGCGGCGACCGACGTGCCGAGCGCCGACGCCGATCCCGACCTGGCTGAGCTGGCTGACCTCGAGTTGGGGATGGAACAGCTGGCCGAGCTCGCCGAGAGCTCGGCCGACGCGCTGGCCGCAGCACTGCGACCGCTGGTACTCGGCTACCGCGCCTGGATCAAACGCAAGGCAGCAGCCATCGACGAGCCTGGCGAGCAGTTGGCGGACTACGCCGCCACCGCGCGGGACAACCTCACGGTCGCGGCACGCGCAGCCGATCGCATCGAGGCCGGCATCGACCTGCTGGTCCGTGACGACACCGCACGGAGGGCGTTCGGCTTCGCCAACCGGGCGATGTACCTGCAGCGCGTGCACACTCAGGTAGCTGCACAGCGCCGGGAGGACCCGCAGCGCGGCCTGGATGACACCGTGGCCGCCCTCGGCGCCGCGGACAGGCCGCGCTGGCGACCATTCCAGCTGGCCTTCGTGCTGCTGAACCTGGCGGCGCTGGCCGATCCCCGGCATCCCGAGCGCTCCGAGGACAGCAGGCAGGCGATCGCCGACCTGCTGTGGTTCCCCACTGGCGGCGGCAAGACCGAGGCGTATCTCGGCCTGACCGCGTTCACCATCGCGGTCCGCCGGCTGCAGCCCCGCTATGGCGACCTGGACTCCGCCGCCGGGGTCGCGGTGGTGATGCGCTACACCCTGCGGCTGCTCACCATCCAGCAGTTCGAACGCGCCACCACCCTGATCTGCGCCGCCGAGCTGCTGCGCCGCGCGGACTCCTCCACCTGGGGTGATCTGCCCTTCCGCATCGGGATGTGGGTGGGGGCGCGGGTCACCCCCAACACCACCGACAAGGCCGAGGAGTGGCTCAAGCAGCGCAGGCGGGCCCGCGGTCCGATGGCCAGAGGACAGGGTTCGCCGCACCAGCTGTCCAGCTGCCCGTGGTGTGGCAGCAAGATCGACGCCGGCCGGGACATCGTGGTGCACAAGGCCTACCGGCGCACGCTGGTGCTGTGCCCGGACGTCTCATGTCCCTTCGGAACGGTCCTGTTCGCAGACCAGGGACCCGACGCCGAGGAACGCCGGGGCCTGCCGGTGCTGGTCGTCGACGAGGAGATCTACCGGCACCCGCCGTCGTTGCTGATCGGCACAGTGGACAAGTTCGCCCAGCTGCCCTGGCAAGGTGAGACCGCAACCCTGTTCGGCCGGATCACCAGGCGGTGCGAACGGCACGGACTCGTCACCGACGATCTGATGGCCAAGGACTGGGAGCGCGAACGCCACCAACCCACTCCCGACGCACCTGCCGCCCGGATCGTCGGAGTGCCCATGCTCCGCCCGCCCGACCTGATCATCCAGGATGAGCTGCACCTGATCGCCGGGCCACTGGGCTCGCTGGTCGGGCTCTACGAGGGGGCCGTCGACAAGCTCGCCACCTGGCGGGATCCACAGACCGCGCGCAACGTGCGCCCCAAGGTCATCGCGTCGACGGCCACCGTCCGGCGCGCCGACCAGCAGATCGGGTCGCTGTTCAACCGCACCACCGAGGTGTTCCCGCCACCCGGTCTGTCCGTCGAGGACAGTTTCTTCGCCCGGCAGCGGAACACCGCCACCACACCGGGCCGGCGCTACGTCGGCATCTGCGCGCACGGCACCCGGATCAAGTCGACCTTGATCCGGGTCTATGTCTCGGTGCTCGGCGCCGCGCAGCAACTGCATGTGCGCTATGGCCGAAACCGCGTCACCGATCCCTACATGACGCTGGTCGGGTACTTCAGCAGCTTGCGCGATCTCGGTGGGATGCGTCGGCTCGCCGAGGACGACGTCAGCACCCGGCTGACCCGAGCCGATGAACGCGGCCTGGCCAAGCGGTTCGACCCCGAGATCAGGGAATTGACCTCCCGGTTGTCCTCCGACCAGATCCGGCCGCTGCTCGACCTGCTCGCGGTTCCGTTCCCGCGTGGCGCAGGCCGCGACGCCCCCCGTCCGATCGACGTGCTGCTGGCCACCAACATGATCGCGGTTGGCGTCGACGTGTCCCGGCTGGGTGTCATGGTGGTCTGCAACCAGCCCAAGTCCACCGCGGAGTACATCCAAGCCACCAGCCGCGTCGGGCGCGCCGCGCCGGGCCTGGTGTTCACCGTGTACAACTGGGCCAGGCCACGGGACCTGTCGCACTACGAGAGCTTCGAGCACTTCCACGCCACGGTATACCGGCACGTCGAGGCGCTGTCGGTGACTCCGTTCGCGGAGCGCGCGGTCGACCGGGGCCTCACCGGTGTGCTGGTCGCTCTGGTCCGCGAGTTGGAGCCCGCCTACAACGGCAATCACCGGGCGCAGGAGTTCAACAAGAACTCCCAGCTCGCCGATCACGTCGTCCGGTACCTCAAGCGGCGCGCCGAGCAGGTCAGCGGTCGCGAGACCAGCCGCCGGGTCGAGGACGAGCTGGAGGAACGGTTGGCCAACTGGGACCGGCAGCGCTCGACGGCAGGCCGCCGACTGGCCTACTCCCAGCCGTTGCAGGCCGACGACGTCGCCGGTTTGCTGCACCGCCCCACCGAGGGGCCATGGCGGCAGACAACCTGCCCCACCTCGCTGCGCGACGTCGAGCCCGGCGTCCCGCTGCTGCTGGCACCCCCTGGTGGCTACTTGGTCGCCGAACCACCGTTCCGCCCAGCCGACGATGCCGGTGCGGAGGGTGCCGAGCGATGACTGCGCGCGTCACTGGGGCGGGAGAATGGCACCCACTGCGGGTCGGTGCGCTGCGACCGAACCAACTGCTGCACACCTATGGCGTTGGGGCCATGGCCGACCTGCCGAACCTCTCAGTCGTGATGCTGGGCCTGGACTTCTGGAATCTCGAGCGGTCCAGGACGGTGCCGGAGGAACGGCTGCTCGCCGCGGTACGGGTGAAGTTGGGTCAGCAGGTCGACGCGCTACGCCTACCACCGTACCTTCCCGAGACGTCGGACCCGTTCGCCGAGTGGACGAGGGTGGGGGTCCCGGTCGGCCTGTTCCCCAGCTGGCTGCGGTGCTCGCGCTGCAACCGCCTTGGTCGGGCTGATGGCGGATTCTTCGAGCTGTTGAGGCACTCGGTCCAGCCCGACATGATCCGCTACGTGCATCCGTGCTCGGGGCGGGGTGGCACGCAACCGGTCGCGGTACCGGCCCGGTTCGTGCTGGCCTGCGATGAGGGACACCTGGACGACTTCCCCTGGCTCTACTACGCCCACCGCGGTAGTGAGCCGGAATCCGGACACTCGCTCAAGATGACCGAACGAGGCAGCACCGGTGAGGCCGCCAACGTGTTCATCTCCTGCGACGAAGACGGATGCGGGGTGAGCAGGCCGATGTCGCAGGCTTTCGGGGAAGACGCCGTGCTGAGCCTGCCGGCGTGCCGTGGCCGGCACCCGCACCTGGGCACCTTCGAGCCGTGCAACCGGCCGACCCGGACTCTGGTACTCGGCTCGACCAACAGCTGGTTTCCGTTGCAACTGCGAGCATTCACCCTGCCCCGCGACCGTAACCCGCTCGATCACTTGATTGCCGGATTCTGGCGGCAGCTGGAACCGTTGGCCGGCCTGCCGGAACCGACCGCCAAGCAGCTCATGCCGACCCAGACCTGCTGGCCTGAACTGGAGGCCTACGGTCCCGATCGGGTGTGGCAGGGGATCCGATCGCGCGCCGCGGCCGGGGATGGCGAGGCGCAGCAGCCGGGCGGGCTCGATCTGCTGACGCCTGAGTGGGCAGCTCTGGCCAGCGAGACTCCGGTGAGCCTGCCCGACTTCACCACCCATCACGAGCCGGTTCCCGCTGGCGCCCGCTCCTGGCTGGATCGGGTCGTGCTGGTGTCCCGGCTACGCGAAGTCGCGGCGCTCTATGGCTTCACCCGAATCGACGCTCCCGAGTGGGAGGTGCAGGACACCCAGGACGACCGGCGAGCTCCCCTGTCAGCCACCGAGCCGACCTGGGTGCCCTGCGCGGAGACGCGGGGCGAGGGCATTTTCCTGCGCTTCAACGACGATGCGGTTGCTCGGTGGGAGCGCAGTGCCGCGGTGCTCCAGCGTGCTCGCAACCTGCTCATCCCGGCCCATCGAACCTGGCGCGAGCGGCGGCACCTGGACGCCACGGGGTGGCCTGGCCTGCGGTATGTCCTGCTGCACACTCTCGCCCACACCCTCATCCGGGAACTGGCGCTGGACTCCGGATACAGCGCGGCCGGGATCGGCGAACGTATCTATGCCCGTGGTGGGGACGCGCCGATGGCCGGCCTGTTGCTCTATACAGCGGCTCCGGACAGCGAGGGAACCCTCGGCGGTCTCGTCTCGCTCGGTCGGACCGATCGGCTCGGCAGGCTCATCAACCGCGCGCTGGAAGCCGCCCGCTTGTGCAGCTCCGACCCGCTGTGCGCTGAACACGATCCCGGCGTGCACGGACGACTGTATGGCGCGGCGTGCCACGCTTGCTTATTCGCTGCGGAGACATCCTGCGAGCGGGGCAATCAGTATCTGGATCGGGCGCTGCTGATCGATACATTAGCGACGACCGGCTGCGGGTTCTTCTCCTGAACTCAATCTCGCTGGGGAGGGATGATCTCGACACTGGACACCCGGCTGATCTCGAACTGGCGTCCAGTATGCCGTAGCTCGCCGACCACCCGCAGCGGACGCCCGGTGCTGTGCGCGGCGACCGCGAGGTCGTAGTCCCGGGATACCAGTCGCATCGTCACCCGGTCCTCATATCGCTGACCGCCCGCTTCCACCACGCCCTCGACCTGCACCCTGCCCAGCCGGTCCGTCGGAGTGCGGTGTAGGTCCACGACTCGCCCGACGATGGTCGCCGTCTCAGTGACGGGGAGTTCGCGTAGGTACTTGGCACCGGCTTTCAGTGCTGTGATCGCGGGCCGGTCGAATCGCACCGTTGGCGTATCCAGATCCACCAACGGCGACGCCGGGGCCCACGCGAACCGCAGGTCGAAAGCATTTCGTCGCTGACCCCCGATGTCCGCCAGCGCCTCGCACAGATTCGCCGAAACCCCTTCACCCACTCGCTCGACAAAGGGTGTCGGGTCGCCGTTGCCGCTGCTGCGGGCGGCGGCGTGGGCGGCACTCGTCGCCTGGTAGAGATGCAGCAGCACCCCGCGCGAGGACACCGGTGGTTCGACGCCGGGTGGTGGCAGCGGGGTCTCCACCCGCAGTACGTAGCTGCCCCTGCTGGTCTGTCCCAACCGCACCTGGTCGAGAAAGCCGCGTGCCTGCGGCGGCTTCTGGCTGGGCAGCACCGTCGGCCGCTCCGATGACACCGCGGAGGTGGCGGCCGCGAGGAACAGGTCGTGCACGCCCTTGATCGCGAGGTAACCCTCGTGCAGCGGCGTCGATCCGCTCGGGCCATCCGGCATCATCCGGATGTACTGCACATCGAGCCGTGACGAGCGCAGATCTTGCAGGACCTCAGCCGCCGGTCGATGCTCGACCGTCGACAGCGTGCCGACCAACTCCGCCAGCCGGGTCAGGTAGTCGCGCAGCTCTACGCTGACCGGCACGAGTACCTCGGCCTCGGCACCGTCCACGAGGCGCGTCCACACTGCCGCTCGACCGTAGCTGCCCGTCTCACACCAGCCAGATGCCCGCAGGTAGGCGACGACTCCGGCCGGGTCGATCTCGGCCATCGCGTCGGCTGGTATCCCCGTCAGCATCACGCCCCCACCCGTGCCGAGGTAGTCGGCGTCATCAACATGTGCAGGGCATCCACGGTAAGCAGGTTGCCGACCGGGATGTCCACGGGGACCTTCGCGTCCGGCGGCCCATTCACGGGTTGACGATCCCGCAACGACAGCCAGTAGGCAGCGTGTTTCAGCTCCGCCACGTCGTGCCGAGTTGTCGCATAGTCAGCACAGTCGTCAGGCACGATGACCAGCACGAGGAAGCGAGGCAGCGCGAAGTCCGTTCCGACCAACTCGTTGAAGTGCCTGCCGTGCATCCGGTACTTCCAGTACCCGTCCCGCCGGTCCGCACGCCGCTGCGACCAGGACTTGACCTGGACATCGATCTTGGGATGGCGGGTAACGCCGAACACGCCCTTACGGCTGATCGTGAAGTCGCATCCGTCCACGTCGAGGTCGGGCCTGGACACGATCAGGCCAGCCGCCGACGCGAGCACTCGGACGAACGACTCGCCGAACAGTCCCTGGTGCTGGTTCGGGTCCAATCCCATACTCACCACTTCGATCCCGGTACGGGTCAGACCGTATGTGATCGTTGAGCGCCGACCGGCATCTGCCCCACTGCTGTCTCGCCGAGAAGTCCAAGTCCGATCCACGTGTCGGTGACGGCGGTCACCGCGGACAGGCCAGCGGACGGCACGGCCTGTCGACGACAGCACGACCTCCGGCACGCCGCCGCACCGGTCGGTGTCAACAACGGCCCAAAACGCGGCCCACTTGAGCGATCAGGCTACAGACGACGATGGCGCCAGCTGCACGGTCAGCTCAACCCCCAGCGATCGGGCCAGGCGCTCAAATACGGGCAACGACGGCACTGTGCCACCGGCCTCGAACCGCGCACGGCAGGCTGGGTCATGCCCGCGCGCCGGGCTATGGCTCGGCCATCCGGCGGCGGCGCAGGTCCTGCCAGTCATTCCGCTGCGACATCGCCATCACTCCTCGCCGTCCGCAGTGTGTGCTGCGGCAATACATCGCTGCAGAAGGCTGCTGTGGCGAACTGCGTTGTGCTCAGACCTTTCGATCCAGTCGCGGACCTCCGGTTCCAGCTCCACGGTACCCAGGCCATACCACGGATGCTATAGGACCGGTCGGAAAGTCTCCTTGCAGCCGGGGCCGCATCGAGCCGACTCTCCCGTCGCATCTGCTGACCCGCCACCTGGTGAGCCACCGCCCTGGAGCTGCTCGAGCCGAAGGAATCAGCCGCTCATCGCCGATCCCGCTCACCAACTTCACTCGCACCACCCGTCGCCCACAGTTGCACATCCACACCCAGCGGCACCGTTCGGCTTGGGTTCGCATCACGTTTGATTCCACGGCGCGCTCGCCGCACAATGCCGGGCTCGATGACGGGTCGCCACAGTCTCTGCCGGATGCTGCAGGCGAACACGAGGCAGACCTCAACGCTGGCCCCGACCATCTCATGGTTCCTGCGGAACCCAGCCCGCCACCCCACACCTCTGTGAACGCGGCGTGGCTCAGTTGGTCTCGGCACGCCGCTGTGCGATTGTGTTTTCATGACACGCGATGTGTTTCCATGACACAGGTCGTGTCGATGCTTGCGCGTCCGGTCTATGGCTATGCCGAGATCGACCGGCTGCTCCGCCTGACGCCGGGCACCGCCAAGCGGTGGATCGACGGTTACGAGCGAGCTGGACGGGTCTACGAGCCCGTGGTTCGACAGGAACGCACCGGCTCACCGTGGGTGACGTGGGGCGAGTTCGTCGAGACGCGGCTGCTATCTGAGTTCCGCAGTTCCGTTCCGATGATCAAGCTGCGGCCAGTGGTGGAGTGGCTACGCGAGCGTGTCGACCGTGACTACCCGTTGGCCTACGCACGGCCGTTCCTAGCTCCAGAGGGTAAGGAGCTGCTGGTGGCTGCACAGGTCGCAACCGGCCTGGACGAAGAGCTGTGGATGGTGGTGCCATCCCAACAGGGCGTGCTGCTGACCCCCACCAGCAGACGTTTCACCGACGCCACGTACTACCCGGACCTCGAAGGCCCCGCCGAGCACATCATCGCCGATCCCGCGACACCCGCGGTGTGGCTGCACCCGCTGCGGCGGCAGGGACAACCGACGGTAAACAGTATCCGCACCGAAACCCTTACCGAGCTGGTGACCGCCGGCGAACCGATGCAGTTCGTCGCCGACACCTACGGGCTCACTCTCGCGGAGGTCGAGCAGGCTGTGACCTACCAGACGACCCGCCGACGTGCCGCCTGAGCTACCGCAGCCGCGGCCCCGACCGCTCGAACAGATCCGCTTCTATGTCGACGAGGACATCCTCGGCGTCGGCTACGCCCTGATGTGGGCGCGACCCGACGCGGTGACCTGCGGGATCGAGCCAGTCGCCGAAGAGCTGCCTCGCGGTGTGCTGGACATCGACTGGATCCCGAGGGTGGCCGCTCACGGATGGGTGGCGATCACCAAGAACCACAAGATCCGGTCCAATCCGGTCGAGGCGCGCGCTGCGGTCGAAGCCGAGGCTCGCATCGTGGGCTTCGCCGGGAGGTCCGGCAACATGACCAGCTGGCAGATGATGACCACCTTGGCCCGGCACTGGACCGCGATCGAGAACCAGATCGCGTCGGACCCATCGGGCCCTTGGTGGCTCAGCTTATCTAGCCATAAGGCAGGACTGCTGGGCTACCGAGTGTAACGAGGAGACGCATCAGGGCGGTAGCTGCCTGCTGACGCCCGGCCCGTTCGAGAGCCGCGTTACTGATCATTTACAGCTGCAGAGGACACTCTGAGCAGTGAGCACCGGGATGACCACCACCGAGTACGAGTTGCTGACCCAGCGGCTGATGAAGTCGATCTCTAAGCGATCACCCCTGCAAACCACTCGGCTAGAACACGACATCACGCTAACCGGGAGGAGCGGCCCGAACCAGATCGATGTGATATGGGAATTCCTCACCCCCGACGGCTCGCCACGCCGCGTCATAGTCGAGTGCCGCAAGTATCGAAGTCCGCTCAAGCGCCAGGCCGTGTTCGCCTGGCGGAGAGTGGTCGATGACCTGGACTCGCCGGATATGCCGACGCTGGGCGTCATGGTGACAGTCACTGGCTACCAGTCGGGAGCACAGCGGGTCGCCGACACCTATGGGGTTGTGATCCTCCATCTGCGAGAGCCGACCGATCAGGACGTCGAGCACAGACTCATGGAGATCCGGGTTCTACCCATAATCCGAATCCCCTACATCGATCCGGACGTCGGCATAGAGGCCACGGACGTGCTGACTGAACTGCCCCCGGATCCGGTCGACGCCTGCCGCTGCGAACTGCTGAGGGTCGACGGGAGCACGGTCCCGCTTGCCGACTTCCTATGGTCCGGTGAACTGCGGGGGTTGGACGAGCCGGCCGTTGCGCCGCACCGCATCACACGCACCTTCACCCCGCCGGCAACACTCCTTCTCGACGGGGTAGCGCACCTGCGCATCACCTCTGTGTCGGCCACGGTGGGCGAACACGAGCTGCCTACTAAGGAGATTACCGTCGGCGACCGTCGGCAGCTTGCATGGATGGTGGCCAACGTTCTCGATCACAGGCACGTGTGGTTCACCAACACCGATCGGCACTACGTCTCCGACGACGAACAGCCAGGCCGCGCACATGCAACCGACGTCGTGCTTGGGCGCTCCACACAAGACGACATCAACACTACAGGCTGCGCGGTGTCGGTCGGCCGTTGATCGGGCCGGCCTGCGTCGTCATCTTCACCGAGGCTGGCGAGCGAGCGCCGCGACTACAGGACCATGATCCCGCAACTGCTCAGCGGTTCCGGTTGAGGCGAAACCGCTGGTCAGGGTGGAGCCGCCTCGGGGATCGAACCCCGGACCTGCTCACTACGAGGAGACCCTACCAGGCCAGCGAACGGGTTCATATCCTGGCCAGCGTCATCCCCAGGCCGCGCTTCCGCCGCTTGTTCACGAGTCCTGGCGACTGGCCCGACCTACCGTGCCCGTCCATAAAGAGCCCAGTGATGCCCAAGTGATGCCGACGTGATAACGTTCGCCGTCGTCGATCGAGGAGGCGCCAGTGAGCATCGCTGTCCCCCAGATGATCGCTCTGGTGCGTGAGGCCAAGCAGTGGTCGCAGCATGATCTGGCGCGAGAAGCAGAGCTGTCGCAGGGGTACTTATCCAAGGTAGAGAACGGTCTGCTCGCGTTGAGCGGGGACAAACTTGACAAGGTCGCGGAGGTCCTAGGCTGCCCGGTCGCCTTATTGGTCATCGACGAGTACGTCCGTGGTATTGAGGTCACCTGCCTGCACAACCGCAACCGACGCTCCAAGCTCACCATGGGCGCGGTGAAGAAGATCGAAGCGACGATGCATCTCACGCGCCTGACGGTCGAGCGGATCCTTGCTGGCCTCGACACCGAGACCAGGGACCGACTCGAACGCGTGGACGTCAGCGAGTACGGCGATCCAGCTGGCGTGGCGCGCGCACTGCGGGCGCGGTGGCGCTTGGCGAGTGGTCCGATCCCCAACGTCGTCGAGTTGGTGGAATCCCTCGGCGTGGTGGTGGTGGTGCGCCCGCTGGGGACGAAGGCTCAGGACGCGGTGAGCACATGGCCGCATCACGCAAGCCATCTTCCATTGATGCTGATCAACTCCGGGTTGTCTCCGGATCGCCAGCGGTTCACCATCGTGCATGAATTGGGACATCTGATTATGCATGTGTTCCCCGCCGAAAACCAAGAGAACGAGGCGAATCAATTCGCTTCTGAGTTTCTAACCCCAGCAGCCGAAATCGAGCCGGATCTGCGCGGGCTGACGGCCGGGGACTTTCGGCGGCTGATGGAGTTGAAGTCGCACTGGAAGGTATCGATTGGCATGCTGATCCAACGCGCCAAGGATCTTGATTGTATAAGCGACAGGCAGTTCAAAGAATTCCGGGTCCGACTGTCACGCATGGGCTGGCATTCCAGCGAGCCGGTCGACCTTCCCGCCGAAGAGCCCTCCGTCGTCCCGCGCGCTATCACCATCCACAGATCCGAGCACGGACACACCGACGAACAACTCGCGCAGACTGCTCTGATGAGCCTCGAAGCGTTCCGCCGCCACTACCTGCCCGGCAGCACCCAGTCCGGGACACGCATCGCACTCCGGCTGGTGACGCCACGATGAGCCAATCCGCCGCATCCACGCCGAGCCGGATCACCTCTCTTCGCCCCCTCGAAGGCATGACCACGGCACTGTTGGTCCATACGGTTCACCTGCCTGATATGGGGCAGCCGCGAGCGGGGGTCAACGCAATCCGCGAGCTGCTGGATCAAGACAGCATCGGTGTCGTCTACACGATCCCGCGATGCAGCGGCCGACTGGCAATCGCCAGCTGCTGTGTGGATCAGACAAGGATGCGGTCTCCGAACGCGGACATCCTGCTCGACGCAGGCCTCTACACTGGATCTAAACAGCGCAAATACGCCGTCGACGGCATCCAGCAGGGCTGGCTGGATCACCAGCACCGTGACGGGCTGCGCTGGGCACTGACCGACTCGGGCTACGTCGCCCGTGGCGATCTCCAGGGACTGGAGAAGATCCTCGATGAGGCGGCCCGAGCACACCGCAACGCGCAGGCCCGAAACCGGAACCGAGGCGTAATCGCAGCGCTGCCGTTGGCGAGTTCCTGGCTGACTGACGATGCGGACATCCTGACCCAAGCCGTGCACAGGGCAAGTACGCCGGTAGCGTTGATGCTCGAAGACAAGAACGATCCGTTGAGTCGCAAGAATGCGGTTACGGGTCTCGTTTCGGTGCTCCAAGTCGACGTTCCGGTCGCGGTCCTGCGGTGCGATATGTCGGTGTTGGGCGCTCTGGCTTACGGCGCGGCCTCGGTCTCCGTGGGTGATTCCTCGAAATTGCGACACTTTTACCCGATCGCAAATGGGGGTGGACCATCGAGACCTCCGTTGGCAACACTCGTTCCGGAACTGCTCGGCTACTACCATCTCACCAAGATCGACGACGCGATAACTATCAGTCCCGACCTGTCGATGTGGATCTGTCCGTGCCGAGTGTGCGGCGACCAGCGGCTGGATTGGATCAATAACTCCACGAGCCCGGATGTCAGTGCATTTGAACACGCCGTCAGTGCTCTAGCCAATATCGCGCGCCAGCTCTTCGGAGACACAGTGAGGGCCGAGGATCGCCCTCAGCGCTGGCGCCAGGCCGTCCAGCGCGCGCAGATCAACCACAGTGAGGTGAGCGCCAGCACCGGCCAACCCTGGGAACCCAAGGATGCCCTTGGCCACTGGATCACCCACTACGCAGAGACGATTTCGCCGACTGGAGTCCCTGACTGAGGGCCTCCGCGAACAGGTACTCCTCGCGATAGCGGACCGCGACAGTGCGCTCCGCGGACGGCGTAGGCCCTGACCGCCCGCGAACCACAACCTGCGCTGACAAATGCTCGTCCACAACCGCCACGGTGATCCCTCGGTAGTCCGCCTCGCTGAGCCGCACAGACGTCGGCACCGTCCGACACACAATGAGGCTCGCGCCGTACCCGGCGAGCCATGCCGATGTCGTCACCGCGCGCTGCCACGCTCCCGTGGCCACGAACCCAACAATCCTTAGTGGTCGACCCGGCAACGATGGGCCCATCCTGTCTGTCCAGGACTCCCACATCGCCAACGTCGAGCGATCAAGCTCAGGTCCTACGCCAGCAGCCACCCGGTCCAGCCCCGCCGGAAGAATCTCAACCACAGGCTGGACCAACCGCCCTGACAACCGCGTCGGACCGAGCAATAGCCCTCGCCAGGCCACCACCGACACAGCCGCCGCAACCATCGCAACCATCGCACCGGAGATACCACCCAGCGACCTGCCAGCGTCGGACGACGCTAGCGGGCCAACCGCGAGGCGCCACATCCTCGCATCCTCTCCGGACGACGACCCTGGCTCAGCCCATCTGCGGGATCTCAGTATTGATTCATCGTCGGCCTCGAAGGCATCGGTGGGAAGGCCGGTCACCGGAGAGCATCCGATCGGCGCCGCGGACCGGAGAAGATCCGAGTCAAAGGCTCAGCGAAATTGCCGTAGTCGCGCCCGCCTGCCGCTCCACGCCCCACCCCCACAGCTGTCGACCTGGTCTCAGATGCGAGCCGGGATGGTCACCTCGCCGCGCCCGGCGCCAGCAGCACCGACAAGTAGACGCTCGGGAGGGCCGAGGGTTCCCTGTGTTGACATGTGCTCGGCGGCCTACCCGCGCGCGAGCCCGCCGGCTTCGGCGTGACGCCCAGGTCCGGCGACCGCGCCACCCATGCCTGGTGGCCGAGCGTGTTGATTTGGGCGAGTAGTGCCGTCGGTGAAGCCGCCAGGTCGAGCGGGCATTCGACGATCGAGATGGCCGTGTTGACGACTCGGCGGGTCACCGGGCCGCCGGCATTCACCTCGGCGAAGTGCGCAACCATCTCCCAGTGGTCGGCCATGGGCGGCGGCCAGCGCGCCCACCCGTCTGGTTGGTGGCGGTGGGTAGCCGGTCATGGATGCGGCAAGCGTGGGAGGGATCCGATCCGATGCTCATCTGCCCGTGCTCATGCCGGATTTGAAGTATTCCAACACCACTGTTGAGCGGGTCCCCGGTGGGTGTCTGCGCTGATCAGGTGGGGGAGGTGGGCCGGGGGCCGGTGAGGGAGAACTCCCTGGGTCCCCGGCGGGTCCCTGTCTAGGTCCCCGGTTCTTCGTCGCCGAGTTCGTCACGTTCGGTGAGCGCTTGGGTGACGTCGTCGGCGCGGACGACCTTGACGCCATGGGACTTGGCGGGCTCGATCTCGTACTTGGCTAGCGCGGCGGCGAGGTCTTGGAATGTCCAGTCCTCGTACTCGGCAGGGTTGAGCTCGGCCAGCCGGGCCAGCACCACCTGCGTGCGGACCCGTTTCTCGGCGCGCAGCGCGGTGTGGATATCGGCCAGGTGGTCCAACGCCGGTTGTGCATCAGCGTCCGGGGTGGCGTCGGTGGTGGGCACGGGCCGGCCGTGTTCGGCCAGCAGCGCCATCGCGCGGGTGATGACCGGGGTGACGTCGTCGCGGTCTTCATCGAAGGGGATGTAGAAGCCGTTGACGAGTTCGAACCGGTTCGCGGTCAGTCCGGTGGCAACCGCGGTGCCGCGGTCCTCACCGGGGCGGAGTTCGGTGGCTCGGATGCCTTGGCGGTAGGTCCCGGAGCCGAGCAGGCCATCGTTGGCGACGTGGTCGGCCACGGCGTAGGCGATTCCGTTGGAGCAGTTGCGGGTCAGGTCCTTCGGGATCGACGGCAGCTCTCCCGAGGCGATCCGAGTGCGCAGCTCAGCGGCGATCCGCTCGTAAGTGGCTTCGCGATCATGTCGGGGAGCCTGATCCGCGGCCGCGGCCGGGCGGGCGGGTAGCCGGGCGAACAGGCTTGTCGCGGCGCGCTGATCGGACTCGGACACCCACGCCGTATAGACCTTGAGCGTCGTCGTACCGCCGCCACCGTGCCCGAGCCGGCCGGCGACGGTGCGGACGTCGACACCAGCGGAAATCAGCTCGGTGGCGGAATAATGCCGCAGCTTGTGGATCGTCGTCGAGATGCCGAGGCGCCGGGCGAGCCTGGCGTAGCGCTGACTGACCGAGTCAGGCTTGAGGTGCTCAGACCCGTCTACGGCGAGTGAGAACACGAAGGCGTCGTCGGTGAGCGCCAGTTCGAGCGCTGCAGCGCGTGCCCCGCACCGGTGCCGATGCTCGCTGAGCAGGGAGAGGGTTTCGGGGTCGAGGGCGATGCGGCGGTGCTGGTGGGTCTTGGTGTCCTTCTCCCACGTCCGACCGCTGCGCTGGCCGATGCTCTTCTGTGGTGGGCGGCCGCACTGTAACGCCACTCGCACCACGTTTGATTCCACGCGAGTGCGGACAGCTCTCTGCCTGAGACTGTTTTCCCAGGTGAGAGGCGGAGCCGCCTCGGGGAATCGAACCCCGGACCTGCTCATTACGAGTGAGCCGCTCTGTCCGACTGAGCTAAGGCGGCGACGCTGCTCGGCAGCGCAGCTAAAGGTAAGTGTAAGGGTGTCACCGCCACCCGCTCGGCGGGCCTACTCGCTGCCCAACGTGCTGGTCAGCGCCTCGACGGCGATCCGTGGTTTGACGTTGAGCTCCAGCGCCTCGCGGCAGCCGAGCACTGCTTCCAGCTTGCGCAGCAACGCCTCCGGCGGCAACCGCCCGGCGACGGTAGTGACGTCGGCAACACGATCGGGATGGGTCAGGGCTACCGAAGCCCCCAGAGCGGTCACCAGGGCGTCGCGGTAGAAGCCGGCCAGGTCGACCAGCGCGCGGTCCAGTGCATCGCGCTGGGTGCGGGTGGCCCGGGACTTCTGCCGGCGTTCCAGGTCGCGGATGGCACCTTTGGCGCCGCGAACCGCCGCCGCCGCACCCTTGCCGGTGCCGCCGGCCCCCAGGGCCGTCTCCAGCTCCTCAGTCTCGACCGCATCGCGAGTCGCGGTCAGGCCGCTGGCCTCCGATTCGGACGCTCCGACCAGCTCGTCAGCCAGGGTGAACACGTCTGCTGGTGAGCGCAGCGCCGTCGGCACCCGCAGTACCGCCTCCCGGCGCGCCCGGGCATCAGGATCGGTGGCCAACCGGCGAGCCCGGCCGACGTGGCCGCCACACACCGAGGCCGCCCACCGCGCGGTGTCGGCGTCCACCCCGTCACGCCGCACCAACACCGAGGCGATCGCCGTCGCGGGCGGGGTCCGCAACCCCACCGGCCGGCAGCGCGAGCGCAACGTCACCGCGATGTCATCGGGGTGGTCCGATGGCGCGCAGAGCAGGAACACCGTGCGTGGCGGGGGCTCCTCCACGGCCTTGAGCAGGGCGTTGGCGGCGCCTTCGGTGAGCCGGTCGGCGTCCTCGATAAGCAGCACCTGCCACCGGCCCGCCGAGGGCCGCCGGGATGCACTGGCGACCAGCGCGCGCATCTCGGCCACCGAGATGGACAGGCCTTCGGGTATCACCTCACGGACGTCGGCGTGGGTGCCGGCCATCGTGGTCCGGCAACCCTGGCAGGCGCCGCATCCCGGTCCGGCCACCGGATCGGTGCACTGCAGCGCGGCGGCGAAGGCCCGTGCCGCAACCGAACGACCGCTGCCGGGAGGGCCGGTGAACAGCCAGGCGTGGGTCATCGCCGCAGCCGGCCCGGTGCCGTCGGAGCCGATCGTCGCGGCCTCCCGCAGCGTGGCGACCGCTGGATCCTGGCCGATCACACCAGCCCACACACTCATTCCCGGCCTCCTGGCGGGACAGCCCGGGAGCCCCAGCGCAGCGCGGCACGCAGGTCGCCCAGCAGGGACCCGTCAAGCCGGTCGTCCATCTGGCGATGCGCGATCAAGCCGACCGTGGCCGCCAGCAGCCCGGCGCACAGCAACACCGGGCGGGTGCCGTCGATGGTCACCGGCTCACCGAGCAGGGTGATGGTGCGCTGCTGGACCAGCCCGACCGCCAGCGGCACCAAAGCCATCGCGGCGAGCAGGTCGAGCCGCACGAGCGACTGGACGAATGCGATGGTGCGGCCGCGCATTTCATCCGCCACTTGCGCGCCGATGATGGTCAGACCGGTCAGGAATGCGATTCCCGCCGCGCAGCCCACCAGGACGATAGCGATCAGCGCGGCAACCAGATGCGGCGCCACCGCGACCGCGATCAGCGCCAACCCGGCTCCGATGATCGCGAGCCCGAACAACCGGCTGTGCCGGATCCGGCGGGCTGCCTGCGGCGCGACAGCCATGCCCAGACCCAGACCCACGAACAGCGACGCGAACAGCAGCCCGTAGGCGGCATCGCCACCGCCCAGACTGGTGGAGTAGAGCTTCGCGCAGGCGATGACGGCGCCACCCGCGGCGAAGGCGCCGACGATCCCGGTGACCAGACCGCGGACCAAAGGCGTGCCACGGACGAAGACCACGCCCTCGCGCAACATCGCGAGCAACCCGGGTTGGGGACCACGCCGGTTGCCGGCCCGGCCCGAGATCTCCGGGATCCGGGTTCCGACCACGAGCGCGCACAACGCGTAGGCGATGCCGTTGATGGTCAGCGCCAGATACGCCGATCCTTCCGCGCCGGGGAACAGCTCGAGCACCGGGCCGAGCTTGGACAGCAGGGTGAACACTCCGGAGGCGACCAGCACGGCCACCCCGTACGTCATGATCAGCGCGAGTTGATTGGCGGTCTCCACCTGGTCGGGGCGGCGCAGCAGGTTGGGGATCGAGGCGTCCTTGGCGGGGATCCAGAACATCGCGCAGACCTCGATGAGGAAGGTCGCCACAAACAGCCAGGCCAGCTCACCGACCAGCGGGATGGACAGGAACAGCCCGGCCCGCAGCACGTCGCAGACCACCATCACGTACCGGCGGTCCAGCTTGTCGGCCAGCGCCCCGGCCAGCGGACCGAGCAACATCGCGGGCAGCAACTTGGTGGCGACCACGCCCCCGAGCGCGAAGCTCTGCGCCTGGTAACCGGTGGTGAGCTGGGTGGCCAGTGCGGTCAAGGCCAGCAGGGACAGCCACTCCGCGGTCGCGGTGAGCGCGGTGACCCCCCACAGCCGGCGGAACGCCGGGATGGCCAGCACACCGCGCACCCGGCCCGAGGTGGATCCCGCCAGGTGGTTCTCGGCTGGGGGATCCATGGCGCTCCGCGTGGTTAGCTGTGATAATTCCGTATCGTCCCCCTGTGGCGACGGTACGCCTCTATCACATCCGAATCGAGTCAACCAGATGTACCAGCCACGCCGCGAGCTGAGAGCTGACAGCGAGAGGCGGGCCGGCATGCTCCCCTTCCTCAGACTTTCAGTGGTGGCAGGTTACCGATGACGACCTCGGCGAGCGCCTTGGCCGGCTCGCAGGGCTCTTCCCGGTCCTGCCGCAGCCAGGTGAACCCGAGGACGAGCGTCTGCCTCTCGGCGGTCGCCACCCGGAAGTAGCAGGTGGCGCCGTCCACGTCGTCCTTGGTGCGGATGGCCGGATAACCCGCAAGCTGAGTCAGTTCCATGACCGGGAAGGTTTCCCGCTTGGCGTAGACATTGTGCAGCACGTCATTGCCGAGATCCACGAAGATTCTGATCTCACGGGTGCCTGCCTGATCGCCCCACTCGCATCCGGCGGAGCCGAGGACATCCTTGGGCTGGCCCGGTTGGTCGATCCGGTTGGCCTCGAGTTGCGCCGGAGTCAGGAGCAGGCACGGCAGTATGCCGGCCAGGTTCTTGGGCTCTCGCACCGGTGGGATCGGACCGGCCGGTGCGCCGGCCGCCGACGCTGGTGTTGCGGCCGCGCCAGCGTCCACGTCAGGGGGCTGGCCACCCTCCGCGGAACAACCGCTCAGCACAGCGGCCGACGCCAGGACGGTCAAGACGACACGCATCACATCACAGCTCCCGCTCGCCCACGGTCAGCAACGCGCAGAGTGTGCCACGCACCCGCAATCAGCAGGCTCAGCGGGCTTACCAGCACCCCGATGCCCCCGCTGAGCACGCTCAATGCCGACGGCCGGTCAGGGTATAAATCTGGATATCGAATCCATGAGGCCTGCGATGATGAAATACAACAGCAGCACCATGATGATCACCATGGTGCTGAAGAAGGCAGTCGCGCCCCCGTTGGAACCCGCCCGCAGCGGCAGGTCGTCACGTTCTCGGCGAATCCGGAGGCGGAGATCGGTCAGCGGCGCCCGTCCACCGGACGTTCCCGCCATCGGTGGGCGATAGCGCGCTCCGGCGGGCTGGCCCGGTTGCGATGGAACGGGCAGGGTCGGCCCGGAAACCTGCGGTCGTCGTGAGGACGAACGGTCCCCCGACTCGGTGGGCGCCGGCCTCCCCGCCCAAGACCCTGCTGACGCGCCAGGGTGCGGCGCTGCTGCAACCTTGGCCTTCGGAGCATCGGCCGCCGGGGCCTTCGGCTCCTCAGCCGTCCGCGGTGCCGGCACCGCGGCAGAG
>JBOHHF010000052.1:0-2031 GCA_050700495.1 Pseudonocardiaceae bacterium
CAACCCGACCGGGTCGTTCAAGGACCGGGGCATGACCCTGGCGGTGAGCAAGGCCGTCGAGGCCGGCGCGCAGGCGGTGCTGTGCGCGTCGACGGGGAACACCGCCGCGTCGGCTGCCGCCTACGCCGCTCGTGCCGGAATCACCTGCGCGGTGCTGGTGCCGCACGGCGGTGTCGCGGCGGGAAAGGTCGCTCAAGCCCTGGCCTTCGGGGCGACGTTACTGGAGGTGCAGGGCAGCTTCGATGACTGCCTGCGTCTGGCATCGCAGCTCTCCCAGCGATACTCCGTGACCCTGGTCAACTCGGTGAACCCGGACCGGATCGCCGGGCAGCGCAGCGCGGCGCTGGAGGTGGTGCGGCAGCTGGGTGCGGCACCGGCGGCTCATTTCCTGCCGGTGGGCAACGCCGGAAACATCACCGCCTACTGGGCCGGGTACCGGCAGGCTGCCCAGCTCGGCTGGGCCACGTCAACACCGCGGATGTGCGGTTTCCAAGCGGCGGGTGCCGCGCCCATCGTCGGTGGTGCGGTCGTGGATCGGCCGGAGACCATCGCCAGCGCTATCCGGATCGGGAACCCGGCATCGTGGAGCTGCGCGCTGGCGGCCCGTGACGAATCGGGCGGGCTGATTGCTGCGGTCACCGATGAGCAGATCCTCATCGCGCACCGGCTGTTGTCGGCGCACGAGGCGGTGTTTGTGGAGCCCGCGTCGGCCGCGGGAGTGGCCGGGTTACTCGCGATCGCCGACGCTGGCGGTGACGCGGCGCAGCGGCTGCGAGACCAGATTGTGGTCTGTACCGTCACCGGAAACGGTCTCAAAGATCCCGAATGGGCGGTGCGTGCCGCCCCGCCCGCCACGATGGTCGCCGCAGACGCGCACGCCATCGCCGTGGCGCTGGGGTTGTAGTCGCAAAGACTGGAACCTTGAAATGAACCATTTTTGGTTTACCGCATGAACCAGGAGGGTACTCTCGATACATGGCCAGTACTTTTAGCGTTCGACTGGACGCCGAATCGGAGCGCAAATTCGCCGCGCTGCGTACCGAGGGGCAGAGTCGGAGCGCGGTGATTGCTCACGCGGTAGACATTGCGTACGCAACCCAGGTGCAGGAACAACTGCGGCGAGAGTCCGCCGCACTGCTGCACGACGACACGGACCGTGCCGAGGTTCTGGCGGCACGGGAAGCAATGGGCGCCGGTGATGCGTGGTGACATCTACCAGCTCCGCCTGAGTCAGAAGTATGATGGCCTGATTCAGGCTACGATGGTTGGGTGAAAACGACGACGTTTCGACTGCCGGACGAGGACGATCTACGCGTTCGTGTCTACGCTCAGTCGCAGGGGATGAGCATGAACGCAGCCGTGCTAGAGCTTGTGCGCACGGCGCTGTCCACGACGCGCCGCGGCCCGGCTTTCTCCTTCACATCTGGCACGCACACGACAGCTGTCGACGACGAGAACGCGCTCCGTGAGGGTTTTGTTTCCTGAAGACAGCTAAGGCCCGTGCCACGCTGCGGCTGCTGTGTCCTGATATGCCACGCTGTCGGCTATGCCTGACTTCATCGCCGACCCCGTCGCAGTCCGCGCCCCGGCCAGTTGCGCCAATCTTGGGCCCGGTTTCGACAGCCTGGGCTTGGCGGTATCGCTGGTCGACGAGGTCACCGTCCAGGTCGCCTCGGGTGGCTTGGAGATCGCTGTCAGCGGCCAAGGGGAGCCTTACCTCGCCCGCGATGAACGACACCTGAGTGTTCGTGCGATGCGCGCCGCGTTCGAGGTACTCGGCGGACAACCGGGCGGGCTACGGCTTCGGTGCCGCAATGTCATTTCACACTCCCGTGGTCTGGGGTCGTCCGCCGCGGCGATCGTGACCGGCGTGCTAGCCGCCCGTGCGTTGGTGATCGACGGCCAGAAGCTGCTCGACGACGCGGCTGTGCTCAACCTGGCCGCGCAGCTGGAGGGACACCCCGACAACGTTGCCGCTTGCCTGCTAGGTGGCCTGACCATCTCGTGGCGTGAAGCTGGAGTCGCTTACGC
>JBOHHF010000053.1:0-1853 GCA_050700495.1 Pseudonocardiaceae bacterium
CACGGTGGTCCTGTCCCGACTGCTCCGCGCTGGCGAGCACAAGACGGTGCGCCGGTTGCGCGCCATCGCCGACCACATCAACGGCTTGGAGGACGATGTCGCCGGCCTGTCCGATGCCCAACTGCGGGCCAACACTGACGAGTTCCGCCGTCGCCATGATCAGGGCGAGTCGCTGGACGAGCTGTTGCCCGAGGCGTTCGCGGTAGTCCGCGAGGCTGCCAAGCGCACGCTGGGGCAGCGGCACTTTGACGTGCAGCTGATGGGCGGTGCGGCGATGCACCTGGGCAACATCGCCGAGATGCGTACCGGTGAGGGTAAGACGCTGACCTGCGTGCTGCCCGCGTACCTCAACGCGATCGCCGGCAAGGGCGTGCACATCGTCACGGTCAACGACTACCTCGCCAAATTCCACGCCGAGTGGATGGGCCGGGTGCACCGGTTCCTGGGCCTGGAGGTCGGGGTAATCCTGTCCCAGATGACTCCGGACCAGCGGCGCGCCGCTTACCACGCCGACATCACCTATGGCACGAACAACGAGCTCGGGTTCGACTACCTGCGCGACAACATGGCCTGGAACCTCCACGACTGCGTGCAGCGCGGGCACAACTTCGCCATCGTCGACGAGGTCGACTCCATTCTCATCGACGAGGCGCGTACTCCGCTGATCATCTCTGGGCCCGCCGACCAGTCCTCCCGCTGGTACAGCGAGTTCGCCCGGCTCGCCCCGATGCTCAAGCGCGATATCCACTACGAGGTGGACGACCGCAAGCGCACCGTGGGTGTCTCTGAGGAGGGTGTCGCGCTCGTCGAGGACCAGCTGGGCATCGAGAATCTTTACGAGGCCGCCAACACCCCGCTGGTCGGCTATCTCAACAATGCGCTGAAGGCCAAGGAGCTCTACACCAAGGACAAGGACTACATCGTCCGTGACGGCGAGGTTCTCATCGTCGACGAGTTCACTGGCCGGGTCCTGCACGGGCGGCGCTACAACGAGGGTATGCACCAGGCCATCGAGGCCAAGGAGAAGGTGGAGATCAAGGCCGAGAACCAGACGTTGGCCACGATCACGATCCAGAATTACTTCCGGCTCTACGACAAGCTCGCCGGGATGACCGGTACCGCGCAGACCGAGGCCGCCGAGCTGAGCGAGATCTACAAGCTTGGCGTGGTGCCGATCCCCACCAACCGGCCGATGATCCGCGATGATCGGGGCGACCTGATCTACAAGCACGAGGAGGCCAAGTTCGCCGCGGTGGTGGCCGACATCGCGCATCGGCATGCCAAGGGGCAGCCGGTACTGGTCGGCACCGCGAGCGTGGAGCGTTCCGAGTACCTGTCCAAGGCGCTGGTGGCCGCCGGCATCCCGCATTCGGTGCTCAACGCCAAGCAACACGAGAAGGAGGCGATGATCGTCGCCGAGGCCGGCCGCAAGGGCACGGTCACCGTGTCCACCAACATGGCCGGTCGCGGGACTGACATCGTGCTGGGCGGCAATCCAGAGTTCCTCGCCGACAGCGCGCTGCGGGCCCGCGGCCTGGACCCGGTGGAAACCCCGGAGGAGTACGAGGCCGCTTGGGAAGCCGCCGTGAACGAAGCCCGCAGCGAGGTCGAGGCCGAAGCCAGGGAGGTCGTCGCGGCCGGCGGGCTGTACGTGCTGGGTACCGAGCGGCATGAGTCACGGCGGATCGACAACCAGTTGCGTGGCCGCTCCGGGCGTCAGGGCGACCCCGGCGAGTCCCGGTTCTACCTCTCCTTGCGCGACGAGCTCATGGTGCGGTTCAACGGCCCGATGGTCGAGTCCATCATGACCCGGTTGCGGATGGAGGACGACATCCCGATCGAGGCCAAGATGG
>JBOHHF010000054.1:0-2182 GCA_050700495.1 Pseudonocardiaceae bacterium
CTTTCCGCGGTCGGTGCTGGTGGCGGCCCGCCGCCGCCGCCTCGACGGCCGCACGCTGCTTGCCGCGTTGCGGACCAGGCGGGCGCCCACCGGCGCGTTCTTCTCAGACCGTGATCCGCTCCCCCTCGTCCTCGAGACCGCCAAGATCGCCAACAAGATCTTCCGGGCACTGATCACCGGGCGGAGACTCCCTAAGCCACCCCTCATCACCCGCCGCGGCGGGTCGACCTGGTTGTCTCGGTTTGCGCGGTTCTTCAGTGCGACTCGAACACATCCCGTGAAGCTGGAGCGATCGTCGGCGGGGTGGGCGCAGGCTGAGAGTGTGGACCCACAAGACCGTCCTCTGGCGCCGTGCACGGTACAAGGCCCACCTGGACGAGGTGCACGCTCTCAGGCAAGGGATCGCGGACGAGTCGGAGCTTGACTTCGAATCTCTTCGGGCGCGCTATCGCGGTGGCAATGGGCGCCGATGAGGGTTGAGCGACGACAACCCGTTGGCTGGGGACGAGCATCATCAGCGGGTGACCGGCACTCGGCGGCCACTTTCAGAGCGCTGTGGCCTTAGCTGGTACTGCTCTGTATGCGCCGAGTTCGACCTGAGGGCTGTCCGGGCCATGGTGTACGGCTCTGACGTCGAACTCGGCGCACCCGGAGTGAGCACGCGGCGGGTGACGGGTGTTCAGTGATCCGCGCGGTGGGTGTCTGCGGTATGCGTGCTGGCATTCAGGATTGGCGGCCCGGCCCACCGGTAGGGGGCGGGGACCGGGGCCGCCAAAAGGACCGGGGCCGCGAGGGACAGATCACCGACGCGAGATCATCCCGGTGGCCAGCGGTTGCCCGCTGCGGTAAAGGATTGCGCCCTGCGCTACGAACGGTGCTTGGTGTGCCGGTGGGGGAGGGCTCACGGCGTTACCGCCTGCTGCACCAGCACTGCTCCGAGGTGGATACCCAGCAGCAGCGCCAACGGGAGTGCCACGGCGAGGAACGCGAACAGAAGCATCACCTTGGTCCACATGGATTAGCCGCCTTCCCGGTCAGCGATCGTCCGCTCGCCAGGTTGCCCCCCTCGGCAACCTGTTCATCGCCGCGGGCGGGCCGGAGGTTACAGCGGTCGTTCCAGATCACGGCGGACGTAGCGCCCTTGATCGCCGCTATGAGTCAGAGATCCGCCAGCATGCCGAGCTGCTCGCAGAGCTGGGTGACACCCCCGCCGTTGTTGCCGCGTTGCTGACCGAGCTGCAAGTCCCCGACTCCGCTCAGGCCGTGGTCGACGGCGTGCTCGACGTGCACAACGCCGCCAGCGCGCACGACACGGACCTGAGTGCGGAGACGGTGGAGCGGACCGCGCCACCCGTAGTAGCGCCGATCCCGAGGTGTAGTCGTACTCGGCCGCTGCAGGCATCCCGGACGCGGTGCGGCCGCGACCACACGGTGTGTTGTCCCGACTGGTTCGGCTAGCGAAAGGCCCCGCTGACCGCGAGACCTGTGGTCCGGCCAGCCGGCCGCGTGGGCCTCTTATTCCCCTGCGTGAATCTTCTGGAGTGCGGCGACATCGAACTTGGTCATCGCGAGCATCGCCTCGGTGGTCCGCTTCGCCTTCTCCGGGTTCGGGTCACTGATCATGTCGATGAGCACGGTGGGGGTGACCTGCCAGGACAGCCCGTACTTGTCCTTCAACCAGCCACAGGCGACTTCCTCGCCACCCTCGGAGAGCGTGTTCCAGTAGTAGTCCACCTCATCCTGGTCATTGCAGTAGATCTGGAACGAAATGGCCTCGGTGAACGTGAACTGCGGCCCGCCGTTCAGGGCGACGAACTTCTGGCCGTTGAGCTCGAACTCGACGACCATGACCGTCCCGGCGGGACCCGGCCCGGCCTCGGTGTAGCGGCCGACCCTTCCGAGCTTGGAGTCCTTGAAGATTGCGATGTAGTAGTTCGCCGCCTCTTCGGCTTGTCCGTCGAACCACAGGCACGTGGTGAACGCCTTGTCGGTCATCGGTACCTCCTTGCACGTGAGCGTGTTCCCATACTGACCGATCTCGTGCCGCAAACTCATCGGTGGTTGGCGCGCGCTACACATTGGATCACCAGAAAGTGCGATCCCGGCACGGGCTTGACGGCGAGCGCCGAGGCGATCAGAACCGCCGCGGCGATCACGACAGGCTTGCTCCAGCTGCCCGGGG
>JBOHHF010000055.1:0-1366 GCA_050700495.1 Pseudonocardiaceae bacterium
TCCACATCCCGATCCGCCAACATCGACCGGCTCTGCTCATTCGCATGAGTCACCCACAACGAGCCACCGTCGGGCGCACCGTTAGACGGGATCCGGCTCGCCAGACTCTCCAGTTCGGCAAGGTGGCCGCCGGTTCCGGCAAGGAACAGCGTGGCCACGCTCGCCTCCTCCGTGCGGACTCCGCCTTCCGCAGAGATCGCGGACCAGGCGCGTTGTTCCAGAAAACGTACCGCCAACTACCCTCGACTGGTTGCCGTGTCAGCTTCATCGATGCTGGGCACGGCGGGTTACTGCGGTAGACTGTGAGTAACGGCCTGAATGCCGATCGTCGCAGCGAGTGCTCGACGCTGAACGGGGTTGACAGTGACTGACTGCTGCACGCGGAATCCGGATGGCGACCGATGACCACGCTATTTGTCGCCACAACCGGTGGACACCTCACCCAGCTTGACAGTCTGGCGAGCCGGATCCCGTCTAACGGTGCGCCCGACGGTGGCTCGTTGTGGGTGACTCATGCGAATGAGCAGAGCCGGTCGATGTTGGCGGATCGGGATGTGGAGTTCGTGCCCTACGTGGGTGTGCGCAGCGTGCCTGATGTGCTTCGGTGTATCCCGGATGCGCGTCGGCTGATGGAGCGTCGGAGGGTCACCAGGGCGGTGTCGACGGGGTCGGGGATTGCGCTGGGGTACTTGCCGTATCTGGCGGCGCGGGGTGTGGAGTGCCATTACATCGAGAGCGCGACGCGGGTGAGCGGACCGTCGCTGACGGGTCGGGTTCTGCGGTGGGTGCCGGGGGTGCGTACCTACACCCAGTACCCGAGCTGGGCCGACCGGTGGTGGGGGTATGCCGGCAGCGTGTTCGATGGGTATGAATCCGCTGCGCTGGCGCGGGTGCCCGAGGCGGCGGTTCGGGTGGTGGTCACCGTCGGGGCGGCGACCCAGTACCCGTTCCGCCGGTTGTTCGAGCACTTGGCGCCGCTGCTCGCGCCGCAGGGTGCGCTGGCCCGGGTGACCGGGCTGCCGGTGCAGGTGCTCTGGCAGACCGGGGACACCCACGTGGGGGGCCTGCCGATCCGGGCCACGCCGGTGCTGCCCGCCGCGGAGCTGGCCGCCGCCCTGAGCGCCGCGGACATCGTGATCAGCCACGCCGGCACCGGGTCAGCACTGGCCGCGCTCAACGCCGGGCGGTTACCGATCCTGGCCATCCGCGACAGCGCCCGCGGCGAGCAGGTCGATGACCACCAACACCAGCTGGCCACCGAACTCGCCCGCCGGGGCCTGGCCCTACCACGCGACGCCGAATCCATCACCACCACCGACATGACCACCACCCTGCAAACCTCAATCCGACGCACTGCTTCCCCGCC
>JBOHHF010000056.1:0-1439 GCA_050700495.1 Pseudonocardiaceae bacterium
ACCTCGACGTGCGGCTCGCAGCGGCCCTGATCGTGGACCGTTACGAGCGACTCACAGCTCCGCGCGCCGAAACTGTCGTCCCATGCTGCAAGCATCCTCACCGTGGATCAAGATCGGGAAGAACTACGTGGGCGCATACGCGCGGAGCCACCACCGCCCGGCCGCAGCCCTGGTAGTACGGGGAGGCCCGGATACGTTGCCCAAGCTGCAGACACACGCACGCAGGACAGCGCGGGCGTGGTGCCTTGATGGTGTACCCCTCTTCGGAATCTCCGTCTTCTGCGCGCTGGACGACATCGGTCCAGCGTCTTTGCCCGGACTGCTCAACAGCCGGCTCCGCACTTACCGGTGCATCCACTACTGCCCAGTCAGTGCGTTGCGGCTCGTCGGCGTGCACCTGTTGCCCACCGGGCACCGACCGCATTTCACGGCGGTGATCGCTTCCGACGAAGAAGATGAGCTTCGGCGGCTGCTTGCCTGCCTGGGTCCGCACCGGGAGAATCCTTACCGCATGCCCCCACCACGAGGACGGAGAGGAGGAGACCGTGATCATCGTTGACATCGCTGCCGACCTCAATGACGAGGACGACACCGGTCTCGTCTGGACGTTCCTCGACGAGGCACGCAACCCAGCGATCGTCGTGCCCGGCGCGATCGCGATCGTGGTCGCGGGCGACACGGACGCGCCAGCGGTCGCCGAGGTGGTCGACCTCGTCGACAAGCCGACGGGCACGATCGTGCACCTGCGTCTTCTCCCAGGAACCTTCGACGACTACGAAGCACTGATACAGCGCAGTACACTGCCCGCCTGAGCGGCAGTCGGTGTAGCCGAAGGGACTTTCCGGACCCGGTAGGCAGTACTGCAACGGGTATGACCGAGCACAGCGCTCCCCGCCTCCCAACAGCGGGCCGAAGTACCGGTTACTCACGTCGAGCACGACCGCGGTCACGGCCGCACCGAGCGACGCATCATCCAGGTACTCCCAGCCCGGACACGATCAACTGCCTGCACGCAGCACAGGTCTTCCTCATCGAACGCTACGTCACAGACCTGTAACACCACCTCAGCCGCCGCCGTCTTGCTCGGCGTGACCAGCCGTCCCGCCACCCGCGCCGACCCCCAACAGGCTGTATCGGTCGCGCTGAAGAACTCTGTGCAAGCGCTTGCGCAGCTCTGGTATCGAACCCAGGATCCGCAAAGCAGACCCACCAGGAGCCTAGGCCCGAGGCGGAAGCGCGCCAGCCGTTGGCACCCGACAACCGGAGATTCTCGTCGCGGATCTCCAGATTCAAGGAAGGTCGAATCGGGCAGGGCGACCTCAGCGGCTACGGCACGCCTGGTAGGGAAGACTGATCCGCGTGAGCACCCCGTCTGAGCGGATCTTCGCACAGCGTGAGGATGACGACGGTGTCGAGCTGCGGCACTTCCTGCCCGCGCA
>JBOHHF010000057.1:0-2885 GCA_050700495.1 Pseudonocardiaceae bacterium
GAGCTGTGCGGGTGGGCCGCCGACGTCATGACGACGATCACGACCTATGCCGAGCGTCCGGACAGAGCGGTGCACGCAGCGATGAAGGGCATCACCCAGGTTCCTGCTGGCCATCCGCTGGCCATCCGCTGGCCATCCGGCTCCGCGCCAAGACATCCCGGGCCTACGCCCAGCTCGGCGATCGGGAGACGTTCGCAACTCTGTTCGCCGAGGCCCGGAACCTGCACGACCAGATGCCCACGCAGACCCCCCGCCGATTCACCCTCGACACCGGCCGGATGGCGTCCTATGCGATTGCCGCACATCCCGCGCAGGCATACCTTTGGCTCGGCGACTTCCACGCGGCGAAAACACACAGCGAAGTGGCTCTTGCCGTGCACGAGTCAGCCCCGCCCGGCGACAGCTCACCCGGTAAGGGCTCCATCGCCCGTCTCGACCTGGCTATTGCGCTGGCCCACTTGGGCTCACCAGACGAGGCCGCCGCCCTCGGCGGCCAAGCATTGACCTCTACCAGCGCGCTCGGCTCTGTCTTGACCCACGCTCGGGATCTCAACGCCGCACTCGTCAGCCGCTACCCGACGCTGACCTGCGTCCGCGATTTCCACGAGCAGTACCGGCAGATCGCGCGGGGCCCGACCCGCAATGCCGACTGAGCCTGACCTGCCCCAACGCGTACGCGCGCGAGGGGCGCCGGGCGCCTGAGCCGGGCCGAGACGTCCGACGCCCCCGACCACGACGAACGCCGAGGGCGGTGAGCTGGGCGTTCAGCGGTCGCGGGGCTGGGCTAAGCCCGCGCGGTCGCTCGCCCTACTGTGCCCGACGCTTCGAACGCTCGCGGCTAGTTTCGTAAGTGATCACGCTGCGACTTGCCGCGCCAGACGCGCCAGCTCCCGCGCATCGGAGCCAGAGCGGCTCTCCAGCGCATCGGCCAGTGGCGGCAGCCAGATCTGCCGCGCGACCCCCGACCGCGTCTCGGCGACCGCATCGATAGCTGCCTTGGCCAGCACGAGCCCGCGGGGCTCGCCAGCCTGCACGTGCAGCCGGGCCAGGCTGATATCGGCTACCACACCCTCACGCCGGTCGCCGCTGTGCTGGAAGGTTCGTACCGACATCGCCAAGGCCGCCTCGGCGGTGACGAGTTGGCCGAGGTGTAGATAGGTGTGCCCGGTGTCAAGGTCCATGCACGCCCGGGCATGCGCGTGCGGCGGCTCCCATCCGTCCCGGGCTCGGGCTAGCCGCTCGCGAGCCTGAGCGCGGACCGACTCGGAATCGTCCAGCCTGGACAGTGCGAGGCCAGACACCGCATGACACCACGCCTGCAGGACGGGTACCCGTGGGTCGCCGGGGGCTGCGGTGTCCAGCCGCAGACCGCCGAGCTGGAGCACTTTCAGCGCATCGTTGGGCGCCCCTCGCTCGACGAGCATCATCCCCGCGTGGCGCAGTGCGAACGCCGCCTGGTAGCTGTCACCGGCGTCGATGGCGAACTCGACACTTCGGCCGAAGTGGTAGTGGGACCTGGCGACGGCGCCGACGTCGTGACAGCACCAGGCGGTGATGGTGTGCAGGTGTGCCAGCTCGCCCAGTAGCTCGCGGCGTACCGCGTCGGACGCGTCGGCATCCAGCCATTGATCCGCCCACTGGGCCAGCCACACCGAGGCCCTGACCTGTCCCCCGGCAGTGCGCGCGAGAGTGGCCAGCCGCTCGCGGCACGTCCGGATCATGGCAACGTCGGCCTTCCCGATCCGGCCAGATGGCTCAGCGGGCAGGGGTGGGGCGGCCACCACGGCCAGGTCACCGACACCGGGGATGGGTGCGCCAAACGCGGCGGCGGCGCCCAGGCCGAGTAAGCGCTGGAATTGCCTGCGCAGCATCTCGTCTCCCTCCAGGGGTCCGGCGACATTGGCCCCCTTAGAGTAGGCGTCGCTGGGGCCGTACCAGCTTCCGTCAGCCCCCCACCAGGACAGACCCATCCGCTCCGGAGGAATGCCCAAGCCGTCGGCGAGGCGCACTAGGACGTCGTAGGCGATGACCTGGCGCCCCTTGAGGATCTCCGAAACCTCTGACTGCGTCTGTCCGGTCAGCGCCCCGATCTGCCGCTGGGCCAGCCCGGCGTCGTCCTTGAGTATTCGGTACAGCCCGCCGATGTCGTGAGTGGTGAATACCAGCCACAAGTCCGGTCGGGACCACATCGCCGGGTCGATCTGTTCGGGCATAGCTAGCTCCCCTGTCGCCCGTTGGAGTGGACAGGCTACCGCGCGTCACGAGCAGTGATCAACACGCCGGCCGGACTTCTCCTCGTTGCTTGTCACATCAGTGCGATGAACTCGACAATCATGCTCTTCAGTGCTGGCAATGACATATTGCTGTCATCACGGTATGCTTTGATGCATGCGGACCACGCTGCGGGTCGACGACGAGCTGCTGCGCCGGGCCAAGAGCCACGCGGCGCGCCAGGGACGCAGCCTGACTTCGGTTTTCGAGGAGGCCCTTCGCCGGCTGCTGGCCGAATCCGAACGGCACGAGGAGCGCACCCGAGTCGAGTTGCCAGTGTCCGTCGCGAGTGGGGGCGTGCTGCCCGGCGTGGATCTCGATGACAGCGCGGCGCTGCTGGATGTGATGGAGGGTCGTGCTCCTTCCTGACGTCAACGTGCTCGTGTACGCGTTCCGGCAGGACGCTGCCGACCACCAGCATTACCGGGTCTGGCTGGACGGAACGGTCAACGGCAATTCCAGCTACGCCTGTTCCGATCTCGTGCTTAGGAGCCGTAATGAAATAAGTTATTTGATCGGCGGTGTCATGGTGTAATTCCAGTCACCGTGAAAGAGGTGCCGGGTGAGGGGTATCGATTCTTTCTGCTGGTCTGTGAGTTTGATTTTTGTGGGGT
>JBOHHF010000058.1:0-10751 GCA_050700495.1 Pseudonocardiaceae bacterium
GCTGTCCATCGAACGGGTCTGCACCAATGGTGTCGCCGTCACGGAGACTCGGAAGCAGTGACCAAACGACGGCGTCGACGCCGTCCTCACCAGCGGGAGGGCGAGTGACGGACGCTGTGACGGGGGACGGGCGGCCGGCCACGGACCTGCGGCTCGGTACCAACCCGGGAGCGCGGGTCGAGGTGACCGAGGACGCCGTGCTCGTCCGCCACGGTGACCACATCACCAAGCTGCGAGACAGCCGACTCCCGGCGTTCACCGAGGCGTTGCTGACCGCTCTGTTCGATGGTCCGACCACTGTGGACATCGGTGCCGACGTCGACCGCGCCCGGTTGCCGGTGTTGGAGTCGGTGCTCGCCCAACTCGTCGATGCCGGTCTGCTCGAACGGGGCGACGCAGCCGACGACCTCACCGACGCGTCACCCGCCGCGATCGGGATGTGGCTACGGGCAGGTCGTGCGGTGCCGCTGCGTGCCATCCAGCAGCGGCTGGACACGACGTGCTGCACGGTGCTCGGCACCAGTAGCCTCGCCGAGCGGATCGCCGCCGAGCTGACCGCTGCCGGAACCCGGATCGTGGCCGCGTCGAGCGTCGAAGGGGTACCCGGCACCGGCGACCCGGTACGGGACGTCGTCGTGGTGGTCGGCGACACGGAGAAGGATCCGTTGGTGCACCGGTGGAACGAGCTTGCGTTGGCCTCGGGACGGACGTGGCTGCCCGCGCTGCCCTTCGACGGTCACCGGGCCGTGGTCGGGCCGTGGACCAGACCAGGCAGGTCCGCCTGCTTCACCTGCTACCAGCTGCGCAGGGCCGCCACCTTCCCGGACTCGTCGATCATCGACGACCTGGTGGCCGCACGGCCGGTCCGCACCGGAGGTGACCGAGCCGCGCTGATACCCGGTGTGGCGCTGATGCAGGCCGGTCTGGTGGTCGAGCGGATCGTGGAGTGGATCACCCTGTCCGAGACCAACGCCAGCCTCGCCGTGCCGGGCAGCCTGGACACCGTCGAGGTGACCGGGAGCGGCGTGCGGCTGCGCAACCACCGCCTGTTTCGGGTGCCGCGCTGCCCGGCCTGCTCCCCGGCTCGGGACAGCGGCTACCCGATGATCTGGTTTCATCCGAACGGGCCGCCGGCATGACGGCCCCCACGAAATCCGTTGCCACCCGGACCCGGCGGTGGCGGGGCATACCGGAGGGTGACGGCCCACCCTGGACCGACCCGGCGGTGGCGGAGCGGTTGTTCGGCCAGTTCCGCTCCGACCTGGTCGGCATCGTCACCGGGGTGAACCAGCGCCTTCGGGACGTCGACGACGTCCGGGCCTTCACGGTGGGGGCGTCAACGTGCGAGACCACGCACCTCCTCGGGGAGCGCAGCACCGCGACCAACGGTGGCGGGGCGCTGCACGAACGGGCCGCGGTGGTCGCCGCGATAGCGGAAACTGTGGAACGCTACAGCGCCACCTATCGCCCGGATGACGCCGTCATCCAGGCCAGTTGGCGGGAGCTGGCCGCGGGCGGGGACAACGCGGTGTCGCCTGGGCAACTGCGTCTGTTCACCGATGCGCAACTCTGCGAACCGGGTTTCCCGTTCGTGGGCTTCACCGACGACCTCACCATCAGGTGGGTGCCCGGCGTCGGTCTCGCCTCGGGACAGCGCACCTGGCTGCCGGCGAGCCTGGTCTTCTTGAGCGCGCCGCCGCGGGAGCCGGCGGGGTGCATCGGCTACAGCACGAGCAACGGGCTGGCCGCCGGCTGCACCTGGGACGAGGCCGCGCTGGCGGGACTGCTGGAGCTCGTCGAGCGCGACGGGTTCTGCACCACCTGGCACAACGGGCTGAGCATGCCCCGAATCGACCCGGCCAGCGATCCGGAGGTGTCGGCGTTCTTCGATCGGCACGTCCGACCCGCGGGGCTATCGGTGGCGCTGGTCGACCTCAGTAGGTTCGGCCAGGTGCCCTCGGTGCTGGCGATCGTGCGCAACGAGAACAACGACATCGCCCCGATCGGACTCGGTGCCGCTGCCGCCGCGGATCCCAGGAGGGCGATCACGAAGGCGGTGATCGAGGCGTTCCAGACCAGGGTATGGATGCGGGCCGAGCAGCGCGCCGGCACGGCCTTGCCACCGGACACCGACTTCACCGCAGAAATCCGGGATTTCCCCGACCACGTCCGGCTCTACTCGGGACCAGGGCTGATCGAACACACCAGGTTCCTCGACGCCAGCGACGATCGAGTCGCCGTCGGCGACCTGCCGGCCGTGCCCGGTGCCCGGCCGAGGCAGGTGCTGCTCGGCGTGCTGGAACACCTCGCGGCGCAAGGCGTCGACGTGTACCTGGCCGATGCGACGAGCCCGGATGTCCGCTCGGCCGGCGCGGTGGTCGCCAGAGTGTTCGCGCCGGCTCTGGTGCCGCTGGATGCGTGGTACCGCGCGCGGTTCCTCGGAGTGCCACGGCTGCGGCGGCGCCCGGTCGAACTCGGGCTGGTGCCCAGGCCACGGCGCGACGAGGAACTCACCGCCTACCCGCATCCCTTCCCCTGACCCGAAGGCCCTGACCGAAAGGCGTTGATGTCCGCGTCTGCTGAACCGCATAGCGGTAACCTCTTCGACGTCGTCTACGGCGGGAGCCCCCCGGCCTACGACGATCCGGCCGAGTGCTACTTCGAAGCGTCCAAACTGCACCCCCACATGCTCAACTGCGATATGCCCGGAGCTCTGAAGCTGCAGAGCTCGCCAGAGCTGCAGTTGTTCACCCAGCGTGGGGGACGGCCCAACCACAGCCGCCGGCCGATCCCGCTCCCCGAGCCCGCGCCGCTGGAAGCGGAGCTGGCCGACGTGCTGGCCGCCCGGCGCAGCGCCGACGGATTCGGCCCCGGCGAACTGCCGATGGACGTGCTGGCGGGGCTGCTCGTGCACTCCTACGGAACGACCGACCTCGGTGGGCGGCCACGACGGCCAACCCCCTCCGGCGGCGCGCTATACCCGATCGACCTGTACGTCGTAGCCGAACGGGTCCATGGCCTGGCCAAGGGGATGTACCACTATGACCCGTACCGCAATGGGCTGACGCCGGTGCGGGAAGTCGACTTCGAAGCGTTGTGCCAGGCGACCTTCCGCCCGGAGCTGGCACGCGACTGCGCCGCGATGATCGTGCTGGGCGCCATCTTCTGGCGGTCGAGATTCAAATACGGCCAGCGCGGGCTGAGGTTCTGCCTGATGGACGCGGGTCACCTGATGCAGAACCTGCTGCTGCTGGGCACCGGCTACTCGCTCGCGGTGCGACCCATCGGCGGGTTCCTCGACGATGACGCCGCCACGGGAATGGACTTCGACGGAGTGAACGAAGCGCCGCTCTACTTGATGCTGGTCGGCCCCCAGACATCCGACGTCCCCCAGACATCCGAAGCCGTAGCGGCACCCCGATCAGGCGCGAGTCCCGGGACTGACCCCATAGCAGTCCAGGTTCGTACCGTTGCGCTGCATCGGAACGAGGCCGCCGACGGCGATCGCGGTGGCTACCGCCGAGGCACGGTCAGTGACCTGCAGTTTGCCGAAGATACGCCGTAGGTGGGTCTTGACCGTGGCCTCGGACAGGAAAAAGGCTTTGGCGATCTCGGCGTTGGTCCGACCGTCGGCCACGAGTTGCAGCACTTCCAGTTCCCGGGCCGAGAGGTCACCGCGGCGGCGCGGGTCGTGGATCTCGGACAGCAGCAACGGCAGCAACGGCGCTGAGACTGGAGTGGAGCCGGCCGCCACCTGCTGGACGGCAATGGTGATCTCCTCGATAGGCGAGGTCTTGACCAGGAAGCCTCGTGCGCCGGCCTTCACCGCCGCCACCAGCCGGGTGATCTGATCGGAGACGACCAGCACAGCGCTATCGACGTAGCGCTTCACGAGCATGGCAATAAGTTCGACGCCGTCGTCCGCGCCGAGATCGAGATCAAGGAGCACCACGTCGGGACTGGCCAGCGCGGCCTCCCGAAGCGCACCGGTGGCATTGTGGGCGATACCGACCACCGAGATGCCCTCGTGCCCGGTGAGCACGGACCGGAATCCCTCGGCGGTGATCGGACAACGGTCGACCACCACCACTCGCAGGCTCCGAGCCATCCGTATCTCCCCAGTCCGCACGCTGACTGTATCGGACTTGAGGTAGCTGAGCTGCTGCGGTCCCAGCAAGACCCGACCGGCCGGAAGCTCCGCGGGATGGCCTACCACGCTGGTCTTCCGATCTAGTCACTACTGCGCCGCGGTAAATGGGTCCTTGCTGTCCCGCACGGCACGACACTCGCCGTCCTGGTCACCGGCTCGGGGTCCAGTGATGTGATCAGGAAGTTCATGGACGTTGTCGTGATCGCCGAGGACTGGGAATCGACGGTGTACCGCTCGTCGCATAGCGCGCACACCTGCTGGTCCAAGCTTCACGGTAGCGAGTCCCACTAACAACGCCGCCCCGGCCGACACCAGAGATAAGTAGCCGGCCTGGATGAAGTAGATCACCAAGAACGGCAGGAACAGTCCACTGACGAAACTGTGGATCCCAATCGCGACCATGCCCCGTCTGGGTCCGTTCGGCAGGCCGGTTCTGTCGGACAGCAAGCTGTTCCCTCCCCTCATATACCGTTCTTGATGACCACTTCCCTGCCAGAGGAACGGTAAGCTAGAAGCGGCTGGCCCGGTAGTCCCGAGCGTTCCCATAAATAACATGACAATTGTCACGGTGAAGGTATGACGTTCGACGCAGGGGGCGTCGGCTCGGGCCCGGATACGTTACAGCCAGCCCTGACGTCTCGCTGTCTCAGCCGCGGTGACGCGGTTCGGAGCGTTCATCTTGCGGATCGCCGCGGAGAGGTAGTTACGGGCCGTGCCTTCGGACAGGCCTACCCGCCTGGCGATGTCAGCCACCGTCGAGCCATCGACCGCCGCTTCGAGAACCTCGCTTTCCCGCGCGCTGAGCGGACTCTCGCCGTGACGTAGCGCGCTAGCCGCAAGAACGGGATCCACCACCAACTCACCCGCATACACGCGGCGGACCGCCGACGCGAGTTCCTCAGACGGGCCATCCTTGGCCAGAAATCCCGCCGCGCCCGCCCTGATCGCTCGGTGGACATAACCCGGCCGGCCGAAGGTCGTAAGGATGAGAACCTTGCAGGTAGGCCACGCATGCCGCAGTTCCTCGGCGACGGCGAGGCCGTCCATGCCCGGCATCTCGATGTCGACCAGGACCACGTCGGCTCGGCTCTCACGCGCTGCTGACAGGACTGCGTCGCCGCGGGCTACCTGCGCTACCACCTCGAGGTCAGGTTCCAGCGCGATGAGCGCCGCCAGCGCACCGCGGACCATGCCCTGGTCCTCGGCGATCAGTACCCGGATCATGACTGACCCTAAGCCTGTGCCGGATCGGCCACGACCGCAGGCGATAGCGGTGCGTTGCCGGCCGGGATCCCAGCCTGTGGTCCAGACAGTGACTCAGATCGTGATTCGGATAGTGGCACCGCGGCCGTAAGACGGAAACCGCCGCCCGGATCAGACGAGGCATGAAGCGAACCTCCAGCAGCGGTGAGGCGCTCATGCAGCCCTACCAGACCGCTACCCGACGAGCGCGCGGTGTCGGTAGCACCGATTCCGTTATCAAGAATGTCTAGCTGGACCACATCGCCAGCGCGGCTGAGCGTGATCTCACATCGTCTGGCCCGGCTGTGACGCACCACGTTGGTCGCCCCCTCGCGCACGACGTAACCGAGCAGTGCCTCCACCGTCGGGCTCATGGGCGGGGTGTCCGCGGTGAACGCGGCGTGAATTCCGGCGATATCCAGCGTCTCCAGAGCACAGTTCAGCTCGGCGGCCAGAGTTTGGCGACGGTAGCCGCTGACCGCCTCGCGCACCTCGGTCAGGGCGCGACGGGCCACCGACTCGATGTCGCTGATCTCTTTAGCGATGTCGGGTATCTCCGGTGCGACCTGCTTGCCACCGACCATCCGGCGGACGAGGTCGCTCTTGAGAGCGATCAGCGATAGGCTATGACCGAGCAGATCATGCAGGTCCCGGGAGAATCGCAGGCGCTCCTCATTTACCGCCAAACGAGTCAGTTCCTGGCGCGCCGAGGTAAGCTCTCTGGCCAGGTCAACCATTCGCCGCAGCCCGAATATGGCCAGACCAAGAAGTGCATTCTGGAAGGAATAGTGGACCACACCGATGGGCGATATGTCGCCATAGACCAAGAAGCCAGCCTGAACAGCGGTGATGGCCGCGATGACGGGCAAGGTCACTCGGATCGGTAACACCAAGGCGCAAATGATGCTAGTATAGGCAAACCCAGCGAAGCTACCGTGCATAATAGCGCGGACCAAGACCAACGGGACAATTATCACGAAGAGCGCCATGGCCTGGCGTTGTTGACGCACTCCTCGCGCCAGTCCAAGCCACAGGGCCCACCCGCAACCGACGACGAGCGAAACGTGACTGACCAACATAGCTACATCTATTTGGGCGTCATGAAAAGAGGAGGAAAGCGGATAGACAAAGTAGAGCAGTCCCAGCACAGCCACAGCCGCCGCCCAGATCCGCTCGCGCCGACCGATCGTCCCCGATCCGGTAGCGAACAACGCCAGCCAAGCGGACCTATCGGTCACGGCCTCTCCCCACATCTTGGCAACCCTAGGCGTGTCGGTTGGGGACATCAGTTCAACACCGCGTCGGCAGGATAGGTGGCCAGCAACGCCAGCGGCATGCCCTGGCGGCGCAAAGCATAACCCCACAGATCGGTGCCCGGCGGCGCCAGCACATCATCGGGCAGTGCGGGCACGACGATCCAATCACCGCGCTGGATCTCACCGGCAAGCTGGCCCTGATCCCAACCGGAGTACCCGGCGAACACCCGCAGCCCGCGCAACCGCGGCGCCATCAACTCCGGATCGGCGTCGAGGTGGACCAGAGCCAGGGATCCCCTTACTTTGATCACGCCCTCGGTGCGCTCGGCGTCCACCCCGGCGGGCAGCGCAGCCACGCACAGCGCCGCGCGCTGTTGCATCGGACCGCCGACGTAGAGCGCCTGCGGTACCGTGGCGTACGGACCCCACAACGGCAGCACCTCACGCACCGGCACCTCGCTGGGCCGGTTGAGCACGACACCGAGCGTGCCGGAGGCGCGGTGGTCGATGACCAGCACCACGGTGCGGCAGAAGTTGGGATCCCGCAGCGCCGGAGCAGCAATCAACGCCGAGCCTGCTTCCACCTCGTCCACCTCGACATCGTCTCGCATTTCGCACCGGTGCTGGCAGCCACTTCGGTTACCGAACTCATACCTTGAGCCGGCCCCTACTTGGCGCCGAACTCACACGACACCGTTAACCTGCGTGATCGTGACCTCGTCGCAAGCCGTTGCGCTCCCCAGCCAGCCCGACCGACTAGGGGTGCGGCGATTGCTGGGCACCCGCGGGTTCGGCCGGGTGCTGACCTCCCGCTTCGCGGCGCAGTGGGGCGACGGGGTGTTCCAAGCGGGATTGGGCGGCGCTGTGCTGTTCAACCCGGAACGCCAAGCCGACCCGATAGCCGTGGCGGCCGGGCTCGCCGTGCTGCTGCTGCCGTACTCCCTGGTGGGACCGTTCGCCGGGGCACTGCTGGATCGCTGGGACCGTCGCCGGGTGCTGGTCATCGCGAACGTGCTGCGCGTGGCGCCGATCCTACTGGTGGCCCTCGCTGTCGGGGCCGGGGTGGCCGGGGTACCGCTGTATCTCGGAGCGCTGCTGGTCACCGGGATAAGTCGGTTCGTGCTGGCGGGACTGTCCGCGGGGTTGCCGCATGTGGTGCCACGCCGGCATCTGATCGAGGCCAACGCACTGGCCGCCACCGTCGGCGCGGCGATCACGGTCATCGGCGGGATGTGCGCGGTCGGGCTGCGTGGCGTGGTCGGGTCGGGCGACACCGGATCGGCCTGGGTGACGGCAGCCGCGGTGGTGGGCTCACTCGCCGCGGCAGCGACTGCGGCCGGCTTGCGCCGCGGCCAGCTCGGGCCAGACTTTACCGACGAGCCCAGCGAGACAACCCGCGCGGTGGCCAGAGGGTTGCGCGACGGCCTGGCCGCAGCGGCCCGGGTACCCAGCGTCGCCGCCGGTCTGGTCGCGCTCGTCGCACACCGGCTGTCGTTCGGCATCACGACCCTGGTAGCGCTGCTGCTCTACCGCAACTCCTTCACCTCCGACGGGCTGCTCCGGGCCGGATTCGCCGGGGTGTTCCAGCTGCTGGTCGCCGGGGCTCTCGGGTTGCTGCTCGCGGCAGTACTCACCCCGCTGCTGGTGGCCAGGTTCGGCCGGCGGCGCACCGTCCGCGGCGCGCTGGTGATCGCGGGGTTACTGATCGTCACGCTCGGCCTGCCGATGATCATGCCCACGATGCTGGCCGCCGCATTCGCCCTGTCCACGGCCGGCCAAGTGGTGAAGCTGAGCCTGGATGCCACAGTGCAACGCGACGTCGATGACACGGTACGCGGCCGGGTCTTCGCGCTCTATGACGCCGTCTTCAACATCGGCTATGTCCTGGCCGTCGCCCTAGCCGCCACTGTAATCCCGTCAGACGGCCACGCCCCCGAGCTCCTCCTCCTAGCCGCCGCCGCCTACCTAACGGCCGCCGCCCTTTACGGCCTCATCGACCGTCCCCCCGCTCGTACGCATTCAGCGGGCTCAGCGGGGCTATCGGATCCCTCATAGCCCCGCTGAGCCCGCTGAATGCGCAAAGGGGGATCAGGTGAGGAGGGACCAGGGGGGAAGGGGTAGGGCGGCCAACAGCGGGATCTGGAGGGCTGACCAGGGGCTGATCGCCCACGGGGCGGCTGCGACCAGGGCTATCACGTCGGACCAGGCGGCCCAGTGGTGTTCCAGGACCTCGTCCAGGTTGGGCTGCGGCGGACCGTCGACGCTACCCACCAGCACCGGGCAGAACTCGTTCTCCACCACACCCTCGGGCGCCACCGCCCGGTACCGGAAATCGGGCAGCGCCATCGCCGAGCGCACCATCGACACGCCCAACTCCTCGCGCAGCCGCCGCACAGCCGCCTCCGCGAAGGGTTCACCGGGCAGCGGGTGCCCGCAGCAAGAGTTGGTCCACACTCCCGGCCAGGTCCGCTTGCTGGTGGCACGGCGGGTCATCAGCAGCCGGCCCGAGTCGTCGAAGACATAGCAGGAAAACGCCAGATGCAGCGGCGTCGCGGCATGATGAACCTGCGACTTAGGGAGCTGTCCGATCGGCCGGTGATCCGCGCCGAGCAGGACGATCGGAGCATCGTCAGGATTCACAGTTTCCCAAGCTACCGGTGGCGGCTCAGGTCGATCAATCGAACTCGCCGGTCGTGGCGGCGGCGCAGTACCCACACTCGAGACTTTTTGTCGTCTGACGTGAGCGAGTCACTAGCACAGACTCTCGATCTCGATCGAGCTGTCGAGGGTGAGCAATGGTTGCGGGTCGCTCGTGACGACCGGCCACCCGCGACGCTGCGCGCAGTACACGACGTGGGCGGCGGCGACATCGCGGCACGGCTGACCACCTTGTTGAAGAACCGCGCCGACCGCGCGTGCCTGCGCGGTGTCGAGTGTGTCGACGACGGTGCAGGGCAGGCCGAGCAGAACGTCCAGGCCGAGTTCGTGGCCCGGGAGGATCAGCGCGGCGGCGCGGACGAGTGCTGCGGAGGGGATGGCCAACACGATGTTCTCTTCGATCGCGGTCATGACCAGCGCCTCGGTGTATACCGACTCTCCCGTGGAGAAGCCGACGATCGCGGTCACATCGAGAACTCGGCCGCCGATCACGAAGCGGCGTGGCGCAGCGGAAGGCCGGCCCGCTGCCGGACCACAGCGAGGACCTCCTCGGGCGGCGGCCCACCGAAAAGCCTGGTGACCTGCGCCAGTGCACGATCTCTGGCCAGACGAAGCCGCACAGACTCCGCAACGTAGTCGGCCACGCTTTCCACCGACCCGTTGCGGGTGGCATCGCGGGCTTCCTTGAGGAGCTCTGCCGGCAGATTCACCGACTCCAGCTCACTGCTCATGGGCGGAAGGGTAGCGGAGCTGTCAACGTGCGACTCGTACCAGATGCGGGTGAATACGCGCCAGCTCGCGCTCCCCCGCGAACCGCACCACCAGCCGGGTAGCGCTGCGGCGCAGCACCGGGCCCCGCTTGCCCAGCCGCGAGCGCAGCGCCCCGTGTTCCTTGGCCACCTCAACCTGCTCGACACAGCACCCCAACGGAATGTGGGTACCGTCGACGTCGCGCCATGGGTCAGAGATCGCCCGCCCGCTCACCGCGCGGTCCCCACGGCCAGGCAGCTCACGCACCACCCGGCCACCGCGGCGCCATTGATCGTCAAGCCCACAGCGGGGATCAGCCGGCCGCACCCAACGCGCCCGTGACCCTCGATACCCGCAGCCTCGACCTCACCCGGCGTGAGCAGATGCAAGTGGTGATCGGGTCGGGCACCGCGCTCACCTCGGCACCGGCACGGGATCACCACGACCAGCGACGTGGTGACCGTGATCCGACGGTGCGACATCGGCTGCGGTATCGGCGGGGTCTGGTTCCGGCTGGCCACCAGGAACCGGAAGGGGCCGGTGCGGCCGGGCTCAGGAGGGGAGCAGGATCGGGGGCCGACCGGCCGCCGGGAGCCGACTGGGGGCCTCGGGCCACCGGCGGCCGATCAGGATCTCACGCCCGAACCGGGGTTCGGGAAGCAGATGGGCCGTCAAGGGCCCGGAGCCTACATCGC
>JBOHHF010000059.1:0-2240 GCA_050700495.1 Pseudonocardiaceae bacterium
GACCCGGATGAGACGTTCGAGGTCGCCCCGGGTCACTGTGCCCGGTGCGAGAAGTCGTTACATGACGCCGCTGAGACCGCGCGGGTCCGTCGTCAGGTGGTGGACGTGGACCTTCCGCCACCACCGAAGGTCACCGAGTACCAGCTGGTGTCGCGGCGTTGTGGCGGGCGTGGGCCTGTCAACGACCCCGCCGCCACCGAGGTGCCCCGCCCGGTGAACCCCGGCAGTGACCTGCAAGGTTCCGCCATCAGCGCCCCGGACGAGGCCAGTGCCCCGGGACCTGCCGCCCCTGAGCCCGTGACCGAGCCTGACACTGCGCCTGCCGGGACTGGGGTCGCGCCCGATCCCGTGCTGGCATGGGCGTTGCGTCCGGGAAGCCCGGTCCGGATCGGCCCGCAGACCAGCGCCTTGGCCGCGTTGTTGACCTGCGGGCATTACCTTCCGATCGGGCGGGCCGCCAGCGTCCTCGACGCCCTGGCCGGGATCCGGGTGTCCACCGGGTTCCTGACCGGTGTCCGGGGCCGCGCCGCGGACCTGCTGGAAACCGCCTTCCTGCCCCACCTGCAAGCCCTGTTACCCACGGCCGGGGTATTACACGCCGACGAGACCACCGGACGCGCCGCCGGGGCATTGGCCTATGTGCATGTGGCGTGCACCGAGTATCTGACGTTGAGGCACGTCGGTGGACGCTCCAGTGAGGATATCGATGCCGGTGGGGTGCTCCCGGAGTTCACCGGCACCCTCATGCGCGACGGTTATTCCGGTTACACCCATCTGCCCGCGGTGCACGCTTGGTGTGCTGAACATTATCCCGACCTGCGGATTATCCCGAGATTGGACCGGTCGGTGCTGGTCGGTGGGGGTGCCCGGGTTGGCCTGGTCGGGATAATCACAGCGCTTCGAGGAAGGCGAGAAGTTGGTCGGGTGGCTGGTAGCGGCCGGGGGTGCTGGTTAGGGGGGTGGTTCGGTTCAGTGCTTGTTCTTTGAGCGTGATGTCGGCGTGCAGGTAAATTTGGGTGGTTTGCACGGATTCGTGGCCGAGCCAGAGCGCGATCACGGTGGTGTCGACCCCGGCGTGTAGCAGTCGCATCGCCGCGGTGTGGCGCAGGGTATGCGGCGTGATCTTCTTGGTCTTCAGTGTCGGGCAGGTGTGGGCGGCGTGCTGGGCGTGGTGGGCGACGCGCCGTTCGAGCGCGTCGAGTGACAGCGGCTGGCCGCGGCGGGCCGGGAATAGTGGGTCGGTCGGGATGCCGGCGCGTTCGGCGGTCCAGACCTGCAGGACCGCGACGGTGCCAGCGGTGAGTGGGGTGATGCGGTCTTTGCGGCCCTTGCCGTGGCAGCTGACATGCGCGCCGGCACCGAAGTGCACATCGGCGCAGGTCAGCGAGGTCAGTTCGGAGGCCCGCAGCCCGGTCTGGGCGGCCAACATGATCAGGGCGTGGTCACGGCGACCGGTCGGGGTGCCGCGGTCCGGGCTGGCCAGTAGGGCATCGAGTTCGGGTTCGGTGAGGTAGGTGACCAGTGCCCGGTCGGCTCGTTTCGACGGTATCGCCAGGACCCGTTCGATGTCGGCGGCGTGTTCGGGATGCCGCAGCGCAGCGAACCGGAACAGGGAGTGAATCGCGGCGAGGCGGGCGTTGCGGGTGCGGGCACTGTTGGCGCGGTCGTGTTCGAGGTGGTCGAGGAACGCCGCGATCAGCGGCGCGTCGAGGTCGGCGACATCGAGGCGGCTGGGAGCCTTGCTGAGGCGTTGGGCGGTGAACACGATCAGTAGCCGCCAGGTGTTGCGGTAGGCAGTGATGGTGTGTGGGCTGGCCTGGCGCTGCTGGATAAGCCGGTCTGTGAAGAACGCCTGCAAGGTCGGGGCCAGCGCGGTCATCGCGGGCCGCCCAGATGTGCGTCGGGGCTCAGATGCCGGTCGAGGCGCTGCGCGGCTTCGGCGAGCAACTCCGGTGCGGCGTGCAGGTACCAGTAGGTGTTGGCCGGTTCGACGTGCCCGAGGTAGGTCGAGAGCAGCGGGAGCCGGGCCGCGACGTCGCCGCCATCGCGGTACCAGTCCAGCAGGGTCGCGACCGCGAAACTGTGGCGCTTATGAGGAATTCCTCATAAGCGTCATTAGGCGGACGGCTTGGTTATGCGCCCTGCCGTGGTGTTTCCGCTGTTAGGCGCGGCGGAGCTCGTGTTGTAGTCCGCATAATCTCGCTGGGCGCATGTCCGCGCGCCGAAGAATCACCTGGTTC
>JBOHHF010000060.1:0-5937 GCA_050700495.1 Pseudonocardiaceae bacterium
CCCACCGCTACTGCCGCCAAGCCTGCCGCGTCGCCGAACATCGGAGGCTTCACATGTGACCTAACAACCCCGAAGGGTGGGGACTTTTAGTTGGCCACCAGCGGGGACCACAACTTGGCCGTTGACAACCTTCAACGCGACCAGGTGCCCCGCACCTTGGCCCTCGGTCCGACGTGCCCGGTAAACCCGAGTCGACTGTTCTCGGCTGGACAACAGCGAGCCGAGCCGGAATCCGGGGATGATCGGTTTGTCGCGCCGAAGCGCACCTCGCAGCCAGTCGATGAGGCGGCGACGGTGAGCCTCGTCCATCGAGCCAAGATGTCACGGACCCCGCCTGCCCGCCAGCAACGATCCGGGGGCTACCCCCTGGTGCGGCCCACGAGAAAGCAACAGGCTAGACCCGCTGGCGGGTCCTGCTCGACGGCGCGGCACCGAGGCCGTAGCGCCGAGCCAACGCAGCCACCCGGGCGGAGATGTCCCGCTGGTATGCCTTGGGCACATATGCGCCAGCGCCGTAGAGCTCCCGGTAGCGGGGCAGGAGTTCGGGATGCTCGCGTTCCAGCCAGGCGAGGTACCACTCCCGTGCACCGGGACGCAGGTGAAGCACGATTGGGGTGACGCTACGTGCGCCGGCCGCCGCGATCGCCCACACCGTCGACTCAAGCTGGCGGGGCGAGTCGGTGAGGTACGGCAGGATTGGCGCCATCAGCACACCGCACCCGACGCCCGCATCGGTGAGCGTGCGACACACACTGAGCCGGGCGCGGGGCGCGGGCGTGCCGGGTTCGACCTGGCGCCACCGCGCCTCGTCGACGAATCCCACTGAGACGTTGACCGACACGTCGGTGACTTCCGCGGCCTCACGGAGCAGGTCAAGGTCGCGCAGCACCAAGGTGCCCTTGGTGAGGATCGAGAACGGGTTCCGCGCATCCCGCAGCGCCTCAAGGATGCCGGGCATCAGGCGATAGCGCCCCTCAGCCCGCTGGTAGGGGTCGACATTGGTGCCCATCGCGATATGGTCTCCCGCCCAACGCGCGGAGCTGAGTTCCTTGTGCAGCAGCTCGGGCGCGTTGATCTTCACCACGATCTTCGAGTCGAAGTCGATTCCGGCGTCGAGATCGAGGTACTCGTGCGTCCGCCGAGCGAAGCAGTATCTGCACGCATGACTGCAGCCCCGGTACGGGTTGAGTGTCCAACTGAAGGGCACGCGGGAGGGGGCCGGTACCTTGTTGAGAATTGAGCGGGCCCGCACCTCGTAGAAGGTCATGCCGCGAAACTCCGGGGTGTCGAAGGTGCGCGTCATGACGTCGCCCACCCCGAACAGCGCGTCTTGGGCGGACTCGTCGGACAGCTTCAGGTTGTCCCATCGCATCCGCCCACTCTATCGAACTGGTGTTCGATCCGCTAGGAACGGCAGGAGCACCGAGCAGAGAGGGACACCAGCCGATGAAGGCAACTGACCGCGGCAGCGGCAGGCACCATTTGCGGAGCGATGCTGAACCGGCCGGGCCGAGACATGGACACGGGCACGGGCACGGACCTGCACCACCGGCCTCTCGCCGGGTACGGATACTGCTGGTCGCGGTACTGGTGCCGGTTGCGCTGGCCACCTTGGTCGGGCTGTGGTTGACCTGGCCCAGTGACACACCTCGCAGCGGCGTCGACATCGGGTTCGGCCAACAGCCGGTGCACGGCGAGGTGCTCGCAGCGACCAGCGCATCCTGCAGCGCTAGTGCTGAGGACGGCGAGGCCAACAAGTGCATCTCGCTCGACGTACAACTCACCGACGGCGACTCACCAGGTGTGACGATCCAGCAGGTGCTACCCGATGAGCCGAGCACGCCGCGGTTCACCGTCGGTGACCGGGTCGTACTCGCTTACACCGGCGGAGATCCTTCCGAATCAGGGTCGTACCAGGTCCAAGACTTCCAGCGTGGTGCCTCAATGCTGTGGCTGGTCGCGTTGTTCGCCGCCGCGGTGCTGCTGCTGGGCCGGTGGCGAGGCCTCGCATCACTGACCGCGCTCGGCTTCAGCTTCCTGGTCCTGGCGGTCTACCTGTTCCCGGCGATCCTGACCGGCGCAGATCCGGTGATCGTCGGCGTGCTGGCCGCCAGCGTGATCATGTTCGGCGTGCTCTACGTCACCCACGGCGTCTCAGCCCGGACCTCCAGCGCGGTGCTGGGCACTGTGTTGAGCCTCGCCCTGATCGGCGTGCTCGGTATCGCCTTCTCCGCGGCCACTCGGCTGACCGGTCTCGATGACGACACCGGCAACCTCATCAGAGTGCTGGGCCAGGGTGTCGACGCCCGCGGGTTGCTGCTCGCCGGGATGATCATCGGTGCGCTGGGCGTGCTCGACGATGTCACGGTCACTCAAACCAGTGCAGTGTGGGAACTACGCCGGGCCAATCCAGCTCTCGGCACCCGAGCCCTCTACACCGCCGCGTTACGGATCGGACGCGACCACGTCTCCTCGGCGGTGAACACCCTGGCGCTGGCCTATGCCGGCGCCGCGTTACCCGTGCTGCTGACCTTCGCGCTGTCCGGGCAGAACTTCGGCACGCTGATCACCGCCCAGAACGTCGCCCAGGAAGTGGTGCGCACCCTGGTCGGCAGCATCGGGCTCGTCGCCGCCGTCCCGATCACCACCGCGATCGCCGCAGTCGTCGCCCGGCAGGACGACATCGACTCCGCCGCGTAGGAGTGAAGAGTTGCCAAGCTATGCAATCAGTCGTTGCTTAACCGCTCCGGACCCGGTAGAACCGTCGTGCAGTACCTACCCGAGGGGAGCCCTTCATGAGACTGATCTTGTTACGTAGCACCTGCGGCGACACGCGCAGCTGCCCCAGTATCAACGCGACCGATCGGGGTACCTATGTCGTGCAGGGTTATCTCGTGGTAGATCATGCCGCTCTTGCACCGGACGAATCGGTGGTGGAGGTTCCGTCGTCCCTGCTGCCCGAACTCGCTGGTCCCGATGCGGTCGATGACGTGATCCGCCGCACGGGCCGTGGAACCTTCCTGATTCGCGGTCGCACCATCGTGGACGCGGAGGCGTTGCGGGAGCTGAATCTTCCCCCAGGAGAGGCCGCCATCGAGGTCCCCATGAGCGCTCTGCCGACGTTGGAGGTCGCACGTGCTGGATGAGCAGTCCCTCGGTGACTACATCGACAGCCGAGCCACCCGGAACCTGTTCCGCCTAGAAACACTCGATCTCTACGACGTCAGCAGCAACGGTGATGCGTATCGCCGGTTCGTTGCGGGCGAGGTGAAGCCGGATACCGAGCGCAAGAAACCCTGGATGGAGCAGATCCGCGGTGAGGTCGCGCGCGGCCTGCACACCTACCGGGTGCATGTCGTGCGCAGCCCCCTCAGTGACTACCTTCGCTACGAATGCGAGTGGGATTACGTGTACAACGCCCGCGCGGGCGAGCACATCCGGATTCTCGACCTTGCCGAGCTGCCCAAACCAGCGGACCTGCTCGACGAAGACTTCTGGCTGATCGACGACCAGGAAGTGGTGCGGATGTACTACAGCGACGGCGGGAAGTACGTCGGCGCTGAGGTCGCACCCGACGAGGTACTGCCGCGGTACCTGGCAGCGAAGGCGGCGGCGTGGTCGGGCGCTGTCGACTTCGCCGACTACTGGAAGGCGCATCCGGGATACTGGCGAGATCCCTCGGCTGCCTGACGAGCCTGTTGCCTGGCAAGGAACCACTTGGACAACCCGAACCCGCTGTCGGCCACGCTGCGAAAGCTCCGCGTGGATGCCGGCCTGTCCGGCGCGGAGGCAGCCCGGCGCGCCGGCTTGACCCAGTCCAAGGTGAGCCGCGCGGAGACCGGCGCCTTTCTGCCCACGGAGGACGACATCAAGGCACTGTGTCAGGTCTACCGAGCATCACCGGCTGCCCGGCGGGAACTACTCGACCTGACCCGCGAACTGCGCGAGGGCACCACATCGGCGCGGGTGGTGCTGCAACGGGGCGGTTGGTGGATGCAGCAGCGCATCGGCAAGTTGGAGACTGCGGCTACCCGCATCCGGAGCTTCGCACCAACAGCAGTCGTCGGTCTGCTACAGACCGAAGACTATGTAGACGCGTTGCTCGGTGACTGGCTGTCCGGTGAGGATCGAACGCGCATGATCTCATCCCGGATGGAGCGCCAGCGCCTCTTGGACACCGACCGTGAGTTCATCCTCGTCATGTTCGAGGGTGCCCTACGCTGGAATATGGGCGGGGCAGCGATAATGGTCGAGCAGTTGGATCGCCTGATTCAGGAGTCCCGACGCCCGAATGTGCGGTTGGGCATCATCGAGTGGACCACCCCGGCGAGAGTTCCTGCCCTGCACGGCTTCACCATCTACGACTCGCGGGCCGTCCTGCTGGGAACGTTGACCGCCACGGCCATCGTCACCGACCGGAAAGACGTGCACGACTACGAAGAGCACTGGGCCGAACTCCAAACGGTCGTTTCCTACAACGATGCGGCACGCGCCGCGATTGAACGTGTTGCCGCCGACTACCGCACCGTTAAGTAACCCATGATGAATGGTAGCAGCCAGATGCATGCTTACTGCCAGTCAACGTCACGTCGCATCGCTGGCAACGACGAAGCGAAGGAATGAGCGATCCATGCATGTTGTTCCCAGCAATACCGGATCGGACGTGCTGTTCCCGGCCAGGGCGTTGCTGCCGCTGAGCGCGCCCGGCGGCGGCCACCACCCGTTACCTCACGTTCCATGCGCAGGATGGCGACCGCTTTCTGCCGCTCTGGGTGTCATTCCGGTGGAGGCTGGCAAGCACGACACGACTGCGACGCGCTGGACCGAGGACAAGGAGACCCAGAAGTCCCGCGACGGTGTGGTCGAGCCGGACACCGTATCCATCACCCATACCGACACGTAAGCGAAGGAGGTCGGCGGCTGTGACTGCCGGAACCGTTCTTGTCCTCAGCGGGCCCGACGACGCAACCGCCGACTCCGTTGTCGCTGAGCTGGTCAAGCTCGGTGCACCGATTGTACGCATGGATATTGGCGACTTCCCGTTGTGGATGACCATGGCGGCGTGGCTGACGCGCGGCACATGGCACGGTGAGTTGTTCACCGCTGACCGAAGCGTCGATCTGGCGCAGGTGGGGTCGGTGTACTACCGTCGGCCGACACGATTCACCTTTGAGGACGATATGTCAGACGCCGACACGGTCTTCGCTGGCGCGGAGGCTCAGTTCGGTGTGGGTGGGGTGTTGACGGCGTTGGATGGTGTCTTGTGGGTCAACAATCCCGCCCGAGTAGCGTTCGCCGAGTATAAACCGGTTCAGTTGCGGGTCGCCTCGGACTGCGGATTACAAGTGCCACGCACGCTCGTCACCAACGATCATTGTGCAGCGCGGGAGTTCGCGGCAGCGGTGGGTGGCAAGATCGTCTGCAAAACGTTGTCCTCTGTCCCTGGCCGGGACTGCGCATCTACTACAAGAGTGGGTGCCCAAACGTTACGACGCCCGGGTGACCATGGTCGGACACCGGCCATTCGCAGTCGCGATACACGCCCACAATGATGCGACACGGATCGACTGGCGGGCTGACTACGACGCGCTGACCTACGCGCCACTCAACCCGCCTGAGCATATCATCACCGGGACGATACGTTATCTTCATGCCTTCGGGCTTGAGTTCGGCGCGTTCGACTTCACCGTCGCGCCACACGGGGAGTGGGTATTTCTAGAATGCAATCCATCCGGGCAATGGCTGTGGCTCCAAGAACAGACCGGCCTCCCGATCGCTGCCGCGCTGGCTGAACTCCTCGCCAAGGGATCAGATCAATGACGGACTGGCAGAGCAAGGCGCGAACCCTCACTCAGCAACTCGTGGACATCGCAGTACTTGATCAGAGCTGGCGTGCGGCATTCGAGAGCACTCCGCGGCATATTTTTGTTCCCCGCT
>JBOHHF010000061.1:0-13123 GCA_050700495.1 Pseudonocardiaceae bacterium
CGACCAGCTGGCCGTCAGCGGATCCAGCCGGGTCACCGGCCCGGTCGAGATAGATCGTGTCGATGCCACGGTATCGGGTGCCAGCACGCTGATACTGTCCGGGCAAGTCAGGGATCTGCATGTCAGCGGGGTGGGCGCCAGCCGGCTGTTGCTGGCCGATCTGGCTGTCCGGGACCTGGACGTGGTGCTGTCCGGGGCCAGCAACGCCACCGTCGCGGTCAGCGACACCTTGGCTGCAGAGGCCGCAGGTGCGTCGGCGCTGCGCTACCGCGGCACCCCGAACATCACCCGCCAGCAGACCTCCGGGGCCTCTTCGATCATGCGGGATGCACCGTAAGGAGGCCGAGGACGATCATTGAGGATCCCTGCGCATCCGCGCCACTGAGGTAATACCGCGCCCGCAGCCCGACGACCGTGAAACCCTCGGACTCGTAAAGCGCGCGGGCGGCCCCGTTGTCGGTGTGGACCTCCAAGAACACCGTGGCGCCAGCCGCACCTGCTACCTCCAGCAGCCTGCGCAGCAGGACACGGCCGACACCGCGGCCCTGGTGGGCGGGGTCCACGCCGATTGTCTGGATTTCCGCCTCAGCCTGCGGGCCCGGTCACGAACACGATCCCGGCGTAACCGACCAGCTGGCCGTCGGCGCGTGCGGCAAGGTAGTGGTGCCCGCCGAGCAGCTCCTCGAGGAACGAGCGTTCACTGCCCGGGTCGTCACCGGGAGCAGCAGCCGTTCCAGCTCCGCGCAGCGCGCAACGTCGGCGGGACACAGCGCGTCGATCGCGGCGAGCAGTCGCCGGGGACCGCGCGGCGAGGTCGCCGCGGTTGCCCATGCAGCTACCGCAGACCCCCGTCGGAGCGGGCCGGCTCAGCCTGCACGCGAGGGGCGTTGCGAGCAGGTAGCGCACGTTATCGCGCAATGTGCCCGCGAATATGTATGCCTGCTGGGGGATCAGCACGATGCGCTGGTGCCGTGCCGCCGGGCTCATCCGGTGCACTGGCACCCCGCCGGAGGTGCACTTCTCGGTGCTGCGGCTCGACCGGCCCGTCCAACAGCGTCACCACGATGCAGGTGAGTCCGCCCATCATGTGGCCCAGTGCCTCCTGCGCCTGCGCCTCGATGGCGGTGTCCAGGCTGCCCGTCGCGTCGTCGAGCACGGTCTTCCGGGCGTTCTGGGCGATTGTCCGGGTCAGACCCAGGCACTGGAGCTCGCCACCGGACAGTGGCGCCTCGGCGACGGGGGTGTCATAGCCCTCCGGTAGCGGCCGCGCGGGCCGCGGCGAGCACGGCGACGTCGTCGGGTTCGCCGCGGCCGTAGCCGGTCGCCTCGCCGAGTGTGGCGCCGAGCAGGGCAGGACGTTCGAAGGTATACGCCACAGGCGAGCGCAGCCCCACGTCGGTGAGCCCGTCCACCGGGCGCTCGTCGATCGTCACCAGCCCTCGCTCTGGCCGGTACAGCCCGCCCAGCAGGCCCGCTAGTACCGACTTACCGGCACCGGAACGCCCGACCAGGGCCATCGTCGCGCCGCCCGATATCTCGAGCACCGTGTCGATGTCGTTGAGCACGCCCATCACCAGCGCGACGTAACCGAGCACGGCGACGGCGGCGGCAGACACACCGGTGAGCCGTGCGGGGGCGTTACCGGCGAGGACATCCCGCTGGCCGGCAAGCCCCCGGACGAACAGCCCGCTCGCGACCCGATTGCGCAGCTACTCGGTGGTCCGAGCCACCCCGGACACGTCAGCGATCTGCTCCAGCACGCTCTCGGCGAGCTGCGTGACCATGATAATCGCGAGCAGAACGACCGGCAGGCTCAGCGCCGTAAATCGGCTCGCTCTTGATTGCCGCATCGACGGCCGAAGCCAACGCGGTGGGAAGCAGCAGCGCGCTCACCGCGCCGAGCAGCCCGGCCACCGCTGCCGTCGCCTCGGTATCCACGCGCTGCGCAGGGCCGCGAGCAGCAGTGCGCCAGAGCCTCCGGTTGGTTTGGCGCTGCCCCGCCGGGGGAAACGACGAATCACCTCCGTTAAGGCCGTGGCATAGGTGCGGCCGGTGTATCGGCCGCGGTACCTTGATAAGCGCGGGTGTAGAGGCGGTTCCGTCCCGTCCCTGTACCCGCCTCTTACTGGCGTGCCCCAGGTTCCCGTTGCGGTTGGGGCACCGACAGGCTGGTCGAAGCGGAGCGAGTTGCGACGCGCGGCGGGATCGTCGTCGGTCAGGTTCAAGATGGCGGGTCGCAGGGCACGGACCGTGGCGCTGTGCGGGGCGATGCCAGCGGGCCAACCCGCCAGACGTTCACGGATCGACCGCCGCGGGGGTTCGTCGTCCGTCAGGACCGGGTCGTTGCCGGTGGCGATCAGGAACACATCGCGCCCAGCGAAACGGTCCTCGGTGAGCACCTGATTCATCAACTCGACCAGCTTGGTGGCCAGCGGCAGTGCAATGCCAGCAGCACTCCCAGGCGTCCGGTGGCGTGCTCGGCGACCCAGCGGCGCAGCCCACCGCCGTCGACGACCTCCTCGACGAGGAACGCGTCACCGTCCTGATCGAAGGTTCTGACCAGTGCGGGCACGAGCAGCCGGAGCATGTACGCCTCGTGGACGCAGCGTGTCGCGGGCGTCGGTGCCCTGGCTGTCGGCGTCCATGTGCACGCGGCTGCCGGGCCGGCAGGGCCGGTCGGAGCGGCTGCGAGGTCCCACCATCGCGGCGGTTACCTCGTGCAGCTCGACAGCGAGCCGCACGAACTGCTCGTCGTCGTCCGGGTAGATCGTGACGACCTTCCCAGCCTGGGCCCGGTCACAATCCCGGACAACCAACCTTCGCAGCTGTGACATGGTGGCCGGAACCTTGAACGCCGTCGGGTTGCGGGTCAGCACCGGAACGGCCGCGGCCAGCACCTGTGCGCCGATGCCACTGGGCACGATAGATGCATTTTCTAACCGGCCATGCGGCTCCGATAGCCGGGGGCGCTACCACCAACCACGGTTCTCGGCTCCGCAGATTTCACGAACCGCTGTCGCACCGAGGTGCCTCGCGATCAGCGCAGAAATATCAACGTGGTCGAACTCGGTCCGTGTGAGAGACGACTCAGCTAATCCGTCTTGCTTCTTGTCAAGGACGCCGATTGTGAGTTCTCGCAGAGGGTGGCAGGTACACGTGGGCAGAAATACGCTCGAGGACGGCAGAAAGCGGTGTGCCTGCTCATGTTGCTGCTTGAATTCTATTGACGTCGGACGTCGGTGCCACTCGGACCCGGTGCGTTAGTCCGGTGGCGCACAGCAGGATGCATGCTTCCTTGCCGCGCAGCTCAACCAGCGGGTTGGGGCGGGAGCAGACGGCTTTCCCCCACCGCGAGGTCCCACAGATCCGCGCGGTCCCGCCTGGCGGCAGCCCAGGTTGCCCTGGTGCGTTCGAGCGGTTCGAGCGCCGGTTCTCGGGAAAGCCAGAAGGTGCCCCAGTGCATGGGCACCATCGCCCGGGCACCGACGTCGCATGCGGCCTGTACGGCCTCCTGCGGGTCCATGTGCATGTTCCGCATGAACCAGCGCGGTGCGTAGGCGCCGACCGGTAGCATCGCGGCGTCGATCCCGGGGTAGCGGGATCCGATCTGGGCGAAGAACGGGCCGTAAGCGCTGTCCCCGGCGTGATAGACCCGCAGGCCATTCGGCACGGTGATCACCCAGCCACCCCACAGGGTTGCGCAGTGGTCGAACAGGCCCCGCCGACTCCAGTGGTGTGCTGGCACGAACGTCACGTCGAGCGAGCCCACGGTCACCGACTCCCACCAATCCAGTTCGGTGACGGCGGTGAAACCGCGGCAACGAAACCACCGGCCGAGCCCGCCAGGGGCGACCACGGGGGTGTCTCGGGGCAGCGTGCGCACCGTCGGAGCGTCCAGGTGGTCGTAGTGGTTGTGGCTGATCAGCAGCAGGTCCAGGGGTGGCAGCTGATCCAGGCCGGGCGGGGTGAACCTTTGGCCCGCGCCCAGGATCCGTTGGGACAACACCGGGTCCACCGCCACGGTGCATCCACCGAGGCGCAGCAGAAACGACGCGTGCCCAAGCCAGGTCAGCCAGGCCAGCCCGGCGCTGTCGGCCGGCAACGGCGCCTGGGAGGCCACCGGGATCCGCGCCACGCCCACGGTGGCGCCGGTGAAACCGCCTTCTCGCCACAACCGCAGGAACTGTGGCGGTCCGGGCAGCGGTGCAGTGACCCGATCGGAGAATGAGCGGGGCCACCGCCGGGTCGGTCCCGACTCCTGACGTTTCCGGGCTGATGTTTCGACCCTGCGAGCAGGTCTCAAAACGCCGGCCACGGGATCGCCGGCCAGGCCCCATCGGGGGCTGGGAACGTCTCGGTGGCCAGCAGCCGGTCGGTGCGCTGCTGCAGGGCCTTCAGCTCCGTCCGGGTCAGGTGTTCAGCCAGCGCAACGCCCAACGTGCCGTCCAGCTCGGATCGCACCCGGCGCAGCACAGCCAGCGCCGCAGCGGGCAATGCCTCCCCGAGAAAGCCCCACAACACCGTGCGCAGCTTGTCCTCATGATGCAGGCAGATCCCGTGGTCCACGCCGTACACCGCCCCATTCAGACCAGCGAGCACATGCCCGCCCTTGCGGTCGGCGTTGTTGAGTAGCACGTCCAGCACGGCCAGCCGGCGCACTCCTTCGGTATCGGCATGAACCAGCAGCGCCGGGTCGCCGTACCGGTCGTGGGCCCGCAGCACCCGGCGCCAGCCGGTCGGCACCGCGCCGACCGGCACGACGTCCACCAGGTCGCGTTCGTTCTCGGTGTCCACCCATAGCTGCACCATGCCGGGTCCCAGCGGTCCGGCCCGTAACACCGTGGGGGGTACCAGTGACCAGCCGGTGGCCTCGGACAGCAGCCAGCTGGCCACCTCACGACCCGCCAGGGTGCCGTCCGGGAAGTCCCACAGTGGGCGCTCCCCGCGGACCGGTTTGTACACGCAGTCGGCGGTGATCCCGTTGCAGTGCACCGTGCAGAACAGGGTGGCGTTGGAGGCGTCGACGATCCGGCCGGTCACGTCGATGCGGCCCTCGTGCAGTAACGGCAGCGCCGCCGGGTCAGTAGGCAGCACTGCCGCCCCGCTCAGGCCTCGACCTGGCGACGGTAGCCGTTCTGCCGTGGACAGATGTGCCCCTTCGGCCCCAACGGCTCCGTGCACAGCGGGCAGGGTTTGCGTCCCGCCGAGACCACCCGCGCGGCACGGGCGGTGAACGCTCGGGCCTGCTTGAGTGACAGGAACACCCGCACCGCGTCGGGGCCCTCTTCGGTGTCGTCAAGCACCACCGACTCGTCCAACTCCTGCTCGGTCACCGCGAGCAGCTCAACGACGATGGCGCGCGACTCGACGTCCCAGCCCAGACCCATGGTGCCGACGCGGAATTCCTGCTCGACGGGCGTGCGCAGCGGCTCGGTGTCCACCTCGGGCTCTTCCGCGTCGGCGGGAGCGTCGGCGCCCAACCGCCGAGCCACTTCGTCGAGCAACGCGGACAGCCGTTCGGCGAGGACCGCGACCTGCTCCTTCTCGAGCTGCACGCTGATCACTTTGACCTCGTCAACGGCCTGCAGGTAGAAGGTGCGGTCACCTGGCTCACCGACCGTGCCCGCGACGAACCGGTCGGGGGTGCGGAAGACGTGGATGACACGGGACATGGCAATCTCGACACTAGAGCACCGCGGGTTTGCTGGCTGCAGCCTCCCCCAGGTCAACCAGTGCCGGTCGACCCCCCTGGCGTCGCGTCCGACGACGGTCGCCGTAAGCGTCGGCGTTTGGGTGGGACCAGTGACTGCAGGTCTCCGCCGGAGTCGTTGACCCGCTGTACGAACGGCCGGGTGTCGGTGTAACTGATGGCACTGATCGAGCACGGGTTGGCAACGATCCGCTGGAAGCCGTCCAGGTGCATCCCTAGTGCATCGGCGAGCACCGCCTTGATCGTGTCACCGTGCGTGCAGACCAGCCACACCACCTGAGGGCCATGCTCAGCGGCCAGCTTGGCGTCCCACTCACGCACTGCGGCCACCGCTCGAGCCTGCAGCGCAGCCAATCCCTCACCGCCGGGGAACACCACCGCCGAGGGGTGCGCCTGCACCACCTTCCACAACGGTTCCTTGCCCAGCTTGCGCAGCTCCCGCCCGGTCCACTCGCCGTAGTCCACCTCGACGAACCGGTCGTCGAAGGTCACCTCGAGCCCGCGCGCCTGCGCCAGCGGGGCGACCGTCTCCTGGCACCGCTGCAGCGGGGAACTCACCAGCGCCGCCAGCGGCAGCGCCGCGAGTCGCTCGACCAGAGTCTCGGCCTGGGCCCGGCCGTGCTCATCCAGCGCAACTCCGGGGGTGCGACCGGCCAGCACTCCCGCGGCGTTCGCGGTGGACCGGCCATGTCGCAGCAGGATCAGCGTGCCCACGGCGCCACCCTACGCACGCCAGCGCGGTCAGGTCGCGCTGATCGTCCCGGTGGCCAGCAGCGCCAGCACCACGATCCCCAGCGCCAGCCGGTACCAGACGAACACGTAGACGCTGTGGCGCTGCACGTAGCGCAGCAGCCACGCGATGGCGGCGTATCCCACCGCAGCGGCGATCAGGGTGGCGACCACCATCTGGGCCACCGAGGGTTGCAGACCGGCTCCGCCGACCGCGAACACATCGGGGATCTGGAACAACCCGGCGGCGATGACGGCGGGGATGGCCAGCAGGAACGAGTAACGCACCGCGGTGGGTCGGGTCAGCCCGAGGAACAGGCCGGCACTGATGGTTCCTCCGGAGCGGGATACCCCGGGCACCAGCGCCATGGCCTGGGCCAAACCCATCACCACTCCATCGGTGACAGTCATCTGCTGTAGGGGGCGCCGTTGCGGTCCGTAGCGCTCCGAGGCACCCAGCACCAGACCGAACACGATCAGGGTACTACCGATGAGCCACAGATTACGGCCCGAAGTCTGGATCTGGTGTTCGAAAAGCAGGCCCAGCACGCCGATCGGGATCGTGCCGATGATCACCAGCCAGGCGATCCGGTAATCTGGGGTGGCACGGACCTGTGCCGAGCCGAATCCACGAAACCAGGTCGCCACCAGGTGGCCGATGTCGCGGGCGAAGTAGATCAGCACCGCGGCCTCGGTGCCCAGCTGGGTGACGGCGGTGAACGCCGCGCCGGCGTCGTCGCCGAAGAAGATCTCCGAAACGATCCGCAGGTGGCCCGACGAGGAGACCGGCAAGAACTCGGTAAGGCCCTGCACGAGTCCCAGGACGAGGGCTTGCAGCCAGCTCACGCGGGTGCACCCTACGGGTGCTCGTGCCGCCACCCGCAGGCGCTAGCGTGCACCCCCGTGCAACAGCGTCTCCTCGGCCGCAGCGGACTGCGGGTATCCCGGCTGGCGCTGGGGACCATGACCTGGGGCCGCGACACCGACGCAGAGGAGGCCGCCACCCAGCTAGTCGCGTTCGTCGACGCCGGCGGGACGCTGGTGGACACCGCGGACGTGTACGCCGAGGGCGAGTCGGAGCGGCTCCTTGGCGGGCTGCTGGCCGATGTCATCCCCCGCGACGAGGTGGTGCTCGCCACCAAGGCGGTGGCGCGCCGTGACGATGGCCCATTCGGCGGGGGAGCGTCCCGTGCGGCGCTGCTCGCCGCGTTGGAAGGCTCGCTGCGCCGGCTACGCACCGACCACGTCGACCTGTGGCAACTGCATGCCTGGGATCCGACGGTGCCGCTGGAGGAGACGCTGTCCGCGGTGACCGACGCGGTGCGCTCAGGCAAGGTCCGCTACGTCGGGGTGTCCAACTACACCGGCTGGCAGCTGGCCACCGCGCAGGTCCTCTGCGACATGCCGCTGGTGTCCACTCAGGTGGAGTACTCGCTGCTGGAGCGGGGAGTGGAGCGGGAGTTGGCGCCTGCAGCGGCGTATCACGGGGTGGGCCTGCTGCCCTGGGCGCCGCTGGCCCGCGGGGTGCTCACCGGCAAGTACCGTAACGGCACCCCTTCTGATTCCAGAGCAGCCTCGCCACACTATGCACGCTATGTCGAGCACCACCGCACCGACCGGGCGACCAGGATCGTGCAGGCCGTGGTCACCGCGGCCGACGGGCTGGGTACCTCCCCGCTGGAGGTGGCGCTGGCCTGGGTACGGGACCGGCCGGGGGTGGTCGCACCGGTCGTCGGCGCCCGGAACACCGCCCAGCTGGCCGGCTCGCTGGCCGCCGAGGAGGTGGAGCTGGCCCCCGCGATCCGGGCTGCGCTCGATGACGTCAGCGCGGTGCAGCTGGGGTACCCGGAACGCCCGCTCGGCTGATCCGCCGCATCGCAGCGATCATGTCACGTGCCGGGTGCAACGATGTCCACAGTGGGAGTCACGGCGAGGACGTTAGCCTTATGGTGGTTGCCAAGGTCGCCGGACCGGTTAGCGCCCTGCTGACGCAGCGCTGCGCCTATCTCACAGACGAGAACAAAAGGCTGCTTGGGGATGGCGCGTGAGTGTCGCGTCCGGAATGCTTGGCCACGGCCCGCCCTCTACCGACGGGAGGTCGGTGTGCTCGGTGCCCCGCGCGCAGCGCTGCCTGCTGTGTTGCTCGTCGCCGGGCTGGTCGCGGGATGCGGTAGCAGTGAGCGCCCGGTTATGCAGCCGGCCATGCTCCCGGTCGCGCCGGCGTCGGCTCCTGCGGGGGGGCCTACCGCCGCGGGGACCGTCACATCGCTCGGCGCACCGGCCACCCGGGTAGTGGTCGATCCACGCACCGCGATGGTGGCGGTGGCGGTGACAGATGCCCCGCGCCTGCTGCTGACGACTCTGGACAGCACTGCGCCGCCGCGACAAGTGACGCTACCCGGGCCGGCAGCGGATCTCGTCCTCGCTGCCGATGGTGGCCCGCTACTGGTGCCAGTCATCACGCCTGGATCACTGAGCCGGATACCGCTCGATGGTGGGGCACCGAGCAGGACGGATCTCGACGGACCGGCGCACGGAGCAGTCGCGATGGGTGACCGGCTGACCGTGGTCGCGATGGGTGACCGGCTGACCGTGCTCGACGGAAACCGACCGGTCAGAACCATCCCGGGGTTCATTGACGCCGCCCGCCTGGTGCCCGCTGGGACCAAGGTCTGGGTACTTGACCGGGGCCGTACCGCAGTGAGCCTGGTGGACATCTCCTCCGGCGACACCGGCCCAACGTTGCGAGCCGGTAACGGAGCCGCGAACGCGGTGGTCGATCGGTTCGGTCGAATGCTGGTGACCGACACCCACGACGGCGAGTTGCTGGCCTTTGCCGGTGACCCACTGTTGTTGCGGCAGCGTTTTCCCCTGCCGGGCGCGCCTTACGGGCTGGCCTACGACGCGCGGCGGGACCTGGCCTGGGTGACCCTGACCGCCCGTAACGAGGTGGTCGGACTCGATGTGGCCGGGGGCGAGCCGGTGGTCGTCCACCGGTTTCCTACTGTGCACCAACCCGACGCGGTAGCCGTCGATCCGGTCAGCGGCCGAATCGTGGTTGTCTCCGCGTCGGGCGCAGGACTGCAGGTGATCGACCCGGAACGGGTGGTGGTGCGGTGATGATCGAGACAGTTGACGGTGATGGCCTCGACTGGGAGTACCAGCCGCTGCGGTTGCCGCCGGGGACATCCCGGCTGACCGCGGCGACCCAGCTTGCTGTGCAGGCTGAATTCGCGGGATGGGAGCTGTCTCGGGTACGGATGTACTCAGACGGTACGCGCACCGTGTGGCTGCGCAGGCGACGAACCGCGGCCGCTCAGCCCAAGCTGTCGTTGTAGGCCCTGCTCAACCGTTGTAGGCCCTGCTGAACGTGAGGTAGGGCCCGCACCGTCTGGTGCAGACCCTACGAGTAGAGCAGGTCTCACATCGGTTTGATCTGGTCGGCCTGCGGACCCTTCGGTCCCTGGGTGATCTCGAACTCCACTCGCTGGTTTTCCTCCAGCGTGCGGTAGCCGGTCGCCTGGATCGCCGAGAAGTGGGCGAAGACATCGGGGCCGCCACCATCTTGGGTGATGAAGCCGTACCCCTTCTCCGAGTTGAACCATTTGACCGTGCCGGTCGCCATCTTGCATCTCCTTCTCGGGCCGCCTGTTCGGCCCGCACTGCGGGTGTCCCGGATCGCTGTCGTGATCACCCGGGGCGCCGTGCACGCACCGCGCTGGCCGGACACACTGAACGCCTGTGGCGCTTGCTCCACAGGCGTCCTTGGAACCAAGACTGCTACGAGCGCAGACGTTAGCAGAATGTTTCCGTCGCGTCAGAGGGTCGGTTGCATCCCCACCCTCCCGTGACCCAAAGTGGGCGTCCGGACAGGTCGGCGCTGGATCCCTCTCAACAGCTCCGGAGGAATCGGTCAAGGACGCGGACCCCGAAGGCCAACCCGTCGACGGGTACTCGCTCGTCGACCCCGTGGAACATCGCGGCGAAATCGAGATCGGGCGGCAGCCGTAACGGCGAGAAGCCGAAGCAGCGCATTCCCAGCTGGTGGAAGGCCTTCGCATCGGTGCCACCGGAGAGCATGTAGGGGACCGTGCGCGCGCCGGGATCCTCCTGCAGGATGGCCGCGTCCATCGCGGTCACCAGGTCGCCGTCGAAGGTAGTCTGCACCGCGGGTGCGTTCACCACCCACTCGCGGATGATGTCGGGGCCGAGTAGCTCGTCGACCTCGCGCTCGAACGCCGCCTGGCGCCCAGGTAGCACCCGGCAGTCCACGACCGCCTCTGCCGTCGAGGGAATGACGTTGGCCTTGTACCCGGCGTCGAGCATTGTCGGGTTGGCGGTGTCGCGCAGTGTTGCGCCGACGATGCGGGCCAGCCCGCCGAGCTTGGCGACCGCACCCTCCAAGTCGTCGCCGGAGAAGTCCAGGCCGGTCTCCTCACCGACAGCGGCTAAGAATTCCTGCACCGTGTCCGTCATCACCAAGGGGAAACGGTGGTTGCCCAGCCGGGCCACTGCCTCGCACAGTGCGGTCACCGCATTGTCCTCATGCACCATTGATCCGTGCCCGGCCCGGGCCCGGGCACGCAGCCGCATCCAGGCAAGGCCCTTCTCCGCGGTCTCGATCAGGTAGAGCCGGCGCCCTTCGCGAACCGTGAGGGAGAACCCGCCGACCTCACCAACCGCCTCGGTGCAGCCCTCGAAAAGCTCGGGGCGGTGCTTGATCAGCCATTGCGCGCCCTGCCCCCCGCCGGCCTCCTCATCGGCCAGAAAGGCGAAGACCAGGTCACGCGGCGGAGTGACGCCGTCGCGGCGGAATCGCCTGGCGACGGCGATGGTCATCGCGACCATGTCCTTCATGTCGACTGCGCCACGACCCCACAGGTAGCCCTCCTGTACGGCTCCGGAGAACGGGTGCACCGACCACTCACTGGCATCGGCGGGCACCACGTCGAGGTGGCCGTGCACGAGCAGCGCGTCCCGACTGGGATCGGCACCGGGCAAGCGGGCGATCACGTTGCCCCGTCCGGGAGCGCCGGACTCGATATAGGTGGTCTCGAAGCCCACCTCGCCGAGCTTGCCGGCGACGTATTCCGCGGCGGCCCGCTCCCCGACGAGGGTGTCCGGGTCGCCGGTGTTGGTGGTGTCGATCCGGATCAGGTCGCTGGCCAGGCCGACGACCTCGTCTTCCGCGTTCATCGGCTCTTCCTACCACTCCTGAGGTGGCAGATGTGCGGATGTGCTCCCGGCGAGTTGGGGTGCCTGGTGGCGATCGGCTACCCTCGTTGCGCGCCACACGGCGATATTCGTGCGGGCGTGATGCAGTGGTGAGATGTCCCAGGCGGGATGTCCCAGATGGAATGTCCGAGTGGCGGAATGGCAGACGCGCTAGCTTGAGGTGCTAGTCCCCGACAAGGGGGTGGGGGTTCAAGTCCCCCCTCGGACACGCGCACTATTCACCCGTCCACGTGGCTGGACGGTCACGTCCACGGCGCGAGAGGCGGGGTCGTAGACCATCTGGAGTCGCAGGGCTTCGTAAAGGGTGGTGAGGCTCTGCGGATCGGCTCCGGTCAGTGTTTCGCTGACGTCTCCCATTGAGTTGATCATCGCTTCGATGTCCTGGCGTGTGAGTAGTTGAGTGGTTGGCTTCTCGTTGAGTTCGGTGCGGGCGGCGGTCCGTTCGGCCTGGGCCTGGTTGATCGCGTCGACGATCGCGGCCGGGTCGACCCCTGCCTCGATTGCGGTCTGGTGGCGGCGCAGTCGTGCGTCGGCATCGGACAGCCGCCGGCGGGCTTGGTCGCGTTGGGTGTCAGCGAGGGATCCGCCTTGCGACGCGACAAGGGCTTGCACGGTCCGGTCGTAGTTCCCCGCGTCGAATAGGGTTGCGATCCAGCGGTTGAGCGGAGCGCAGATGGCTGCCTCGCGTACGTAGACGGCGGCTGGGTGCTGTGCGAGTACCGGCGAGTGGGGCGCCAGTGTGCGGGCGGGACACCGGTAGTACAGGCCGTGCGCTCGGGGGCTGGCCTCCATCTTGCGGTGGCACACCGCACACCGCAGTCGCCCCCTTAATGGGTAGGACCGCACGGTGCCCCGACCGCTGCGCTCCTCTTTGCGAGCGGTCCGTAGCCCGCCAGCCGACTTCGACCGGCGAAGCAGCTGGGCCTGTGTAAAGGTTTCCACCGAGACGATTGCAGGGTGCGCGGGCTGCCGTGAGCGGACCACACGGTCAGTGCTCGATCTGCGGAATCGCACCACATGCCCGGCCGCGATGTCATCTGGGTTGAACAGCGTTTCACATTTCGTCCAGCGGCCGAAGAAGGCGTAACCGGTGTACCTCGGGTTGTCCAAGATCGCACGAACAGTGCTGCCTTGCCACCCGTCGGCCAACCGGTGCCGGTTCTGATCGGGCCGGCGGGCCGAGGGGCACGCAACGGTGTCGCGGTTCAGGCCAGCCGCGATTGCTCGGTCGCCCTTGCCGTCGAGGTATTCGGCGAAGATCCGGCGCACGACCTCGGCGGATGCGTCATCGATCACCAGGACACGCAGTCGGTAGCCTTCGGCTGCCTTGCGGGGGTTGGGGTGTGATCCACCGTCCACGACTAGGTAGCCGTACGGCGCGCGCCCGCCTTGGTGGCGGCCCTCGTTGACCACCTGGGCATCCATCGCGGCACGGACCCGGGCTTGCAC
>JBOHHF010000062.1:0-5989 GCA_050700495.1 Pseudonocardiaceae bacterium
GATCAGTCCGGGCGCAGGCGAGCTGGGTGTCCTGGTCGACGTCCTCTTCGCCACGGCCGGCATCGAGTCCGAGATCGTCGCGGCCGCGGAGGTCCTAGAGGTGCTGCCCGGCATCCTCATGCCGGTCGCCACCGCTGGTCACCTGGTGGCGCTGAAGTTGCTCGCCCGCGATGATGAGACGCGACCACAGGACGCCGCGGACCTCCGCGCCCTGCACGCCGTGCTCGGTGCCGCCGACCGCTCCGCGGCGCGCACGGCCGCGGAGCTGATCGTCGAGCGCGGCTTCGCGCGCGGACGGCCACTGACGGCACTGACGGAGGCGTTCCTCGCCGGGTAGCTCGGCGGTGGACCGCAGCTCAAGTCAGACCGGCCACCACGCTGCCCCCGCCACATGCCGGCGCCGTGCTTTGCCGGCGGATCCACTGGCCAGTTCTGCGTTGCGAAATCATCTCTTGCGGCGCAGGTCTCGACATAGGGTTCTTCTCAATCTGCACTGTGAGCGCGTGGGCACCGGCGTATGACGCCGTCCGGTCCAGTTTCCCGAACAGGACCAGGTCCATCGCATCTCGACCAATCCGATCATGACGCCGTCCTTGGCGATGTTCACCGAGGCGACGGTCTGCCCGCCCGGACAGTCATATTAAGGATTGCCGTTGCCGCCATAGAAAGCGAACGTATTCGGCGTGCCACCCAGCAATCCCACGCCAATCATCGTGGTGACCGCAATGATCGCCTTGATCTTGTTGATGGTTCGCATGGGCTGTTCCTCCAGGTTCCACGGGTTGTCGTCCCGTGGCTTTGTGTACCGCTGAGGAACCGGATTCCGCCAGTGTCCGAAAAATAGCCGTACGGTCTTGCACAAGCACGTACAAGCTCGTACACCCGTTATCGGCAGGGTGGGGTATAGGGCTGGTCGGGGATGAACTGCGCCCACTCCGACGGGGTGATCGGGTCGCCCGCGGTCGTGCAGATCCACGCTGCGACCGAGTGGAGGTCGGTGTTCCAGAGCCGCACCGCGCGGTCACGGCCGCCGGCGGCGCGGGTGTGGCCGTCCGGGCTGAACGCGACGGTGAATAGGCCGCCATCGGCCGCTTTGAGGGTGGCCAGCAGTTCGGGCTCACGGGGGGTGTGCAGATCCCACAGCCAGATGGTCTGGTCGATGCTGCTGATCGCGAGCAGGTTGCGATCGGGGTTGAAGGCGACCTCGTAGACCTCGCCGACGGGTCCGATAAGTGGAGTGTCGAGTGAGATCGGGTCTTCAGGCCGGGTGAGGTCGACCAGTCGGACGGTGTAGTCGGCCCCTCCGAAGGCGAGAATGGTGCCGTCGGGGCTGAATGCGGCCGCGTAGACGGCGCCGCCGAATCCGGTCACCGTCTTCAGCAGTCGCGGGTGTGCCCGGTCGCCGATGTTCCAAAGGTAGCCCTTGGCGTCCCCACCGGCGACGGCGAGCAGTTGCCCATCCGGGCTGAACCTCACCCCGTAGGCGATGCCGGTGGGACCGGTCAGCGATGCCGTTGACGGGATGGTGCGGGTCGGAAATGTCGATCAGATGTACCGATCCATCATCGCTGGACACGGCCGCGGTCTTTCCGTCCGCGCTGAGCACTATTCCCTGGATCAGTTTGCTCGTGACCTGGACAGGGGCGCCGAGACGGGAGGGATGTTGCGGATCGGTGAAGTCCCACAGGTGAATACTGCCGTCTCTGGAGCCTCCGATCGCTATGTTGCCGTTGAGCGTCAGCACCGATGGCCCGGCGAGCGGGGCCAGGTTCGATTCGTTGCCCACCGGTGGGGCGAAGCGGGCCGGGTGTGCCGGGTTGCTGACGTCCCATAGGCGCAGATTTTTGTCACCGGCACCGACCAGCAGCCGGGTGCCCGCGGCATCGAACGAGACGGAGAAGACCTGGTTGGTGCTGCCGGTCAGAACCGGCCCGGGAACGGCCCAGATGCGGGTAATGCCGTCCTCGGCAAGTGTGTCCAGGGTGTGGTTGTCCCGGTATGTGGCTGTGGTGACCGGTGTCGGGTGCGGGAATGTGTCGATCATCTGCCGCGACTGGAGATCCCACTGCCACAGCAGCGTGTCGGAGCTGCCCGCAGCCAGCGTGGTGCCGTCGGGACTGAAGGTGACGGTGTTGATCCAGCTGGCTGGTCCGACCAACGGCGTCCCGAGAACTACTGGGTGAGTGGGGTCGGTGATGTTCCAGGTGTGGACGGCGTGTTCGGTGGAGGTTCCCGCAGCCAGTGTGCGGCTGTCAGGGGAGATGGCGATGCTGTAGATCTTGCTGGTGGGGCCGGTGAGGGTGGGCAGGGCGAGCGGCCGGTCCGGGACGGACGCATCCCACAGGTGAACGGTGCCATCGTCGCTGCCCGCCGCCAGTGTCCGTCCGTCGGGGGTGAAGGTGACGCTCTTGACGGCTTCACGCGGTCCGGTCAGCGTGGTGGGTGGCGACTCGCCGTCCAGGCGCCACAGGTGGGCGACCGCACCGCCGGTACCGGCCGCGAGAAGCCTGCCGTCCGGGCTGAACGCGAGCCCGAAGATCCGCCCAGAATCCGCAGCTGGGACAGTCAGTGGGATGGGGTGTTCGGGGTCGGCGACACGCCAGACCGACACCGTGCCGATCTGATCGCCTGCGGCGAGCAGTGCGCCGTCGGCGCTGAGAGTGAGAGCCGCAACCGGACGGCCGATCGTCAGGCTCGCTGTCGTCGGGGTCGGCGCGCTACCGGCGGTGGTCCGCCACAACTGCACCCGTCCAGTGTCGGTGCCCACGGCCATCAGCGCTGCGGCGGAAGCCATCATCGTGGCGGTTCCCCCGATTGCGCGCATCCTGTGGGGCATCGGACGCGCGGAGGAATCGAGCAATGCCGAGCGGGCCTCCGGGGTCGGCGCGGCGGCGTAGGACGCAAGTGCCAGCTGGGCAGCGAGCGCCGGGTCCTTTTCGCGTAACTGGTCGGCTTTCGTCGCGGTGTGCCGCGACAGAGCTATCCGCGCCTCACGGTCCGCGGAGGCCATGACCTGCCGCGCGTACAAGCCTGCTCCGGCAGCAACGAGCACGACCACCACAAGTACGCTGACCAGTTGGTAACCGCGCCGGATTCGTCGGCGTTCGGTGGCCAACCGCTCGGCTTGGGCGTTGGCCGATGCGTCAAGGAACTCCCGCTCCAGGGGGTTGAGCGCCTCGTGGGGGTCTGATTCGCGCGCGCAGTCCAGTGCGGTGGCCAGTACTCCACCCCGGTAGAGGCTCTCTGCGGGGCGGCCATCGTCTCGCCAGGCTCGGGATGCGGCCGTGAGCCTGCCATGGATGCGGTGTCTCGCCCGGTCATCTGCCAGCCAGTCTTTCAGTCGCGGCCACGCGTCCAGCAGTGCCTCGTGGCTGATCTCCACTGTCTGCGTGTCGGCGGTGAGCAGCCGGTGGGTGACGAACACGTCGAGGACCTCGGTCCAACGCCGCCAGGAAGCGGAGGCGTTCGCCTTCGTCCGCGCAGAGGGTGAACAGCTCCTCGAACTGGTCGACCACCACCACGGCATCACCTGCGGCACCGGTGGCGTGCTGTGCCCACTCCCGCAACGGGTTCATACCCGGCGTCATCAGCACCGACGACCCCACTGCCGGGAGGAGCCCGGCCCGCAACAGCGACGACTTCCCCGACCCGGACGGTCCCACCACGACCAGTGGGATCCCTCTCACCCGGCAGTCGGCGAGCTCGCTCAGCAGCCGCTCGGTGAGCTCCTTGCGGCCGAAGAACACATCCGCGTCTTCACGCTGGAACGCGCGCAGCCCCCGGTACGGATTCCCCGTCGACAGCGCAGCCCGCCCTTTCCGCGCCCGCAGCGCGGCCAACGCGTCGAAGAACTCGTCCTGTTCCTCACCGACAGGCACCCCTATCGCGGTCAGCAGCCGCGAGAACTCCCTACCAACTGACAATCCCGGCAGATGCCGCCCGGTGCAGTACCCGGAGATCGTAGCGGACCCCAAACCGCTTTCTGCGGCCAACGTGCGGCAGGCCTTTCCCGACGCTCTGCACAATGCGTCTAGACGTTTAGCGAACTCCTCATGCGTGTTCATGGCCACTCCGACCCGCGATTCGCCCCACTGCGGAGTACCAACACGACGAGCAGACTCGAACACCACCGAACGGGCCGTGATCGCCAGCCACGCGGTGCGCTCGGCGCAGTGCGGCCACGCGAGCGCAGTGGGGAGCACGGATCGCGGGGAAGTCGCCTGGACGCTGTGATCATCTCCTCCGGCGGTGGACCCGCCTGACTCGGCTGGGATATGGATCGCACCTCCGCCTCCCTCGACTGAATCGCACCCTCGTTTCCCATCCCCTCGGCGTGTCGGTACCCGGGCTTCAGAACGCGGGTACGGCCCGCCGATCAGTGTTACCACGCGGACACGCTCGGTCAGCGCCCACTTGGCGGGTACGCCCCTGGCGCCACCGCGAAGCTGACCCAACCACTCGGTATCCGCGCAGGTGTACGGCTTGTACGGCGCCTGTACAGAGTTGTACGGACCCGGCTGGCGAGACTTCCGGCACCGCCACCTCTTCATGATCACATCGAGACATCCGCGTAGCCGACGGCGTGGTCGGTATGTTGCCGGTGTGGCAGACCAGGGAGCCGAGCAGACTGTGGACATTTACACCGACGGTGCATGCAGCGGCAATCCCGGGCCGGGCGGTTGGGGCGCCGTGCTTCGGTACGGCACGCGCGAGAAGGAAATCTACGGCGGCGAGCCGGCCGCGACCACCAACAACCGGATGGAGCTGATGGCCCCCATCCGGGCGTTGGAAAGCCTGACCCGGCCGGTGATGGTGCGGCTGCACACCGACAGTAAGTACGTCATCGACGGCGTCACCAAGTGGCTGCCGCGATGGAAGAGCAACGGCTGGCAGACCGCTGGCAAGCAACCTGTCAAGAACGCCGACCTGTGGCAGCGCCTCGACGCCGCCGCGCGCCGGCATCAGGTGCAGTGGTACTGGGTCAAGGGCCACGCCGGACACTCGGAGAACGAGCGCGCCGACCAGCTGGCAGCCAAGGGCCTGCACGAGGCACGCGCGTAGCGATCATCCCACTGGCATCTACCGCGTCGACGGTTCGCCGTGCCCGGTAGTACGACTCTGCTGAGCGGTCGCAGGAAGAGTCGACCCGACCCTTACCCGGATTGAACAATCTGGGGTATGAGTGAATTGCCGATCAGTGCGGTGCGGGACCGCCTTGGCGAGATCGCGTCACGCGCCGAACATGCCCAGGAACGGACGGTGTTGACTCGTCACGGCAAGGCCGTCGCTGCGGTGATCTCCATCGACGATCTGCGAGAGCTTGAAGCGGCGGAGGACGAGGCTGACCTGGCAGCGGCACGAGACGCCCTGGCGAGTACGGAGCAGCGTGTTTCCCACCGTGAGGTGCTGGCCGAGTACGGCATCGCCTGATCGGTGAGTTACGAGATCGAATGGACCAGTCCAGCACTTCGGGAACTGCGAAAGCCCGACAAGCCCGTCGCCCGTCGTGTCCTCGCGGCGGTGACCAAGTTCGGCCTGAATCCTCGCCGGTCTGGGACTCTGGCGTTGACGGGGTATCCACCGGGGACGATGCGGCTGCGCATCGGCGACTACCGCGTGGTCTACGTGGTCCGGGATGACATGGTCCTCGTCACGGTCGTCCGGGTCGCCCGCCGTCGTGAGGCTTACCGAAACCTGTGATCTCAGCAGCACTGATCCCGTCAGGCGGGTAGCTGGGCGGCGTCGAGCGCGGTGATGAAGTTGCGCTTGCGCCGGTGAGCCGCACGCAGGCTCCGCACGTAGTCAGCGAATTCCGCCGAGGCACCGACCCGCTGGTAGCACTCACTGACCTCGGTGAGCAGGCTCACCACCTGCTCGTAGCCACCACGCTTGGCGACCTCGACGGCGGTCTCGACCTGGCGGCAGAACACCGGGATGGCATCCCGAGGGTGCTGCTGGGCCCGCTGCCGGGCCAAGGCCAGCCACACCC
>JBOHHF010000063.1:0-18594 GCA_050700495.1 Pseudonocardiaceae bacterium
CGGATGCCGGCGTTGAGCATGGCCAGCAGCGGCACCGCCAGCACCGCACCGGCAATGCCGGCGACCACCGAACCCACCGCGACAGCCAGCACCACCGCCACCCCGTTGAGCTTGACCGCCCGACCCAGCAGCAACGGCTGCAACACATTGCCCTCCACCTGCTGCACCCCGATCACCACCCCCAACACGATCAACGCCGGCACCGGGCCGTTGGTGACCAACACCACCAACACCGCCACCACCCCGGAGATCACCGCACCGATCACCGGAACGAACGCCGCCAGAAACGTCAACGCCGCCAACGGCAACACCAACGGCGCACCCACCGCGAACAAACCGATCCCGATCCCCACCGCATCCACCACCGCCACCAACACCGTCGCCCGGATGAACCCCACCAGCGACGCGAACCCACGCTGCCCAGCAACATCAACCCGCTCACGGGCCGAGCGCGGCACCCCACGAATCAGGAAACACCACATCGACCTGCCACCATAAAGGAAGTAGATCAACGTGAACAACGCCAACGCAGCACCAGCCAAGTACTGCCCCACCGTGAACGCAGTCGACAAAGCACCCGACGTGACCGCACTGTGGTTATCCGTCACCGACCGGCTCAGCGAATCCAGCACGCTCTGCAGGCTCATCGGGGGCAGCCCGAAGGGAGGATCCCGCAGCCACTCCCGGATTGCCCCCACACTGTTGGTGATCTGGACCCGCAGTGCGGGCAGGCCAGCCACGAAGGCCTGGATCACGAACCCCAACAGCCCGCCGATCAGTGACAAGCCGGCGATCAGTACCACCAGGGTGGCGAGCCCTCGGGGTATCCGGTGTCTGGTCAACCAGTCCACCACCGGCCCCAACAGCGCGGTGAGCAGCAACGCCACCGCTACCGGGATCACCACCACCCATAAGGCGGCCAACACATATCCGACCACGATGACCATCCCGAGCACCGCCAGCACGCGCCAGGACACCGCTGCTGCCACGCGCAACGGGTAAGGCACGGCAGCCTCTGCATCACGGCGGCTTGAGCTGTGGCTCACAGCAGTCCAGTTACCCTATTCGTCACAGAGGGAAACTATACGGTCACCGTTGGTGATACTCAGTCGCGCCAGTGATCAGGCAGGCGGGTACTGGTGATCCTGCAGCAGCCGCACAAGATGGGCGACGTTTCTTGCCAGCGTGTCCGTCGCCGAGCGCACCGCCTCCGGATTTTTCTCCAGATCCTTGTAGTCGGTGGAGTTCATGGTCTCACCATTCCAGTACGTCGACCCGTTGGTGGGGATCGTGAACCCGACGTCGTCACTGGACGGTTTGAACCATCGCGACACGGGGCATGCCCACGCCACTGTCAGATATCAAGGAGGCTGCACATGAGGGCAGTGACATGGCACGGCAAGCGCGACGTCCGTGTCGACACCGTCCCCGATCCGAAGATCGAGTACCCGACGGATGCGATCGTGCGCATCACGTCGACCGGGATTTGCGGGTCTGACCTGCACCTTTACGAGGTGCTCGGTCCGTTTCTGGACGAGGGTGACATCCTCGGCCACGAGCCGATGGGGATCGTCGAGGAGGTCGGCAGCGAGGTCACCGCGATCCGTCCCGGGCAACGCGTGGTGGTCCCGTTCAACATCTCCTGCGGGACGTGCTTCATGTGCGGGCAGGGTCTGCATTCGCAGTGTGAGACGACTCAGGTCCGCGACCAGGGCATGGGAGCTGCGCTGTTCGGTTACAGCAAGCTCTACGGGCAGGTGCCGGGAGGTCAGGCCGAGTATCTGCGGGTTCCCTTCGGCAACACGTTGCCGATCGCGGTGCCCGACGGGCCGCCCGACGAGCGATTCGTCTATCTCTCCGATGTGCTGCCCACCTCATGGCAAGCGGTCGAGTACGCCGGCGTTCCGGCCGGCGGGAGCGTCGTGGTGCTGGGCCTGGGTCCGATCGGCGACATGTCCGCACGTATCGCACGGCACCGGGGCGCCGGGCGGGTGATCGGCGTCGATCTGGTGCCCGAGCGGTTGGCGCGTGCCCGGCTGCACGGTGTCGAGACGCTCGATCTACGCGACCACCAGAATGATCTCGCCGCGGTGATCCGTGGGATGACCGCGGGCCGTGGACCGGACGCCGTCATCGACGCCGTCGGAATGGAGGCGCACGGCTCACCCGGTGCGAAGGTAGCCCAGCAGGCAGCCGGTCTGCTACCCAAGGCGCTGGCCGCGTCGATGATGCAGAAGGCGGGCGTCGACCGGCTCAACGCCCTCTACCTGGCGATAGACATCGTGCGTCGGGGCGGCACGATCTCGGTGATCGGTGTCTACGGTGGCATGACCGACCCGCTGCCGATGTTGACGCTCTTCGACAAGCAGATCCAGCTGCGCATGGGTCAGGCGAACGTCAAGCGGTGGGTGGATGACATCCTGCCGTTGCTCACCGATGCCGACCCGCTCGGTGTGGAGGGTTTCGCCACCCACACCCTGCCCTTGGACCAGGCGCCGCAGGCGTACGAGACGTTCCAGAAGAAACAGGACGGCGCCATCAAAATCCTCTTGCAACCGTGAGGGGCGTCCTGTCGCTCAGCGCGGACGGTAGTTCGACACTCGTACGGACAGCCGTGTCGACGGGAAGGCTTCCCTGCGGATCGTGAGACGGGTCGGACGCGAACTGGAGAGCGTCACAGCGGCGACCATGGAGCACCGCCGATTTCCGCTGCTCCTAGGTTCCCGAGCTCAACACCAGGTTGTCAGCCATGTCGCGGGCAGCTCTGGTGTCGAGCTCGGCAGGCTTGGGACGGCCGGGGGGTGCTGGTTCGGCGCAGCTGCGGCAGGTTACCGGACTCATTGCGGCATACCCTGGACGCCTGTGTTCGAACTGTCGCTACCGGGTTAGTCTTATCCCTTTCCTTATGCGATCTTGAAGCAGTGGCGACGTTCAGGTGCCTAGCAAACGCAACAGTGCCCGTTCCAGGTGGGTTCGGACATCCTCGTCGAGGAGGTCGCTGGATCCGGCGCGGCGCACCGCAGCCAGAATGGTTCTCCCCTCGACGTAGCGCTGCACCACCCGTGGGTCCACGTAGGACGATCGCGCCACCGCGCGGGTGTTGCCCAGGTGCTCGGCCACCTCGTCGAGCACGGCGTTGATCGCCCGGGCGCGGCCGCGCTGCGATGTGGGCACCCCACCGGCCGCGCTCTCGGCGAACGCGACCGCGGCGAGCACCGTCGCATTCCAGGTCCGCAGATCCTTGGCGCTGAACTCGTCACCGGCCAATTCCTTGAGGCGGACGTTGATGTCCTCGGCGCGCACGTCATGCCAGCCCTGCGCCGCGCGGTAGGCCAGCAGGTCCTGCCCACCGCCCCTGCGTCGCAGCAAGGAACCCACCACGGCGTGCAGGGCCGGATCCTGCAACGTGATCGCCCGCTGGATGCCACCCTTTGCCGGGTATCGCAGCTCGATGCCGTCGCGCCGGAGCCGCACGTGTTCGCGGCGCACGGTGGCAAGGCCGAAGCTGCCTTCGTCGTCATCGGGCCCGGGCGCGTACTCGTCGCCGCCCACCCGGAAGACACCGATGTCCAGCATCCGCAGCGCCGCAGCCAGCACCCGGTCAGCGCTGAGGCCCCGACCCACGAGCTGCTCGTGGATGTGCGCCCGCACCGCAGGCAGCCGCCGGCCCAGCCGCAGCACCCGGTCGTGCTTCTCCGCGTCGCGCCGCCGCCGCCACTCGTCGTGGTAGCGGTACTGGCGGCGCCCGGCGTCGTCGGTGCCCACCGCCTGGATGTGACCCCCGGACAGCGGGCAGATCCACACGTCGCGCCAGGCAGGGGGCACTGCGAGCGCCCGGATCCGCCGCAGGGTGGCGGCATCGGTGATCACGGCACCGTCGGAGTCGTGGTAGCTGAAGCCCCGTCCACGACGCTGGCGGGAATACCCGGGACTGTGTGGTTGCACCCGCCGTAACCGCACCGCGCCTCCCTGGCCACTGGTTCACCGGACGCCGATGGGATACCCGGTCTGCACGGCGTCACGCACGGTGCACTTGCCGCATGAATCTGTCGCATGGAATTCCCGCAATCGGGGAAGAGAGGGAGCATGACCCGAAGCGGGAGTGTGGACAGCCGGCCCGGCACCGGAGACCGGTGGCCAGACATCGGCGTCCAAGCAGGCGTCCAAGCAGGCGTCCAAGCAGGCATGCAAGCGGACTCGCCCACACAGATCCCGCTGCGGGGGTGGCGGGAGGTGTTGGGCCGCGCGATACGCGAGAGCCAAGAACACAACATCTCGCTGCTGGCGGCCGGGGTGGCATTTTTTATGTTTCTGGCGTTGTTCCCCGCCTTGATCGCACTGGTGACGCTGGTGGGGCTGGTGGCCGATCCCGTGCAGATCACCGAGCAGGTGCGCAGCTTCATGCTGGGGCTTCCGCAAGCCTCCCAGCAGCTGGTCTTCGATCAACTGACTGCTATCACGCAGAGTAGCGATGGGGCGCTGACGATCGGGCTGGTCGTTTCGCTGCTGGTGGCGCTGTGGAGCGCGTCGAGTGGCACCTCGAACCTGATGATGGCGGTGAATCTCGCATACGACGAGAAGGAAAAGCGGGGCTTTGTGAAACTCCGCGTGGTCGCGTTGCTGCTCACCGTGGGGGCGGTCGTATTCCTGATACTGACTCTGGCGCTGATCGCCGTCGTGCCGGTGGTGTTGCAGGTAGTACCCCTGGGCCCGGTCGGGACGGCTCTCGCTCAGGTGTCACGGTGGGCGTTGCTCTTCGCCCTGGTCGTTGCCGGCCTGGCAGCGCTGTACCGGGTGGCTCCGGACCGAAACCCGGCGAAGTTCCGCTGGGTCACACTGGGCAGCGTGGTCGGGGCGCTGCTGTGGTTGGCCGGCAGTGCCGGGTTCAGCCTTTACATCAACTTCTTCAGTGACTACAACAAAACCTACGGCGCATTGGCCGGCGTGATCGTGCTTCTGTTGTGGTTGTTTCTGACGTCCTACGTTGTGCTGCTCGGAGCGGAGATCAACTCCGAGGCTGAGCGGCAGACCGCGTGCGACACCACCATCGGGGAGCCGCGGCCGATGGGACAGCGCGGGGCGGTGGTCGCCGACAACCTGCCGGAATCCTGAAACTCCGCGGGGGTCGCGCTGCTGCTCATCCTGGTGGTCATCGGACGCGAACACCTCGCCGGCCCGGAGTACGTCTCGGTGATCCCGACACCCAACATCACACACTGCGGCTGCCGCACCAACGGTGTGGCAGTGCTGGCAGCTGGCATCAAGTTCGGTGATATGGGTTTGTTGCACCAAAAGTGGGTTATGCTCCGATCGTGCCAGCGCGAGGTGACCCGAGCAACATGTCGGATGCCGAGGACGACCGATTGCGCCAGATCGGGTCCGTGACCGACGCCGCACTCGCTCACCTCGACGTCGAGGACCTCCTGGCCGACCCGCTCAACCGGGTGTGCGGGCTCCTTCAGGTCGACACCGCCACCGTGTACCTGCTCGACTCCTCCGCCCAGCAGCTTGTCGCTACCGCTGCCAGGGGAATCGAAGCGGTGGTCCGTCAGGGGATTCGCATCCCGATGGGGAAGGGTTTCGCCGGTCGCATCGCGGCCGAGAAAAGGCACGTGATCATTGATCCGGTCGATCACACAAACGTGCTCGATCCGATCTTTGGGAAGCATGGGATCTCTTCCCTACTTGGAGTACCACTGCTGAACAGCGAGACGGTCATCGGTGTCCTTCACGTCGGTAGACTCGACGGCCGCCCGTTCACCGGCGACGACGTCAACCTCCTCAAGACTGAGGCCGACCCGATCGCTTCGGCCATCCAATCCTGGCGCGCCTGGGCCGAACGGGCTGCGGCGGCGGTACTTCAGCGCAGCCTGGTGCCAGCCCGGCTGCCAGTGGTTCCAGGCCTTGAGTTGGCCGCCCGCTACGTTCCGGCGAAGAATGGCGGGGTCGGCGGCGACTGGTATGACGTCTTCACTCTTCCGTCGGGCTGGTTGTGCATCGTGATCGGAGATGTGGCCGGGCGCGGCCTTGGGGCCGCCGACGTGATGGGCCGGCTGCGCAGCGCGCTGCGCGCCTACGCACTCCTTGGCGGTGATCCCACCGAGGTGCTCGACAGGCTTGACCAGCAGGTGCAGCACTTCGAGCCCGAGATGATGGCCACGGTGCTCTTGGCGATGTTCGAGCCATCGTTTGAGCGGCTGCACCTGTCCTCGGCGGGCCATCCTCCACCGGTGCTTGCCCTGCACAAGCAAACTGCGGCCCTCCTCGACGTGCCGAGCGACCATCCGGTGGGTGTACGCCGTGGGCTGCGACGCCGGGCGACCACCATCACCCTTCCGCCGGGCGCGTTACTCTGCTTCTACACTGACGGCCTGGTTAAGAGCCGAGACACCTTGCTTGACGTCGGCCTCGAGCGCCTGTGTGAGTCGGTAGAGGCCGGCCCGGTGGACTCCGTCTGCGCGAAGGTCATGGCCCGGCTCGTGGGTGATGATCCCCCTGGAGACGATGTTGCGATGCTGGCAGTGCGCCGCCAAGACAGTGGCGAGATTGGTCCGTTAGACCTTGTCGTGCCAGCGCTGCCATGGGCGCTGAGGGATATCCGCGTTGCGGTGCGCCGCTGGCTGTCGGCGGTCGGCGCCGCGCCGCGTGTGATTGCCGACCTGCTCGTCGCGATCGGTGAAGCCTGCACCAACGCCGTTGAGCACGCCTACGGAACTGATGGCGGTACCGTGACGGTGCATATGGAGCTGCAGCTGCCGGATGTGCTAGCCACCGTCCGCGATACGGGCCGATGGCGCCCGCCCCACGATGAGGACCGAGGACGAGGGATGCTGTTCATGCAGACCTGCAGCGACGATCTGCGTATCGATCATGGCCTGACCGGAACCGACGTCGTCATCCGTCGTCGCCTCGCCGAGCAGGCACCTCAATGACCGCCGCGAAGGTTGAGACCAGCGCCGAGAACGGGTCGATGCGCATCGCTCTCAGCGGCGAGATCGATTTGGCAAACGCCGCAGCCATCGAGGACGAGCTCCGGGAAGCGGTGTCGCATCGGCCGGCAACGGTGTCGGTCGACCTGACCGATCTCACCTACCTGGACAGCGCCGGAATAAGGATCCTGTTCGCGCTGGCCTCTCGGCTACAGGCACTACGGATCGTGCTGGAACTCATCGTGCCGCCCGACTCGCCCACCCGCCGACTCATCGAGCTATCGGGGTTCGAGTCGCTCGTCGCGCTCCGACCCGGAAGCCGCTGATCAGCGCCGCCAGGCGCCGGGTTGATCCGGCTCACTTCGACCACACCAGACCGCCAGAACGGCTCCAGTGGCTATGGCTGGCGAGGCTGACGGTAGATCAGGAAGGCCACGTCGTCGGTGTGGCCGTCGGCGAGCAGCGCAGCGGTGAGTCGGTCGGCAAGGTCGTCGGGGGCTAGCTCCCGGCCGGTTACCAGGGCCGTGACGGCCCGGTTGATGCCGACGTCGAGGGATTCCCGGCGGCGTTCGATCAGGCCGTCGGTGTAGAGCAGCAGGGTAGACCCGGCCGGCAGCGCCGCGTCGGCCTCGGGGCGGTCGACGCCGTTGACGACGGCCAGTGGCCGCCACTGGGCGTGCTCGAGTAGGTGGTGAGCGCCGGCGGCGTCGACCAGGATCGCCGGGGGGTGCCCGGCGCTGCTATAGCGCAGGATGCGGGCGCGCGGGTTGAGGACGGCGCAGAAGGCGGTGCTGCAGCGCGCTCCTGCCACCAGCGAAGCGAACTTGTCCAGCGCGGTGAGCACCTGGGCGGGGGTGCTGTTCTCCAGCAGCAGTGCGCGCCCCGCGCTGCGCACCTGCCCCATGACCGCGGCGGCGGGCAGGCCGCGGCCGACCACATCACCGACGACGACACCGATCCGGCCGTCGGGCAGGGCAATCACGTCGTACCAGTCCCCGCCCACCTCGAGGGTGTCGGACGCGGGTTCGTACCGGGCGGCGAAACCGGCGGGCAGGTCAGTGGGCCCCAGGATGGAACGCTGCAGGGCCAGCGCCACGGTGCGTTGCTCGTCGTAGGCGCGGGCCCGGGCCAGGGCCCGCTGCAGGTAACTGCACAGCAGGGTAAGCAGGGAGCGTTCCGCGGCAGGAGCCGGTCGCGGTCCTGGGAACTCCAACCAGACGATCGTGGGTTCGGCGCTATCGGAGATCACAGCGCCGACGCCGAGGACCGGCGCCTGGTCTTCGGCAGTGGTGTGGGGGCTGGTGACGACGACGGCGTCCCCGGCTCCGCGGGCGTCACGTGTTATCGAAGGCGGTAACTCCGGGATCGGCGATGTGGTCGCGTCGGTGGTTGCAACCGTGCGGGGTTCACCGTGCTCGTTCCAGGCGAGGACCGAGGCCCGTCGCGCCTGCCACAGCGAGCGGAGTTCGGCCAGGCCGATCTGAAGGATGCGGGCGCTGTCGGTGATGCCGGTGAGTTGCCCGGCCAGGCGCGCCAGCGCGGCATCCCGCTCGCCGGCAAGGCGTTCGGCGGTGATGTCGCGCATGGTGGCGATGATCAGCCGGCGATCCTCGTTGCGGTCAAGCAGCGCGTTGTAGGAGATCGACACCCAGATCCGGGCTCGGGTGGTGATGTGGCGTAGCGGCACCACGATCTGGCCGCGGTCGGTGGTGATCGCTACGGCATAGGCGTCGTGGAGCCGCGCCAACTCCTGGGGGTCCTCTTCCTCGGTGGGGTAGAACGGGTAGGGCGGCGCACAGGGCAGATCCTCGGGGCGCAGGCCCAGTAGCTCGGTCATCGCTGGGTTGATCTCGATGATGGCGGCGGAATCGAGATCGAAGATGTAGAAGCCGTCCTGCAGGGAGTTGACCACAGCGGTGCGCCAGGTGGCCTCGTGGTTGCGCAGCCGGGCGAGCTCAAGGTTCGAGCGGACCCGGGCGAGCAGGTCGTGAGAGGAGAACGGCTTGGTCAGGTAGTCGTCCGCACCGGCGGCGAGACCTTCGGCGACGGCCTCTTCTCCGGCGCGAGCCGACAGCAGGATCACCGGCATCCCTGCGGTGGGGGGATCGGCGCGCAGCGCGGCGATCAGCCCGAACCCGTCGAGGTGGGGCATCATCACGTCGGTGAGCACGAGGTCGACGCGATTGCGGCGGGTGAGGTCGAGCGCGATCTTGCCGTCGGGGGCGACGCGCACGGTGTAGTGGGGTCGCAGCAGCCCGGCGATGAACCGTCGCAGGTCCGGGTTGTCCTCGGCGACCAGCACGGTCGCGCCGGCGGTGGTTCCGGTCTCGACCCGGGCGGGATTGGCCCCGGCCGGGTAGTCGGCCTGCTGGTGGTCGTCGCTCCACTGGAGCGCTTCGTCGAGGAACAGGCCCACCGACGACGACGCCCGGGTGCCGGCCAGCGGCAGATCGGTGCGCGCAGAGGCGGGCAGGCGGACGGTGAAGGTGGACCCAGCGCCGGGGGTGCTGTCGACCCGCACGTCGCCCCCGTGCAGGCCGACCAGTTCGGCGACCAGCGCCAGGCCGATGCCGGAGCCTTCGAAACTGCGCGCCTGCGCGCCGCGGACCCGGTGGAAGCGTTCGAACACCCGTGGCAGGTCGGCGGCCGGGATCCCGACTCCGGTGTCGGCGACGACCAGCGTGACAGCGTCATCAACGCCGACGCGACAGTGGACGCTGATCCGTCCCTCGAGCGTGTACTTGACCGCGTTGGACAGCAGGTTCAACACGATCTTTTCCCACATGTCCGGGTCGACCAGCACCCCGATGGGCAGGTGCGGGCAGTCCAGCACGAACTCCAGGCCGCCGCGGGCAGCAGCGGGGGCGAAGGATTCGGCGATGCCACGAGTGAGAGCGGCGAGGTTCACCGCCGTGCGATCCGGGACGAGCTGGCCGCCTTCGAGCTGGGTGAAGTCGAGGATGGTGTCGACCAGCCGGCGCAACCGGCTGCTGTTGCGCCGGACCAGCTCCAGCCGGGTCCGCTGCTGCGCGGGCAAGGGATGGTCGGGGTCGTCGAGGGCGTCTTGGGCGGGACCGGCGATCAGGGTCAGCGGGGTGCGCAGCTCGTGGCTGACCCCGGTGAAGAATTCGGTCTTGGCCCGGTCCAGCTCGGCGAGTGCCTCGGCACGGCTTCGTTCGGCTTCATAGGCCTGCACGTCGGTGATGGCGGTGCTGAACTGGCGGGCGACGAGGTGCAGAAACGCCCGGTAGTCCTCGTCGAGTGCCCGGTAGGGGCTGACGCCGGCGACGAGCACCCCGATCGGCCGATCCCGCTGGCGGGATCCGGCCAGCGGGATCGCGAGCACAGTGTCGACGTCGGTGTCACCGACCGTGCTGGCTCCCGGCTGGGCCAACCCGGGTAGCCGGGTCGCGATCCCGGAGATGAGCTGCGTCTGCCTCGAGGTGACGGCCTGCCAGATCGACGATCCGATCTCCGGGCTCGGCAGGGAGGTGGGCATCGCGTGGTCGCTGGCGAGGCCCTGAGCGGCCAGCCGCTCGCCAGTTCCGTCCGGGGTCAGGAGGTAGACCAGCGCGAACGGGATGTCGGCCCGGTTGCCCGCGAGCACCTCCATCGCCGCGGCGCAGGCCTGCTCCACGCTTGTGGTCTGCACCACGGACAGTTCACCCAGGGTGTGCAGCGTGCTGAGCCGGCGTTCGCCCAGGACCCGGGTGGTGGTCTCGGTGACTGCGGTGAACACCCCGCTCACCGCTGCGGTCTCGTCGTGGATCGGGCTGTAGGAGTAGGTGAAATACGACTCTTCCAAGTAGTCGTACCGGTAGACCGGCAACAGCTGGTCGTCCGACCAGGTCGCCTCGCCGCTGTTCAGCACGTGCCACATCTGCGCGCCGATGATGTGCCATATTTCCGGCCACACCTGCGCCCCGGGCTTGCCCAGCGCCGGGTGCTTCGAGGGTCCCAGGATCGGCATCCACGCGTCATTATAGATCAGCACCAGCTCCGTGCCCCACCAAATCACCATCGGGTGTCGGGAGGTCACGCAGATCCCCACGGCGGTGCGCAGGCTGTGCGGCCAGTCCGCGATCGCACCGATCGACGTGGCCGCCCAGTCGTGGGCGGCGATCAACTTGCCCATTCGGCCGCCCTCAGCCAGGAACGACAGCGAGCACGGACCGCTCGGTGAGCCACCCAGCGGCGGGTCGGTCGGCGTTGATCGCATGCGCGCCCGCCAGCTCCTCCCGGTTCGGGGTCGCCCACGCCAACCCCGCCACCAGCTCCGGATCGTCACCCCACGCTGGGTGCGAGCACAGCAAACCGGTCGCGGACTGCGCTGCCGACCTTGATCGTGGTATCGGTCACCCCCATAGCGTACTGCCGGAATACCGTGACACGTGGCATTTCGGACATATCACCTCGTGCGAGGCGGCCCCAGCCACGCTCTTGCCCTGCGTGATCTTCTTGCTGGGTACGTCTCGGCCAGGGTGCAGTCGCCACGCAGCGTGGGCAGCATCGCGTCCAGGAACTCGCGCTCGGCCAGCAGCTCCAGTGGAATCCCACCCAGTTCCCCGACGGCGGCGAGAAACTCCGGGTCGGGCAGGGTTATGCCGGTCCGACGAGCGGCTCGGCAGAGGGGGCGCTCGGTATCCGGAGGCGAACGGGTGCACCGGCTCCAGCCCCCGATAGGGGGCTCGTGCGGGCAGGCAGATAAAACGCAGCCGCGCACCCGGCCGCTGATGGCTGACCTGCACCCAGCACGAGGGGGTCGTGGCGAGTTCCGCCGATCGGGATTGTGCTTGATCAGAATTGGGCTTGATCAGGACTGGGCGCGGTCCATCTGCGACGTTGATCAGACCAATCCCCGGTAACAGCGGTATGTCTAGGCGCGATAAGTGGGTTGGGGGCCTGGCCTGAAAGGACACCGTTGACCCGCCTTATCGCATTCTTGCGAGCGTGAGATGATCTTCTTCACCACGTTCGTCACGCTGATTCGGCGACAACGTGAGGGCATGGAAAGACGCCTGGGGTCCCCGGCTCGAGTGGAGGGCAACACACTGCGCCTGCCGATCGGGACGAACGTGCAGATGGGAGACTACGTAGAGCATCGCCCGCCAAACGACGAGCCACGAATGATGACCGTGATCGACGTCATCCATCCGCACATGCTAGGTGCAAGTGCCGTTACAGATCACATCGAAGTTACCTGCGTGTCGAGTGGGCGGGCGGCGATCCCGGAGGTCACGGCGCCAGCCTTGCACCCTACGATGTCCACCGCCCTTGCGCTAGCAAAGGGCGGGCGGACGTCCGAGGCCGTCCTCGAGGCGTTGCGATTGGTCGAAGAACGGATCCAGTTTCTGACGGCAAACGATAATTCCGGGCAGACGCTGATGGAGTCGGTGTTCGGCGCGCGGCCGCCGCGTCTCGACATCACTACGACAGCTGGCCCAGCGGCTGAGGACGAGCGCGAGGGTTTCCGGCTCTTGTTCATCGGTGCCGTGCTGGGACTACGAGACCCGCGGCTAAGAGACCCATACAGCACCGGTAGAACTATTCCTGCCACGGTGGACGAGACTTTCGAGTATCTGGCGGTGGCGAGCATGCTGATGCGTCGCCTGGACCGTGCGGAGAGCAGGCTAGATTGAGGCCGGTGGCTCCCACCTCGCCAGGCTCAGGGCGCTCCTGCAGCGAGCCGATCAGGCCCAATGGTGCGGTCCCAGTACCCGACGAGGTCGGCTTAGAGGTTGTTGCTGGTGAGCAGATCTTGGTGGCTGCCAGGGACAGTGTCGGCCCCGTCCATGACAAGGATGCGATCGGCGCGCATCGCCGATTGAGTTTCCTTACCGGTGTACGCAGTGACGTCGCTCGGCCGAGAAATGACAGGACAGTTTAGGGGTAGGCCAATAACAGCAGAAATTGCAGGAGATCGTCGTTGGATAGGTAGCGCGCACTGGTCCCGGTTATTTCCTACGCCGCCCTTGGGGTAGCGGTTGCGGGTAGACGTCGATCTCTTTCATTCGTCTCACGTAGCTACGGTAGTGGCGGCGTGCCTCACCGAGGTGACCGGCGTCAAACTGTATGTTTACGAGGTCAAGGTGAGCCTGCTCGTCAAAAGGGTCCTGCCCGAGCAGCTGCAGCAGATATCGTATCACTCCATCGATGTCACCGGTCTGCCGCAGCCGGGCCGCCAGCGCCCGCAGCAAGGCGATGTGGGTGGCCCGAACCTCTTCGGCCAGCGGTGTGGCCCAGTCCTGGTGGGCATCTTCTTCCAGGAAGTTTCCGGTGTAGGCGGCTACGGCTGCCCTCAGTCGCTCTGTGGCATCCGGCTGCCCGCCCCGGTGGGCGGCAAGAGCGACAGTGGCGTTGGTGTGCGCCTCCTCGACGTCGACGTTGACATGGGCGCGATCCAGCCACACCATGCCAGCATTGCTGGCCAGCGGCCCCGCACTAGCGTGAGGCTGCAGCACGTTACGTAGCGTCCAAAGCAGCACCGACAGTCGGTTACCAGCCTTGGCCGGATCTACCTTCGGCCACAACAACTCTATCAGCTGTTCGCGGGAGGTTGCCTTGCGCCGCGCGATGAGGATCTTCAATAGGTCCCGGGCCTTCTTCGATTGCCAGACGACGCTGGGGACCGGCGTGCCATCGCGGATCACCTGGAACGCCCCGAGCGTCCGGATCAATACTGTAGGAGCATGCTTCGCGTCGACGATGGCGCCACCACCACTTCTGGTTGTACTCATCGTACGTTCATCGCCGCCCACCGCGTTTCCGTAACAACTCCCTGGTCGCTTCCCGTCGAGTTGACTGCAGGTTTCTGCTCGATATACTCGGGTGCGCGATCGGCCCTGTGCAGATCGAGATGCCGCGGGACAGGGAGCGCACCTTCGTACCGATCATCGTGCGAACAACGCCAGCGCCGCCTCGCCGGCATCGATGCGATTGGACTGTCGCGACCGCCCGGGGACTGACAACAGGGAAGATCTCGGCTCACTTCGCCAAGGTCTACGGCGCGCCGTCAGCCGCGACACCATTCCAGCGAGTCTCGCCGGACCGCCTGACTACTTACTTAGCGCTGACATCACCCGGCGAAGGCCAACCCGACCGCGCCCATGGTGAGCACGACCATCACAGCCAACAACGGGTACTGGGTGCGCACCGCGGATCCCGACGGTAGCAGCCGGACCGCCCGGTCATGCGCGCCCACCGCCGCCACCAGATGCCCGAGCACGATCGCCATCACCTGAACCGCCGCGATGGCCGACGTGCTGAGCACGGTGTAGTCGATGTTGCGCGCCGCAGTTCCCAACAGGTCAGCGCCGCTGCCGAACGGGTCGCTGGCCAGGATCAGCGTCAACTGGCCGTCGAAAATCAGCAGCGAGAAGTAGTGCGCCATCGCGTACCCGGCGGCGATCGGCACCAGGATGTGCGCGAACACGCCTGCGTTGGGTACACCCAGGGCAAGCGCGCCAGGGTTCGGCTTCGGCCCCACCAGGCTCCAGGTGCCGAGCAGGAACACCAGCCCGATCAGCAGCATGGTCCAGAACAACCCGAGGGTGACGTTCACCAGGCTGTAGGACACGTTCGTCTCCCACCACGACGTCCGGGAGAGGCCGTCGTAGGCGGTCGCACCGACCAGCGCCACCACCACGCCCACCAGACCCGGCCCGCCCGGCACCGTCTCCATCCCGTGCAGGGGATTGCGCAGTACCAGGGCACGGTCGCACGCGCGGCGCGCCAGCGGGGCCAGCGACCCGAGCAGCGTCGAGTAAACCTCGAAGCCGTCACCGAAGGCGAACCACCGTCTCCCGAACACCAGCGCGCCCCCGGTGTGTACCACCGCGTAGCTCGTGATAAAGATGGCGACCGCCGGAGGATCCATCCGGTCCGGGTACCACACCAGCTCGAACCAGCTGAAAGCGGCCAGCGAGGCCGCCGCGGGCCAGTACCCGAGCCACGACGGCAGCGGCCGCAGGCCGTGCTCGAGGTCGATGCGCAACACCGCGGCAAACCCAGCGTGCACCAGCCGCAGCGGGTTGAGCACTCGCCAGACCGGCCCGAACACCAACGAGGCCGGAACCAGCCCCACCCAGAAGGTGACGAAGAACGCCCACGGTGCGAGGTTGTCGTCAGACACCTGGGGACCGGCGAAGCCGACCACGCAGACCCCGACCACGGCGGCGAGGGTGAGGCCCTGCAGCAGGATTCGGGTGGCAGCGGCATCGGCCATTCTGGTCAGCGAACGGGGCAGTGGCCAGCCTGCATCACCCCGCAGGCGGGGACGGCGCCACAACACCGCGAGCACCACGAACGAGATCATCAGTGCCATCCCGGCACCGAGCGCGGCCAGCCAGACTGGCAGCGGTAGATCGGTGCGGGTACCGACGCCGTGAGCGAGGATCATCAGTTCACTTGCAGCTGCAGCAGCTGCAAGCCGGACTCGTGCAACTCGACCTCGAATACCCCGGGAATATCGGCGGTGAAGCTGACCGAACCGGTCTCGCCCGCCGGGATCTGCGCCTCCTTGTCGTAGCCATGCAGGTGGACCTTATCGGCCACATCACTGCTCACCGCCAGGGTGATCGGGGTGCCCAGCGCCACCTTCACCCGGCCGGTTTCCCCGCTGGGCTGCCCGCCGCGCACCATGATGCTAATCGTGCGGGTGGCCGGCCCGGCCGGGGCAGGCAGGACTGACGGGCCAGCGGGCGCGCTGCTGACCGCGGGGGCCGAGGGAGCCGCTGCGCCGACGGTAGACTCTCCGCCGCAGCCACCGAGCACCTCGCCAGCCATTGCTGTCACAGCCAGGAGGATTGCTAACCTGCGCACTGCCGCATAACCTCCATTTGCTACTACTGGGTGTCGAAGATTCCCTGGGATGTCGAAGTCGATCACCCAGACGGTCCGCCGGGCGGCTGCTGCAGGGACGTCGGGGGGCGGTCATCAGGGCTCCAATTTCCCGCTCACCTGCTTATCGCCGACGGGCGACAAGCGTTACCGGGCGGGCCATACCGAGCGCTGGCCTTGCTGACCCCGAGCGGGCCTCCCTAGGGTGCTCAACCTGGCTGCGGTGCTCAACTGCGCCCGGTAGCCGAGATATCTGATTTGCCCACTACCGATAATCTTGTGGAAAGTGGTCCTCGACCAGCGGTTTCCCTTCGATCGGCGAGCGCGTTTCAACAAGTTGTTGACATACGCGGTCAGCCCTTACCCGGCATGTCCACCCGGGTCGCACGATCGCCGGGCTAGCTCGACCGCCCGCCGGGCTAGCTTGCTACGCAAATGGCACTGGTCACGTGAGGGCGAAGAACTCCACGAGCAGCTTGTTGACCTCGGCGGGGTGTTCGAGGTAGCCGAAATGTCCGCAACCCTCGATCTCCTCATACCGAGCCCCTGGGATCGCCTCGGCCACCTCACGAGCCAGATACGACGGGATCATCAGGTCATCGGCGAAACCGATCACCAGACTCGGCACCCTGATCCTGCCGTAGGCGGCCAGCCGGTCAGGGAAGTCCTCCACCTCGAGCTGAGCCCGCACGCCGGCGCTGATGCCAGATCCGGAGACCTCGAACAAATCGAGCCATTCCTGCACCGCTGGGCGAGCGTTGAGCGTCTGCGGCGACAGATTCAGCAACGCAGTGATCGCCGCATAGTATATCGGCGGCAGCTCGATCCCCGCGTCGAACAGGGCACGCTCCCCCGCCGACAGCATGGACTGCACGGGGTCAGTCCGCCCGTGCGCAGCCATCATCACTGCATGCGACACCAGATCCGGACGCGCCAACGCCAACTCCTGCACAATCCGGGAGCCCAACGAAGTACCGATCACCCGCGCCGGCCCGTCACCCAGGTGCTCGATCAACGCCGCGGTATCGCCCACCAGGTCATCGATAGTCATCCCGCTGGCGCACTCGTCCGATGGCGGGATGCCACGGTTGTCCACGGTGGCCACCCGGTAGCCGGCCGCGACCAGCGCCGGAACCTGGTGCAACTGCCACACTCGACCAGGGCTGCCCGTGCCCATCACCAGCACCACCAGCTCACCGGAGCCCGTCACCCGGTAGCTGAGTCGAATCCCATTGAGCTCGACGACCGACATGATCCTCCTTCGTCACCAACACCGAGCAGACCAACTTACGGCGCTTTAGCTCACATGATGCGCCCCGTCTGCAGCCGGATCGCGTGAGCGCGCCGTGGCGCGTATGGGCGTTTGCGCATGCTATTTGCGATGGGCGATGCTCGTGCGTACCGACGCCGTCGGCGCCATCCACGCCTTCACCCCCAACATCTGGCCACGGCAGGGTGGAGTTCTCGGTGTCGGGATGCGCAATCTGCCTGGTGGCCACCGGACCATAGCTCTGTGTGCTCGAGCTTGGTCCGCGATGAGTCCTATGGGATCCAGTATCGAATACACCGCGACCGGCCTGCGCGCGCCTGGTGCGCCGACTGCTCGCCGCCGACGTCATCGAGGTGGGCATCGAACGCCCCGACGGCCCGGTTGTTGACGCGCTGCTGGCGGTAAACTGGGGGTGTACGTGATCCCACCCGGACAGTTGAAGAGCCTGCGGTCGCGCTATGGTTCGGCCGGTAAAAGACGATCACTCCGATGCGTTCGTGCTGGCCGATACGGTGCGCATTGGTCGGCGTCGGCTGGTGTGCAGTCCCTGGGCCGCCAAGCTGTACAACGACGCAATCGCCCGTGGCTGCGAGCACCCACACGCCGTACGCATCGTGGCCCGAGCCTAGGTGCCTATCATCTGGCGCTGCTGGTGCGATCACGTGCCCTACGACCCGGCCAAGCACCGCACCCTGCAAACCCTGCTCGCCCAGCAACACCAGGAGGCCTGACCACCGGAGACCTTCCTCAGTCCCGGCCAATCACGCCGACGCGCCGGAGGTGTCAACGTGGAGTGGTGGGAGTCGTCGAGTGACGCGCTGCGTGGGGTCAACTCCTGGATCGGTATGTAATGCGCTGCGGCGGCTGATGCGATTCTCCATGCGTCCATGCCGGTGACTGACAGCCCTCCATCGGGTTCGGCGAGCACCGTGGCGCCCATGCCGGTCAGTACCCTGGTCAATCCGCTGCGGCGGGGTGAGCGCACAAACACGTCGCGCTGGAATTGCTCGGTCAGTTTCTGGGTGGCGCAGTCCTTGGTCAGCTCGCGTGTCTCGATCATGCTGGCAATGCTGCCGTGTGCGGGGGGCGCGCACATCGGAGCAGGGTCCGGGTTTCGGGATCGGATCCAGGTCCGATATGCCGGACCGCTGATTGCGGCTACCGTGACCGATGTAACCGAACCCGCTGAGGCCGATTCCGGCGTGTTGCCCCGGCGGTTTCGGCAGCGCCCGTGGCGGCTTGTCGTGATCGACGTGCTGACGGTGGCAGTGATCACCCTGCGCACCGTTTCCACCACCTTCGGTACCGCGCTTGGACTTTCCGACGGGACTGTGGTCGTGGTGGGGCTGGTGGCACTTGCGGTCAGCCTTCTGCTTGCGGTCAGCAGACGCAGACCTATCCCTCGACAACGCCCGACTCGCCGAACGTCGAGGTCGAGCTCGACCGCGGGACCATCCCAGCACTGCCCGCGGCGGTCCAGCTCTCCGCGTACCGGATCGTGCAAGAGGCGCTGACCAACGTCATCAAACACACCGCAACACCAGCCCGGTGCACCAT
>JBOHHF010000064.1:0-2746 GCA_050700495.1 Pseudonocardiaceae bacterium
CTGCCACCACCAGCGGAGCCGCCGCCTCCACCGCCGCGGCTACCACCTCGTCCGGGTAGGCATGCCGCGCATCGCCAGTCGGCGTATGCGCCGTAGCCAACTCCAACGCCGCCACGAACGCTGCCCCCGCCGCCGTCAGCGCCTCCTCCGAAATCCACAGCAGCGGCCCTATCCCCCTGCCCTCACTCATCGCGGCCACCACGCTTCTCCCGAGGCCCTGCCCTTTCAGGTACTCCACCCGGACGTTCCCGCTCCGACTTATCCGACACCCTTCCTCCTACTTCCGTCTGTCTATCTCGCGCCCTATCAGGACCAACTGATCCCGCAGTTTCTCCGCCGTCTCCGCCGAGGCTCTCCCCGAATGCAAAGCCGCCTGCCCCAACCGTCGAGCGCTCTCCAACAACGCCCGATCGCTCTCCTTATTCTCCCCGAATTTGACCATGATCTATCCCTCCGTCCTTTCCCGTTTCAGGCGTGTCTGGTAGACCTCGCTGCGGGGGAACAGCTCCCCTTGCCTACGACAGGCACCGCAGGGCATCGCAGTCACGTAGGTCCCATGAATCGCACATCCCACCGCTGGTGCCGGCCGGCTTCGTTTGTCCCTGCCCATGACCGGTCACGCGCTTTCCGGCTGCGGGAGTTTCCGCACGCTCCCGGTAGCACTTGTCGACCGGATCTCCCCGCACCGATACCAAATCTGCACACCGGTCATCTCGCTCGCGCCGGTGTCCTTATTCCGCCGCTCCCGCGCCATCACCCCCACCTCGAAGTCGACCAGCTGCACCGGGCTATACGCGCTCAACCCCTCCATCGGGTTCGTGTAGCTAGCCACTCCCACCTTCAACACCTCGTTGTTCGTGCGGTTAAACGCCTTAAACCCAGCCACCACCTGCGCCTCCCACTTCAGAACCCCATCACCGTTGCGATCCTGCTCACTACCACCGAAAGCCACCTTCGGCTCCACACTCAACAAGATCACCCCATCGAACGTCGCAGCCTGATCAATCCTGAACGTCTGCGGCATCCCAACCACCTCCGTGTCACCACTCGCCATTTCTGCCGTGCTAACTGTGATAGTGCACCAACACAGTTAGCGTGTCAACTAGGCCGGGTACGCTGGCACCACCAGGAGCAACTGCGCGGAGAGAGACCACGTGTGAGCGCTATCAACCCATCCGACCCCACCCCGGCCTACCTACAGATCGCCGACGCTTTACGCCGCCGAATCACAGACGGCGGCCTCACCGACGGTGCCCCGCTCCCGTCCGTCCGCGCACTGGTCGACGAGTACGGGACCGCGCAAGGCACAGTCCGTCAAGCTGTCGACCAGCTCAAATCCGAGGGATTGATCGTCGCCCGTCAAGGCCGGGGCGTCTTCGTCCGGCGACCCCGTCGACTTGCGCGCATGGGCTCCACCCGGCACCTTCGTTCCCGCCGACCATCCGCCACCGCGCCGCTCCAGGCCGAGGCCGCCGCGCAGAACTTCCGTCGATCTTCCGAGCTGCTCGAAGTCGCAAGCGTTCCTGCCCCAGCGCACGCCGCCGACCGTTTAGCCGTCGCCCACGGCACTAACGTCATCCGCCGGAGCTACCTGTTGTCAATCGACGGCGAGGCCGCCCAGACTGCCCGCAGCTACTTCTCCCACGACCTTGCTGACGGCACCATCCTGGCCGAGCTAACCCAGCCCCCGAACGGGACCCACGCCTACCTCGCTGACGAACTCGGCCTCCAGCTCGACATCGCCGTTGAAGAGCTCCTCGCGCGAATGCCCACTCCCCACGAAACATCGCAGCTCCGACTGGTTCCCGGAACACCCGTTGTCGAGCTAATCCGCACACTCTACGACAAAGCGCAGAAACCCGCCGAAGTAAGCGTTTTCGTGTTCGCCGCGGACCGACACACCTTCACCTACGTAGTGCCCGTCGACTGACGCACCAGTTACGACCCGTCTACCGACCCCACCGGCCCGCTGCGGTCTACCCCCTCACCCTCGGCTCGATTGTCTCTCCGTCGCACCCCGGGTCAAGGGCGAACCTGCGCGGGGACCCCTAGCCCCACACAGAACCGTCGCTACGCGACCGCGACGCGGCCCTTGACCCGGGGCACTCCTTAAGAGCTCGGCTGTGGACCGGGTGAGGCCGGGGGAGTCTGGCGAGGAGGTCACCATGAGCCGCCGAGTTCTGATCACCGGGTCACGGGCATGGACCAACCCAGTGACCATCCGCGACGCCCTGCTATGGGTATGGGACGACGGGGACACGATCCTGGTCACCGGCGGCTGCCCGCGAGGAGCTGACCGGATCGCCGAGCTGTTGTGGAGCCGCTGGGGCGGACGAGTCGAGCGCCACCCCGCCGACTGGGACCAGCACGGACGGTCCGCCGGATTCCGCAGGAACGCCGCGATGGTCCAGGCCGGGGCCGATCTGTGCCTGGCGTTCCTCCGCGGTGACTCTCCCGGGGCCCGCCACACCGCCCGACTCGCCGAGCAAGCCGGCATCCCCACCCTCCGTCACCTCGCCCCCTAACCCTCCGGGATCCGACCCCCACCCCATTGACCTTGGCCGGTCAGTCAGGGTGGCGGCCGCCGCCCGGCACACCCTTCACCAGGCCGTTGAGGTAGCGGGCGAGCTGGGTGGCGAACCCGGGACCGTCGTTCACGACGACGAACCCCCGCCCGTGGGCGAACAGTCGCTTCCGCTTGCGAGACCGCCGGTAGCGAACCCGGCCGGTGACCCGCTCCACCCGC
>JBOHHF010000065.1:0-6368 GCA_050700495.1 Pseudonocardiaceae bacterium
GAGAGATACTTTCCCGCTCATCGGCAACGATTTCCGTACCCTGCACTGACCATGGCTCCTTCTGGTTACCGACCGGGCGGGCAATAGGGTATCATTTCCGGTGGTGCGCTCACCCTATGACCTCAAGCGGTGTCACCAAGAGATCGTACTCAACCTCTCGCACGTCTGCAGTCTCATTGCCTATCGTCATGGCCTGTTCCCATCTCTGCGTTTCCGCGGCTGCCGCGGACTGATGGCGTTGGTGCGATTGGAGGTCGACCGTACGGTGCTCGTCAGTGAGCTGGCGCTTTCCCCGGGTGTCCGCGCGCCAAGACAAACCCCCTTGATCGCCTTCTTCAGATTAGGGGATCCAGCCGTGACGCCACAGCTGGTTTCATGTGACCAATCACGGAGAGGCGTTAACTTCTCGTTGCATGATTATCAATCATGTAACATTCAGCGACACATTGTGGTGACCGCCACATGTACCGTCACGCCGGCAGTGTCGCGAGTTCGCGTGGGCGGTGATTGAGCCGGGTGGCGCCGGTCTCGGTGACTACCACGATGTCCTCGATACGGGCACCCCAGCGGCCCGGAAGGTAGATGCCCGGCTCGATGCTGAACGCCATTCCCGGCTCAAGCACCAGGTCGTTGCCGGCCACGATGTAGGGCTCTTCATGCACCTCGAGGCCGATGCCGTGCCCGGTTCGGTGGATGAACCGCTCGCCGAAGCCGGCATCGTTGATCGGAACCCGGGCGGCGGCGTCGACCTGCTGCGCAGTCGTCCCCGGCCCGACTGCCGCCACCGCAGCGTCCTGCGCGGCCTGCAGCACCGCGTAGGTCGCGGCGACATCAGGGTCGGCCGGCTCGCCCAGGCAGTAGGTGCGAGTGCAGTCGGAGAAGTAGCCCTCCGGGATAGGCCCGCCGATGTCGACCACCACCACATCGCCGGGGTGCACCACCCGGTCGGACACGTCATGGTGCGGGCTTGCCCCGTGCGGACCGGAACCGACGATGACGAACGCCGCCGTGGTGTGCCCCTCTGCGACGATCGCGGCGGCCACATCGGCACCGACCTGCGCCTCAGTGCGGCCGACTCTGAGCCACTCCCCCATCCGGGCGTGCACCCGGTCGATCGCCCGGCCTGCGGCGACCAGCGCAGCGACCTCGGCGGCGTCCTTGCGCATCCGCAGTTGACGCAGCACCGTCGACGCCAGCTGCTGCTCGCAGGTCGGCAGAGCAGCTCGCAGGCCCAGCACGTGTGCGGCGGGCATCGAGTCTCCCACCGCGGCCCGCACCGGTGGCTGGCCGGACCGCCGCAACAGGTCCGCAACCAGTGCGTATGGGTCGTCACCGTCAGGCCACTCGGCGATCTCCAAGCCCAGCTCGAGCACCGGAGTGCCGGCCAGACCGGGCCGTTCCAGCGCCGGGACCACCAGCGCCGGGTCACTATCGGCGGGCAACACCAAGCAGGTTAGCCGCTCATGGGTCTGGCCGGCCATCCCGAGCAGGTAGCGCAGATCAGGGCTCGGGGTGATCAGCAGCGCATCCAGGCCGGCTGTCCGGGTGGCGTGGCGCGCCCGGACCAGCCGGGAGGTCAGCGTGTCGAGTGGCGCAGGCATTGGGTCAACAGGCACACCTGAAGCTTAGGACCAGACCGGACCGGGTACTGGCAGGCTCTGCATTCATGGACTCACCCCTGCTGCTACTCGACGCCGCGAGCTTGTATTTCCGTGCTTACTACGGGGTCCCCAAGTCGATCACTGCCCCGGACGGCACCCCGGTGAACGCGGTGCGGGGCTTCACCGACATGGTCGCCCGGCTGATCGAGCTGCGTCGCCCGTCGCGGCTGGTCGCCTGCCTGGATCTGGATTGGCGGCCGGCCTTCCGGGTCTTCGCGATCCCCTCTTACAAGGCACACCGGGTCGCGCAGGAGACCGGGCCCGGCGTTACCGACGTCGAGCAGGTGCCGGACACCCTGAATCCGCAGGTTCCCTTGATCCTCGAGCTGCTGGCCGCCGCCGGCTTGGCCACCGCGGGCGCGGACGGTTACGAGGCCGACGACGTGATCGGCGCGCTGGCCGCGGCCGAGCGCCGCGACCCGGTGGAGGTGGTCAGCGGTGATCGGGACCTGTTCCAAGTGGTGCGCACCGAGCCCACGGCGGTGCGAATCGTTTACATCGGGCGGGGGCTGGCCAAGGCGGAGGTGATCGGCCCCGCCGAGCTCGCGAGCCGCTACGGGTTGCCCGAAACCGGCGCCGGGCCAGCCTATGCGGATCTGGCCGCGCTGCGCGGCGATCCGTCCGACGGGCTGCCCGGCGTGCCGGGAATCGGTGAGAAGACCGCGGCCACCCTGATCAGCCGGTTCGGCTCGGTGGAGAGCCTGCTCGCGGCGCTCGACGATCCGCACTCGGCGCTCGCCCCGGGAATGCGATTCACCCTGCGGGCCTCCCGGGACTACCTGGAGCTGGCTCCCAAGGTGGTGCGAGTGGCCACCGATGCCCCGGTGTGTCAGGATCGCGACGACACGCTGCCCTCGGCACCGGCCGACCCCGGGGCACTCACCGCACTGCAGCGGAAATGGGGCCTGGGCAGTGCAGTGGACCGCCTCGTCGCAGCACTTCAGGGCCGGGGCTGATGCGCGTCCTCAGCGAGGAGATCACTGGCTTTCTCCCCGATCATCATCGTGGTGATGTTCGGGTTGACGGCCGGCAGGAAAGGCATGATGGAGCCGTCGGCGACCCGCAACCCGGTCACGCCCTTGACCCGCAGCCGCGGGTCGACCACGGCCTGCGGGTCGTCCACCATCCCCATGCGGGCGGTGCCCGCGAGATGGTAGACGGTGTTGTGAGTCTTGCGGATGTAGTCGATGAGCTCGTCATCTGTGACGGCGTCCGGGCCGGGCGTCAGTTCGCGTTCGATCCAGACCTGTAAGGCCGGCTGCTCGGCGATCCTGCGCGCGAGTGTGATCCCCGCAAGCAGCACGCGAATGTCGTGATCGTCGGGGTCGGTGAAGTAACGCGGGTCCACCTTGGCGCGGTCCCGGAAGTCACGCGTCCGGAGCCGCACCGTCCCACGGGACCGGCCGCGGGTGGCATTAGGCGTCAGGCAGAAGCCGTTCGACGTGGTCGGATAGCCCCAACGCAGGGTGTTCAGGTCGAAGGGCACCGAACCGTAGTGCATCATCAGATCAGGCCGGTCGAGGCCCGGTTCGGTCCGGGCGAACAGGCCGATCTCCCACCATTGTGTGGAACGGGTGACCATCGGCCGTGAGGCCTCCCACATCACCACGCCCTCGACGTGGTCGTCCAGGTTGGAGCCGACACCGGGACTGTCCACCAGCACGTCGATGCCGATGTCACGTAGGTGCTCGACCGGTCCGACGCCGGACAGCATGAGCAGCTTCGGGGTATCGATCGCCCCGGCGCAGAGGATCACCTCGCGCCGAGCCTTCACGGTGCCATGCTGCAAGCTCGTGGAATCGAGGTACGCCACCCCGGTCGCCTGCTTGCCCGCGTCGAAGAGCACCTGCTTGACCCAGGCATCGGTGCGGACGACGAGGTTGCGTCGCCGGCCCATGATCGGGTGCAGGTACGCGCGCGAGGACGACATGCGGGTGTTGTCATCGTCGGCGTTGAGCTGGAAGAAGCCCGCGCCGTCGGTGATCGTGGCACCCTCGTTGAAGCGTACGGTCGGCAGGCCGATCTCGGCTGCGGACTGCAGCAGGGCGACGCCGCACGGATCCAGCGGAGGGATCTGGCGCAGCGTCACCGGACCTGATCGGCCGTGGTGATCGCCCGGGCCGTCGTTACGCTCCAGCCGCTTGAGCAGCGGCCAGCACTCCTCGGCGCTCCAACCCTCGCACCCCATTGCCGCCCATTCGTCGAGATCCTCGCGGGATGGCCAGAAGGCGATGCAGGAGTTGTGCGACGAGCAGCCACCGAGGACTCTGGCCCGGGACTGCCGCACGAAGCTGTTGCCCTTTTCCTGGGGCTCGATCGGATAGTCCCAGTCGTAGCCCGACCCGAGCAGGTGCGCCCACTGCTCCAGCCGCAGGATCTTCGAGTCGTCGACGTCAGACGGACCGGCCTCGACCAGGCAGACCGTGACCGACGGATCATCCGACAGCCGGGCCGCAAGGACACACCCCGCCGAGCCACCGCCGACGACGACGTAGTCGTACTCCTCGATCCCCTTCACTCCTCGATGGTCTCTCACGCGGCGGCGGAGGCGTCTTCCATACGGCGAAGGACTGCGCCGAGAACAACCAATACTAGAAGTAGCTTTGCCACGCCTGATAGTATTCTTGCTATTATCCGATTGAGGGATCGGATAGAGGAAGGCACGCAGATGGCTGTGGTGACCGAGCGGGACGAGCTGGCTCAGAATCCTGACGCAGCGGGTGATGCCGAGGTGATCAACGTTCATGGCTTGCGGATGCGGTACGGGTCGGTGGAGGTACTCGAGGGAGTCGACTTCACCGCGGCTCGTGGCGAGGTCCTCGCGCTGCTCGGGCCCAACGGAGCCGGCAAGACCACGACCATCGAGATCCTGGAGGGTTTCCGGATGCGTTCGGCCGGGGAGGTCAGCGTGCTCGGGGTGGACCCGGCGGCCGCTGGCGAACGCTGGCGGGCGGATGTCGGGATCGTGCTGCAGTCCTGGCGTGACCACGGCAAGTGGAAGGTGCGCGAGCTGCTGCATCACCTGGGCCGCTACTACGCACCATTTTCGACCCCACAACGTCCACGCCCCCGGGACGTGGACGAACTGATCGAGACGGTCGGGCTGGGTGCGCGCGCGTCAGCGAAGATCGCCAGCCTGTCCGGCGGTGAACGGCGGCGCCTGGACGTCGCGATCGGCATCATCGGCCGCCCACAGGTGCTGTTCCTCGACGAACCCACCGCAGGACTCGACCCGGTGGTGCGTCGCGGGTTTCATGATCTGGTACACCGCCTGTCCGACCTGGAGGACACCACGATCCTGCTGACCACGCACGATCTCGACGAGGCCGAGAAACTGGCCGACCGCATCCTGATCCTGGACCGCGGCCGGATCGTCGCAGACGGCAGCGCCGAGGCGCTCTCCCGTCGGGTATCCGGTCGGGCCGAGGTGCGTTGGAGCCGTGGTGGTGAGCACTTCGTGCACGCGACGTCCGACGCCACCGGGTTCGTTCGCGAGCTCTTCGCGCAACACGGTGACACGATCGCGGACCTGGAGGTGCGCCGCGCCTCGCTGGAGGACACCTACATGGCCATGATCCATCGCCAGGAAGCCGGCGGCCGGTCGGCGGCCATCGCCGAGTTCGAGGAGGTGGCGGGATGAACCCGACCCTGGGTGCGGTCCGCATCGGCCTGGGCCGCGGCTGGACCGAGTTCCGGCACAGCCTGACCCGAGTAGACGAGCAGATATTCAACGTGCTGACTGCGGGGGTCATCCTGACCGTCCTGTACTTCCAGCGCGACGACCTGGTCGCCGGGACGTCGCTGTCGCTCGCGACGGTGGCATTGCCGGGCGTGGTCGGCATGCTGGTCGCTTTCAGCACCACGAACGGCGCCGCGTTCGTGGTCGCTTTCGAACGCGAGGACGGAACCTTGCTGCGGGCCAAGTCCGTACCGTTCGGCGTGGTCGGCTACCTCGTCGGCCAGGTCGTGCGGATCCCGCTGAGCACGATGATGGGCGTCCTGCTCCTGCTCGTCCCCGGGCTGTTCCTCTTCGACGGTCTGGCCGGCGCGGGGATCAGCGGATGGCTGACGCTGCTGTGGGTACTCGCGCTCGGGCTGCTCGCCACCCTGCCCGTCGGAATGCTGCTCGGCGGGTTGGTGAGTAATCCCCGAGCGGTCGGGCAGGGGCTGTTCCTGATCAGCGGCGCCCTGATCGCGATCTCCGGGATCTTCTACCCGATCTCCGCCCTCCCCGGGTGGCTGCATCCGATCGCCCAGGTTTTTCCGTTCTACTGGCTGGGGTTGGGCATGCGCTCGGCGTTGCTGCCCGATACCGCAGCGGCGGTGGAGCTCTCCGGGTCCTGGCGGCACCTGGAGACGGTCGGTGTACTCGGCGCGTGGGCGGTGGTCGGCCTCGTTCTCGCGCCCGTGGTACTGCGCCGAATGGCTCGTCGCGAGTCCGGAGCCAGCGTGGAGGCGGGCCGGCTCAAGGCCTCCCAAAGAATCGGCTGAGGGGATCGGCGCAGCGATGAGCGAGATTGTCCACAACCGCATCGCCATGCTGCGCGCCGAACGTGGGATCTCGCGGCGCCAGCTCGCCGACGCGCTCGGGGTGCACTACCAGACCGTCGGCTACCTGGAGCGGGGCGAGTACAGTCCCAGCTTGTACCTGGCGCTGCGGATCGCGGAGTACTTCGAGGTGCCGGTGGAGGTGGTCTTCTCCAGCAC
>JBOHHF010000066.1:0-11317 GCA_050700495.1 Pseudonocardiaceae bacterium
TTTTTTTGAGTATACAATGGTTCTCTTCCTGCCTCCGAAACCACCACCGGGGTGCCCCTGCCCAGCACGGTCCGGGGCACCCTCACAGCTGGCCGGTCGCCGTGATGGCCCAGGCCTTGCTGGCGCACGCCGCTCGCACCGACAGTGACGATGGCGGTCAGCTTGACCAGGCGCGGAGCAGGTCGTCCGGGCCGAGCCGCACCACCTCGCCGAGCCCGTCGACAAAGCCGGACCGGGACACGGCCACCAAGTTGGTCGTGTCATCGGCGCCTGGCACGACGGTTGCAGCCCGGCGGAGGTTAGCCGCGTCGGCCGTCGAGAACGGCTGTTCCTCGCGCCACTTGATCGATCCGACTGCGGCAATGTGCTGCACCCGCCGGCGGTCCGCGACTCCGACCAGGTCCACTTCCACGTCGTTGGCCCTGGTCCAGTAGCCGCCGAAGTCACGCGCCGCGCCAAGTCCAGGCACCGGCGTCAGCCGCTCGAGGGACTGCCGAACCAGCGGCTCGACCGCCCGCCCCCGGTAGCTCGACCAGCCATCCTCGGCCCGCGTCACCGCCAGGTCGGCCCGGCCGCGTTCGACGTCGGCCAGCGCCGGACCGACGAATCGCAACCAGAACCGCAGGTAGGGGTCGGCGACGCGATAGCGCGTGGCGCGGCCGCCCCGCGCGGTCGACAGCGGGTCCTCGCCCTCGACCACCCGCTTGCTGCGCGGCAGGGCCAGCGCCCGGTGCAGGGATGTCCCGCTGAGACCACTCCGATCGCTCAACGCGCTGAAGGACCGCTCGCCATGTCCCACTGCTTCGAGGGCCGCACGAGCGGTCTGAGGATCGGGGAACTCGGCGGCTAGCATGCGCTCGCCGATCACAACGAGCGCAGAGGTGGGATCGCTCAACCCCTCGCGGACGAACTCCCGCCATAACATTCCCCGCGCCCAGGACAACAGCACGCGCGGGAACCCGCCCACGGTGAGATAGGCGTCGACCGCATCGGGTACATCTAGACCGAGCACGTCGGCGACCTCGGCGAGATTGAGCGGCAGGACCACCCGCTCCAGGCGAACCCGGCCGTACAGCGGGCGGTCGTAGCTACTCACCGCCTCCATGGTCGCGAGGTCCGACCCGACCACGACGAGCAGCACCGGCCGGCCCTCCAGCGTGTGATCCCATACGAGCTGCAACACCGATTCGAACGACGGATCTGTACCCGTCAGGTAGGGCAGCTCGTCCAGGACCACGACCGCCGGGGCATCGGGCGAGGCGGTCCGCGCTATCCACTCGAAGGCCGACTCCCAGGTGGTGAACTGGAGGCCGTTGCGGACCAGGTCAGCACCGGGGAGGTTCGACCGCCCGATGGCCTCGGTGAACGAGGCGAGCTCCTCCCGGGCCGGCCGGCGAGCCGCCTGGAAGTACACCGAGCGCGCACCACTGCGGGTCAGGAACTCGGTGATCAGGCGGGACTTGCCGACCTGACGCCTGCCTCGGAGCAGGACGAAGTCGCCCCCCGATCCTGCGGCGAGGGCGAGCCGGGCGGACAGCTCCTGCAGGTATGCCGTCCTGCCGATGAACCCCGGATCAGCCACCGATAGATACTAACGCGCGTGAAAGTTTCTCCTGTGTGAGTTTCCCTTCGCGGTAGCATCGGCTCCGACGGCTCCCGACTCAGGCCAATCGGGTGGGCGAACGCGGCCGGATCGAGCGGAATGCCTGGCGGCGGCGAGAACCAGGAACTCCGCGCCATCTATAATCTATACGGCAGCCCAGGCCGTGGATGCTGCGGGGGCGGGGTAAGCAGAAGCCGACCCACTAGCTAGGGCTGTCGTACTGGCGCTGCCTCCGGCCCCTCCTGCCGTTCGCTTCGGCGGGCCGGGTCAGGCCCAGCGCCTCCCCGCCCAGCAGACTGTTCCCATGGCCGCTACCAGCGAGTACGCCACCAGCCTCATTGAGTCTCTCAAGAGGCTCGAAGCAGACCGGCTGCTCTACGTGGGCATCGCGCCGAGGCACATCCGAACCCGCAGCAGCACCCAGAACCTCCGCAAGCGTATCCGCTACCACTTCCTCGGAAACTCCTCCGGGTCCACACTCCGTCTGACTCTCGGGTGCCTCATCGGCCTGCAGCTCAGGCGCGTCGGCAGTGGAGAGCGGATGACGTTCGGCCCTGCAGGCGAGCAGACCTGTCGGACTGGATGGCCGAGCATGCGCGGGTTTGCTGGTTCTCCTCGTCGCAGCCCTGGCCTGTCGAAGCCGACATCATCGCCCAGGCGGACCTACCACTCAACCTCGATCAGAACCGGCACCACCCGTTCTCCGCGCACCGGAGGAAGATCGCTGCGAACAGTGCAGGCCGGTAGCAGTGCTGCTGCAGAACGACCGGACCGGCTCCTGTGCGGCGTGTACTGTCCGATACGTCCTACGAGGGGGTGCCAACATGGTAGGCAGGCGGCACCGGCTGGTCAGTACTCGCAAGGCGGCCGGTTTCAGTCAGGAGCGGTTGGCCGAAACGGTAGGTGTGGAGCGCTCGACGGTCATGCGCTGGGAACGTGGCGAGACACGTCCGCAACCCTGGGCGCGGCCCAAGCTGGCGCGTGCCCTGGGTATCTCGGATCAGTCGCTGTCCGAACTGCTAGGTGAATCCACTGACTTCGATTCCGAACCGGAAACCCGGCACGGCATCATCACCTCGCGCTCCAATACCAAGCACTCATGGACACCTCCCCTGGAGCGGGCACCCGAGGAGGTGGGGACCCGCTTCACTCAGCATGAAGCGCGGAGTCGGGAGGCAGGGCTGGTTGGGGCGTACGCTGAGGCTACAGCGCTGAGTGCCACGATCGGTCCGTATGTCATCGAGGACACCGGCTGGCCGATGGTGCCGACCGTGCCGGAGGTGATGGCAGGTATCGACCTGTCTGCCGGTGTTGAGCTGGCCGAGGGGTTCGCTACACCACTCGACTACCTCACGTTTTTGAGTAGCGCCGCGCGGTGTGTGTCTGGTGAGCAGAGGGATCGGATCTACGACCAGCTCACACAGCTTCTCCGCCGATGGGCAGGTGTAATGAACCGCCGAGAACTCTTCCAGCTATTCGGTTGGGGGGCTACGACCATTGCCACCTCAGCCGCTGTGAGCGGCCTCGATGATGAAGAGCAGGATCGCCTGGCACACGCTATCATCGATCCCAGCCGCGTAGACATTCCGATCATTGAGCACCTCGCGACTATTCTGCGCCACTGCAAACAGAAGGATGACGTACTTGGGCCTCGTGCCGTGCTGCATACGGTGCTCACCCAACGTCAGCTTGCCCGACACCTTTTGACGGAGTGCCCAGGCCCGCTTCGACCCCGTTTGCTTGCCGTCTATAGCGGCATGTCAAGCTCTGTCGGGGACTACTGCTTTGATCTCAATAACCCCGTCAGCGCCGGGTACTATTACAACGACGCACGAACGGCAGCACACGAGGCCCGCAATACCGAATTCGGCATTTACGCACTCTGCAGCATGAGCTATGTTGCGTCCGCACAGGGCAAGGCCCATATTGGTATTGACCTTGCGGCGGCAGCCCGGAATCTTGCCGCTCAGACCAATGATCAACTCTTGCGAGTCTGCGTTGCCGAGCGAGCCGGTACTGCTTATGCGGTTGACGGCCAATACAAATCCTTCGCGGCGGAATTTGACAAGGCACAAGATTATCTCGTCTCGACCGAGGATGCATTGCCCGAATCACCCGCGTATTACTATCATGAGGGTTTGCTTGCCAGCCACCGGAGTGAGTGCTTGCTCTTGCTTGAAAAACCGAATGAAGCAGCCGTGAGCGCCCGAGTCGGCCTAACAGTATTCAACAAGTCTTATGTCGATGGATACGCCTTGTGCACCCTGCACCTTGGCAATTCTTATCTGCAAGTCGGCGAGGTTGAGGAAGCAGCACAGGTCATAGGAAGTGCCGCCACCTTGGCCGCCCGGAACCGGCAAGCTCGACTGGTGAAGGAACTACACGTCGCCCGTGCCCGTATGCAGCTATGGCAAGACACACAGGCTGTTAAGGCGTTGGATGAGCGATTGGCGGCGGAGGGATTGGGAGTGGCCGGCCATGGCTGGGGAGAGACGGCCGCTGTCGCCGTTGGTTTGGCAGAGATGAGCGTGATGAGCAGCCGGTCGGCGGCATCCCTGGACCGAGAGCGATGCCCGTTAACAACGTGGAGGCGCTCGGTCTTGCAATGATCCGAGGAGATGACTAGGCCTTGTTTGTCGCCGCGGCGTTCCGCAGCTATGTGGGGCAAGGTGCGGCTGAAGAGTTGGTAACGCTGGGAAGAGCGTCGAGCACAGTTGTCGACGTTCTCCAAGATCATGTATAGACCGCCGGGAATCGAGCCCGCGGTGAAGGCGGTACCCGAGCTCAATGGAGGACCGGATGGGTGCAGGTGCTGAGTTGATCAAGCAGACGTACGAGGCATTCAACCGTGGCGACGTTCTGGCCGTGCTGGACAACTTGGCCGAGGATGCCCAGTGGTCAGCGCCGGGAACACTGCCGCACGGCGGCCGGTTCCACGGCAAGTCGGGAGCGATGCAGTTTTTCCAGGGTATGGGTGCTGCGTGGCAGGCCCTTGGCCTCGACGTCGAGGGCGTCAGCGAGGTTGGTAACGACCTTGTCGTCGGCATCGTCCGCGCCGATGGGACGCTGCACGGCGGCAGATCGAGCGGTTACGGCGCCGTGCATGTCTTCACCGTTCGTGAGGGCAAGATCGCGCGCTTCCGTGAATACACCGATCTGGACGAACCACTCAACTGACCTGCGCCCTTCCCGGCAGTGTCGTCACGGCTTAATCGGCCAACCCTGCTGCCAAGTTCGGGCCGATGTCGTCCTGACTGGGCTGTGAACTCTGTGAGTGTCGTTGCTGGTCACCACGCTTGAGGGCGTGGATCCGGTTAACGCCGTACGTCCGAGGGCAGAGGGGTTCGGCCAACGGGACATCCGATCTGCTACCGCGCCAGCGAAGCGCGGGCGCTATGGACGTAGGCGAGACCGTCGTACTCGACGCCGGGCACGGTGGGGGCGAACGACATCGCGTAGGTCAGCCCGCTGACCTCGGCACCGTAGGAGCGCACCCAGCCCTGCTCGCCGAGCCACCTCGTCGCCGCCTCCGGCGCGTCGGCGTCGCGCAGATCAACGAGATGGTGGCCTGGGTGGGCCGCGGCGAGCTGGGCCTCCACGGTCATGTCCGGGGGTGGACCAACGCGATTCGAGACCGGATCACGGCTGCGACCACCGAACAGGCGCCGGCGCCTGGCTCGAAACGAGCCCGAGCCCAACAGCAGACCGAGCGCGTAGTACTCGTCACCGAACCATCGGCGCAGGTGCGACCCCATTGTCGGGACCGGTTCACCGCGGTTGCTTATGTGACCGTTGTGCGCCCACACCGCGATTCTCGGTGCGTCGTGCTCCCCGGCCACGGCGGCGACGGCCCGGGCCATGAGCCGGTCGCGGACCGCGTAAAGCGACTCCCCTTCGACGTTGACACGCCGCGGCGCCAGCGCGAGCTCGACCGAGCGCAGGAGGAACCCGGCGTGCCGGCAGGCCTGCACGTACTGCTCGGGTGAAATTCGGTCGACGAGTTCTGCGCTGTCACTCCGAAGGAACTCAACAATCTCGACGATGTCGCTGCGGACAGCGGGGTCGCACGGTGGCCCGGCCAGGCCTGTCCGGGCGAGCCGAGCCAAGCTGTCGGCGACTCCCGGACGTGGCTCGGCTCCCGCAGCCCGCAGGAACGCTTCGACAGTCCGGACCGCGACGGCGGGCTTCTGCGGGTCGATCCCGACGAAACGTACGCGCTGCGACGGCTCGACACGACGATTGTGGGCACGCAGCCATTCCAGGACACCCAGCACCTCATAGGTGTTCCACGTCCAGAACCCGAGGCCTTCGAGGCACTCTCCCGCCTGGCCCGTCCCGTGGAGCACGTAGTCGTTCACCACGGTCGACGCCGACTCGCTGGCCTCCATCGCCAGCACGGTGAATCCCATCTCGTTAACCAGGAACTCCAGGAAGCGATGCTTAAGAGTGAAAAACTCCCGGGTCCCGTGGGTGGCCTCCCCAAGACCGATCACGCGCGTGCCGGCGAGACTGCTCCGCAGCGGCGCGAGATCCCCGGCCGGTGCCCCCGCCTCGAGACTGGCCAGCGGGACCACTCGACCACCGAGCCACAACGTCACGCCAGGGTCCATACCGACGTCCACCTGCTTTTTCGCGCCGCATCTGACGCCGGGTCCCGGACGCACAGGCCACGCCACCCGATCAATCATGCCGCAAGCCGATCACAAGTTCGCGGTCCGCGAGCCGAACGGTCGTTTCGTCTGGCACCACCGGGCAGCGCCAGCATCACCGCCCCGTCGGCGTGGATCCGAGCCGGAGCGCAGGTCCGGACGTACGGCGAGGGGACGCTTGGCAGGGGGCCGATGCCTCGGTGGGCATGCCAGTCTGCCCGATTAGATGCCCACGAGCCCAGGTCAGCTCTCGAAGTCGGCGCCTTATCATCACCACAGTCCCGCGAGGGAAGAGAGTCTGTGAAGGAACAGTTGAGACCGCGCCAGAAAGACGAGCGCGCCATTGGTCCGAGGTGGATCCCGCTGCCCAGGACGGCCTCGGCGATCGCGACGGTCGTCCTTTCTCTGCAGCGGGACATCGGCAATCGGGTGGTTGCCGATGCGCTGATGGCGAACAAATGGAAAGCGCGCCGGGCTCCTACCGACTTGCTCGTCCAGCGTCGACATGCACAAGATCTGATCGATAAACGCATTACGATCTTCTCTATCCCTCCAGCCGTCGTCGACGACGAACTCGTTCCCCTTGGCGAAGCTCCAGGTCGCTTCGACGGGTTCCGCGCAGAGCAAGGAGCGACGGAGCTCGCCGAACGGGCGGCAGAGGTCTCAATCCTCATGCGCGACACTGATGGTCACTTCCACGTGCTACGCACGAATCAAACATCTCTGAGAAAGGCAGCTGCCCCTCCTCAGGATCCGATTGGCTGGCGTATAGAGCGCATCATCGTGCCAGCTGGTGGCGCTCGCGAGGACAATTGGAAGGTGATGCTGCACGAGACGAAGAACGCCGCGCCAGTCCAGCAGCCCGGTGCCTACGTACCCGGTGCCTACATAGACCTGCTGAGCAGGTGGACGCACCTGGCTCCCACTGAAATCGCCTGGGCCAAAGATGCGAAGAACGTCGTGCCCGGGAAGGTCAACATCACCACGTGGCTGACCGCATCGGGGCGGACGACCCCCGACAAGGTTGTCCCCACCGGGGACATGGAGTTACCCGTACCCACGGTGCTCATCAACACGACGACGTTCAACCAGGGGCCGGTTGCCGTGAGAGGAACTCTCCTACACGAGTACCGCCACGCATACCATGGGGCCCAGACGATCGACCTCGTCCGGCGGTGGCGGAAGGTCCGCCGCCAGGACACGCCCGGAGCCTGGCAGGCGTGGCTGAAAGGTCAGAAGGGGAACCTACCGGAGGAGGTCTACCTGACTTCGTGGGCGAACACCGATCCCCAGTACGGGACCGCGACAACGGAGACCTACTCCCACGTTCAAGCATTTCTCTACGAATACCAGCGCTTAGAACTCGCCGGGTTAGACCCAGATCTTATGACCAAGATCCAGACTCGCGATCTGCACTGGACGATGGCGAGGCTGAACATCCTCGGAGAACACTGGGAGGCCGCGGCCCAGGATACGAAGGACAAGACGATACTCCAGATCGCCACCTTCCTGAAGGGGCTCTCGTCCAACCATCGAAAAAATGTCCTCCATTTCATTAATGTCCAGCTGAAGGGCCTTGGCCAGCCACCCAAGTACTTCTACAACAAGATCCGCGAGCGGCTTTAGCTCACTAGGTGAACGGGACGCGGAATCGCGTTGACTCAGGCCAATCGGGTGGGCGCGAACGCGGCCGGATCGAGCGGAATGTCTGGCGGCGGCGAGCCGCCGATGACGGCCGCCGCACCCACCACCGCCAACGCCGGGGCTGACTCGATGCCGGACCCACCCTGGCCGGCGAAGAAGTGGAAGCCGGGATGCTGCGGCCAGGCGCCGACCACCGGACTACGATCGGCGACGAACGAGCGCAGCCCCGCCCAGCTGGCCTGCACCGAGCGCAGTCCGAACCCGGTGATTGCGTCGATCAGCTCCAGCGCGGCCGCCACGTCGAGCGGATCGGGCCGGACGTCGCCCGGCTCGACAGGCGTCTCGTCGCCGGGCGAGAGCAGCAGGTTGTCTCCCTCTGCCTTGAAATAGCAACGCTCCCGCGCCTCGATCACCATCGGCAGCGCGGCTCCGCTCGGGGTGCGCAGGCGGGCCGGATCCGGCACCCGCGCGATGACGATCGTGCGGCGCAGCGGGCGCAACCCCAGCCGCGGCACCCCGGCCAGGCCAGCGACGAGGTCAACCCAGGCCCCCGCCGCGTTCACGACGTCGGCGGCGTAGAGGACGTCCTGAGCGCCGCAGCGGACCTGCCAGCCGCCGGATACCGGAGCCAGCCCGGTGACCGGCGCCGCCACTCGCACCGTGCCGCCGCGCCGGCGCAGTCCGCGGACGTAGGCCTGGTGCAGCGCCATCGCGTCGATGTCACACGCGGCCTCGATGACCGCCGCGACGCGCAGCACGTCCCGGCGCAACGCGGGGCATCGGTCGGCTGCCTCCTGCGGGGACAACTCGACCGGGGCGTCCGGCTCGCCGGCCCGTTCGGCCAGCTCAGCGCGCAGCGCCTGTTCACCGTCGTCGTCGAAAGCTGCCCAGAGCACCGGCCGGGGGTGCAGCAGCGTGGGCGCGCCGAGCTCCTCGGCGAGGCTGGCGAACCGGGGGCCGCTCGCGTTGATCAGGGCCCGTACCTGCGGGCCACCGTGGCCCGGCACGTACATGGCGGCCGAGCGCCCGGTGGAGTGGGTGGCCAGGCTGGTTTCGGTCTCCAGCAACGTGACCCGGCGGTGCGCGGCGAGCTCGTAGGCAACCGAGACACCGGCGATCCCACCGCCGATCACCACAACGCCCTGTCCCTGGCTCATTCGACCGGCGGCAAGGCTTCAGTCGCGAGGACGCTCGAAGGTGACGAGCACGCCATCGACACCACCGGGCCCGATCCGCCCCTTCACCTCGACTGCGGTGATGGCCTTGAGCTGCCACCCCTTGCTGGCATGTTCATTGAGAATCTTCTCGAGTTTGTCACCGGACATCTTGCCACCGAGCAAGCCCTCGCGGAGCTCGATCACCCTGTACTCGTAACCGGTCACCATGCCGCCTCCTGATCCTCATGTTGCCTCCAGGGGCAGGCCCGCCCCGATACGTTTGCGACACGCTCCGTACCTGCCACGGTCGGCGTTGCAGGGTTCGCGCCGTTCCGCAGGAGAGAGTGACACTCGTTCATCTTGCCCTCACGCCGCATCGGGCGCGGGGGTTGCTGCCGCTGCTGGTTTCAGCACGGCCGACACGGGTATGGCGCGGGCATGACTGACGCATCAATGGGCTCGCCCGAGAAAGACCCCGCAGACTGGATCACCGGCGACGAGCCGACAACCGGGCCGCAGCGCAGCTACCTCGAGACGCTCGCCCGGGAAGCCGGTGAGGACGTCCCGGCAGACCTGACCAAGGCCCAGGCATCCGAGCTGATCGACCGGCTGCAAGACAAGACCGGCCGAGGGCGCTGACGATCCCGGCTCACACCCCACATGGACACCCTTTGATCGGCGCACCGCGGATCTTCGGGAGGACATGATGTTTGCCCACCAGGTCGTGGACTTCATCGGACCCGCCGGTGTGCACTGGAACGAGATCCGCGAGCCGGAGGCCGGCGACGGGGTGATCATCCACGTCGTCGCCGCGGGTGTCTCCTTCGCCGACCTGCTCCAGACGCAAGGACGCTACCAACTGAATCTCGTCCTGCCGTTTACTCCAGGTATGGACGCCGCTGGCGTCGTCCGGTCCGCGCCGCCTGGCGCCGGGATCCGAGCCGGACAGCGGGTCGCGGTGCTGCTGTCACACGGCTGCTGGCAGGAGGTTCTCGCCGCGGACCCCCGGCGGGTCCTGGCGCTGCCCGATGACCTGAGCTTCGAGGCGGGCGCAGCTGCTCCCCTCAATTACCTGACCGGGCTGTTCGCGTTGGTTCGGCGCGGACGTGCGCAGGCCGGCGAGACGCTCTTGGTGCACGGCGGCGCCGGAGGTGTCGGCGTCGCCGCCATCCAACTGGGCCGCGCGCTCGGGCTGCAGACCATCGCCGTCACCAGCGACGACCACAAGCGTAACTTCGCGCTGCGTTGCGGCGCGCACCACGCGATCCTCAGCGACGGCTGGCTCGACGCGGTACGTGGGTTGGTCGGGGACCGCGCGGTCGACATCGTCGTTGATCCCGTCGGCGGTGACCGGATGACCGACAGCCTGCGTTCGCTGGCACCCGAGGGCAGGCTCCTCGTCCTGGGCTTCACCGCGGGCGAGATCCCCACGCCTGCCGCGACCGTGGAATCGGGCGCTTTCACCATCACCTCACTCCTGGAACGCGCCCGCTGCACTTCCCACACCAACGCCGAAAGTCCGCCACTACCACCCCGTGGCGTGTGCTCCACTTCCCGGTCAGCGCAACTGAACACCACCCGCTGCTGGTCGATACCCAACCGGGCCAGCCTCGGCCCCTCGGGGCGATACACCGTCGGCGGCACCACGATGTCTCCACCCCGCAACGGCCGCTCCACGATCGGGAGCCCGCGCACCGCCCGCACCAGCTCGGCAAAACGAGCCTCGTAGACGGCGGGGGCGTCGATATGACGGAAATCCACATACCGGCGGCTGGCGACGAACGGCGGCAACCGCACCTCGTCGACCAACACCGGAACCAGCCGCTGAACACCGGCCACCGCCCCCGCCATGGCGGCCGCGAATTCCTCCTGCCACCACTGCTTGCCCACCGCAGCGGCACTCACCACCAGCACCACAACGTCCGACGACGCCAGTCCTTGCTGCAATCGTTGCGACAGCGGGCTGCCCCCGAGGATCTCCCACTGGTCCAGGAACACATCCAGCCCCACCCGGTGCAGGTTGTCGGCCAGGACCTGCACCCACTGCTCATCCTCGTGGGCGTAGGAGACGAACACGTCCCACCGCTGCGTCACAAAACCCTCCCGAAACGACCATCAGCGACTATAACGACGCCGCCACCCAATGGAGGGCCGTATCTCCCTGTCGCGGCACACCGCATACGGCGTTACCACGTCATTCCCCAGCTTTCCTGCGTTAGCGTGAACCGGGCCATCACCTGGCGATCTGGAAAGCTGCCCATGGT
>JBOHHF010000067.1:0-31915 GCA_050700495.1 Pseudonocardiaceae bacterium
GGAGCGCAGCGTCGGGGCCGCTCGCTCCTCCGGCAGCCAGCCGGCGATCTCGAGGGTCAGGGATTAGGGGTCCGGTCGCCCGCCAGGAGCGCACGCAGGCCGGGTGGTGCTTGACCGGAGGCTGGCCGGAGTATCCGGGGAACGCGGAGCATCTAGGCACCGGCAGTTCCGTCGAGCGGGGAGAGCCCCCGGCCTCGCCGTGATCTGTGTCCGGCCGTCCCGCACTGGGAGGTACCTGCGGGCAGGATGCGGTTGATCTGCACGCTGGGTAGAGTGCCCGCCTCTCGATCATCACTCCAAGTATTAACCGGATGCTGCATCGGTTTACCCGCATCCTGCATACTTCGACGGCTCATTCGAGGAGTGAACTTCTAGAGTTTGGGGTAGTGGTGATGCATCCAGCGTGCGCATCGCGAGCAGTGCGAGAGGCTGCTGCGGCTGGTCGAGTCGGTGAGGTCATCCGTCTTGTCCGGCGTGCTCACGGACTGAACCAACACCAACTGGGCAAAGCCATAGGTAGGAGCCAGTCGACGATCTCGCGGATCGAGCGAGGCGGGTCAGGAACCCGTGACGTAGAGACGCTGCGGCGACTCGGCGACGAACTGGGCATCGCCCTCGTCATGCTTGGTCTTGCCGAGCAGCCAAACCCTAACAGACTCAGTGAGCCCCCCGTGAAACGACGAGAGCTTCTCGGCGGCGCCGCCGCCATGCTCACCAGCGCTGTCTTACCGGGAACGGTCCTGGCAGAGGATGAGTCGGCGGCCGCCGTGCACGCCATCACCACCACACAGCGCAGACTCGACGGAACAACCCCATCATCCGAGCTCACCGAACCGGTGTTGGCCCATCTGCGGATGGCTACTCGCATGCAGGCCCAAATCTGGGACCCGATGAGCGCCAAGCCCATGGCCGCCGCAATCAGCGAGGTAGCCGGGCTCGCGGGATGGCTGCACTGGGACACGCACGACCTCGGCTCAGCGCGACGTCACTACCGGCTCGCTGTTGAGTACGCCCAACGCGCCGACGAGTCCCTGCTCACCGCCTACATGTTGGGTAGCCTGGCGTCGTTCGTCGTGCATGAGGCTGAGGCCAGCGAGGGCCTTGTGCTCATCCGGCACGCCGCCATCATCTCCACCGGGCAGCGTCCTGCCACCGCCGATGCGTGGCTGGCCGCCATGGAAGCCCTCGCGCACGCGACTGTCGGCGACGATACGCAGACCTGGCTGGCGCTGGAGCGCGCCGAGGCGGCAGTCGAGCGGATCGCCATGGAGGATCAGCCGCCGTGGCCCTGGGTTTTTCCGTTCGACGCCCGGAAGATCGCCTGTCACCGGCTCACCTGCGCGGTACGCCTGCGCCGCCCCGACATCGCGTACGCGGCTGTGGAGGACCTCCCGATGATGGCTGCTGGACACCGCAAGCAAGGCGCGCTGGTACTGCTGGATCTGGCGTGCGCGCACGTCCAGACCCGCGAGGTGGATCAGGCCCTGCAGGTGGCCATCGCTGCTGTGGATCTCGCGGCGCAAACCGGCTCCGAACGTGTCCTGAGCCAAGCGCGGCAATTCCGCCGGACCGTTCCCGCTCACGCACCGCATCGAGCTCTGCGCGAGTTCGACGAGCGCTTGCGCGCCGCGAACACCCGAGACAGGGTATTCGAGTGATGCGCATCGGGATTACCGGCCATCGTGGCCTTTCCCGTCCTACGGCCCGTCTCGTCGATCATACCCTACGGGAGGCGCTGGCCGACTACGGAGCGAACGTCACGGGCGTTACCTCACTGGCTGACGGCGCTGATCAATTCTTCGCCCGTGCCCTTCTCGACCAAAGCGGACAGATCGAGGTCATCGTGCCAGCCGCCCGATACCGCGAGGGCCTTCCTACAGAATCACATAGCGAATACGACGATCTGCTGCGCCACGCCATCACGGTTCACCGGCTCGAGTTCACCGAGTCGACAGCTGACTCCCACATGGCCGCCAGCAAGCTGATGATCTCCATGATCAGTGAACTGTTCGCCGTCTGGGACCAGCAACCCGCCCGCGGTCACGGAGGCACCGCCGACGTTGTAACACACGCACGTGAACGCGGGCTGCCGGTACGAATCATCTGGCCAGATGGCGCGACCCGCGACTAACGACCAACCAAAACATTCGTGAGAGTTGGTGTTGGTGTCGGGAAGGGCGAGGGTGTCGGGGACGACGAGGGTGTGGGGGACGACGAGGGTGTGGGGGACGACGAAGGTGTCGGAGAGGGAGAGGGTGCCGGGGACGGCGAAGGTGTGGGGGAGGGCGGTGGTGCCGGGGACGGCGAAGGTGAAGGGGTCGCCGGAGGCTGTGCCGCACTTGCCGGAGGCACTGTCACTCCAGGGGGAAGGGGACCCGGCTCCGGGGAAACGGCCGGAAGCGGCAGCACGCTCGGTGGGGACGGCAACACCGGCAACGGGACAGCGGCGGCAGTGGCTGCTGGCAGCGGCTCGGCCGCGGCGTACGCCCGTGCCCAACCCAGCACGGGCACCACGAACAGTCGGGAGCGTTGGTAACGGAAGACGGCCTGAGCCTGCTCGGTCTCGCCGCTGAGTCGGGCGCCGTCATTGCACAGGTAACGCCCGGCACTGAGCGCGGCGTCGTAGATGTTCTGCGGGCTCGCCGTGCCGTCGCCGTCGTTGTCAGCCCCTACGTGCGACCACACCACAGGCATGATTTGCATCGGACCAGCGGCGCGGTCCCAGGTGCCGTCCCCGTCGATCGTTCCATTGTCGGTGTCCACGATCTTCGCGCGGCCGACGCTCCCATCCAGCGGCGGGCCGAGGATCGGGCGCATCGTGGTGCCATCAGGGGCCAGCAGATCTCCACCGTGATCGGAGATGACCTTGCCGAGACCAGCCAGCAACGACCAGCCCAGCTGGCAGTCCGCCAGCTCGATATGGAGGACCACCGCGGCGCGTCGGTAGGCGTCCAGCGCGAGTGGCGGGATGGCGAGCGGACCGGCCGGAGCAGTCACGCCCAACGGGCTGGACAGTCGTTCATCTTGGGGCACGATGCCCGACGCGCCTAGCATCTGCTGGTTGGCCAGCCCTGACACGGTGGGTTCGGGTTGCGCTTGCGCCTCGGCGACCGGGCCGACATTGAGGTTACCGCCGGCCAGCAGCATGGACGGGCCCAGCGCGATACCGGCGGCCACGATGCTCAGCGCGACTCCACGTACCCGTCTCGAGTGGTCGGCCTCCGCCATGCGAACCGTCCTGTCTGCTGCTCATTACCCGTGGCGGCGGGCAGCATCGCCCAAGGCTCGGATTCGAGAACACCATGGTCATGGCACGCGCTCCGCGCAGAAGAGTCCAGCGTGGGTCTCCTTGTTCATCGGGCTTTTCCCTCCCGTGTTACCGCCGCGATGCCTGCGTGCCAGCGCGACACGTCGAGCCGGTCGGCTCACAGATGACCGGCAGCCGGTATCGGGCAGGTCACATCTACTCTTCGAACCTGGTTGCCGCGCTTAGGACGTGATCCGGTAGATGTGGTGTCGATACTCGGCGTCGAAGGAGTTGGTCAGACCGGTGGGTCCGATGGGAACTAACAGCGGCTCCAGTCTGGCTTAACTAAACATCGGCTTCCCGGCACTAACGCTCCCTTCGGAGCCGGTCCTGGTGATCTTGATTTATCCCCGGGCTGGACCCAGCAGTTTCGCGAACGCGGGCACCCCCCCGGCTGGCTGGGCTACCTGGATGGCACGGAGGCGACGTCGTGAGCCACGCTGCGCCGCCTGTGCAGGTTCCGGCGAGCTGGCTGCTGGACGCTAACGAAACCCCCTGATCCTGCGATTGCACAGCAGCAGAGAAAAACAGCAGCAGAGAAAAGCGATGGCTGGTGCTCGGGCGACAAGACCCAGGTGGTCAGACAGGGGGTCAAGTTTCGTCCACAAAGCAGGGTGCAACGAAGAAAGTCTGGGCCACGATTGACTACCGCGATGAGGCGATCCGCTGAGGTCGCACGCCGATGAGCAAGCAACCCAGCGGGTCTTCCGGCATTCAGCAGGCGGAGTGGGGGCCGGTTCGGCGGGCACTCGCGATGAGCTTCCTCAACACCCTGGTCGGGCGGCTGGGCACGTTCGCTGTGGGGATCGCGCTGGCGCGGCTGCTCTCCCCTGCGGACTTCGGTGTGTACGCCGTCGCGTTGGTGACGCTGTACGCGATGCTGTCGTTCAACGAGTTGGGGGTGAGCCTCGCGCTGGTCCGCTGGCGCACCGATCCCCGCGCAATCGCGCCCACCATCACCACGATCTCGCTGCTGTCCAGCGCCGCGCTCTACGCGGGGGCCTGGTTCGCAGCACCCGTCTTCGCCACCACTCTGGGCGCCCCGGACGCCGTCGGAGTGATCCGGCTGCTGTGCCTGGCAGTGCTGATCGACGGCAGCACCGCGGCTGCGGCACAGCTGGTCAACCGGGAGTTTCGGCAGGGCACTCAGCTTGTGGTGGACAACTGCAACCTCGCCCTGACCTGCACCACCACGATCAGTCTCGCGGTCGCAGGATTCGGCCCGTGGAGCTTGGCGTGGGGGGCACTGGTGGGAAACACGCTCTCCGCGTTGTTGCTGTTCCGGCTCGCCGCGCTGTGGCCCCGGCCGGGCTTCGACCGCAGTCAGATCCGGGCACTGCTCGCCTTCGGGCTGCCATTGGCGGGCGCGAGCCTGCTCGTGTTCGCCATGCTCAACATCGATTACGTGATCACCGGCTGGTTGCTCGGGGCGGTCGCGCTGGGGTCATACTTTCTTGCGTTCAACCTGGCCAGTTTGCCGGTGAACGTGTTCTCGGTGGTAGTGCGCCGGGTCTCTTTCGCGGCGTTCGCCCAGGCACAGGACGATTCGGAGAGTCGGCATGCGGCACTCGGACGGTTCGTCGGGCTACTCGCCGCAGCCACCCTGCCGACCTGTGCGCTGCTGGGGCTGCTCGCCCTGCCGTTGGTCACGACCTTGTACGGGCAGCAGTGGGCGGCTTCGGCCGCAGCCTTGCAGTTCCTCGCCGTGCTCGCCGCGGTGCGGGTGGCAGGCGAGCTTGCGCACGACTACCTCGCGGGGGCCGGTTTCCCCCACCGGGCGATGTGGCTGCAAGCAGGCTGGGTGACCGCGCTCGCAGCCACGCTCCCGCTCGGTGCCCTGGCGGACGGTATCCGGGGCGTGGCCATCGCGCACGCGGCCGTGGCCGTGGTGGTGATGCTGCCCGCGCTCGTGCTGACCGTGCACCGGACCGGTGTTCCGGTTCGCACCCTTACGGCGGGGCTGAGCCGGCCGGTGCTCGGCACGGTACTGCTGGTCGGTGTCGTCCTTGGGGTGCGTTGGCTGACCGAGCCGTCACTGCTGCAACTGGCACTTGCCGGCACTCTCGGTGCCCTGGTCTACCTTCCCGTGGTGTGGCCGATGCGCCGCATCCTCACGACCTGACTGTCCCACCAACCCCACTGCCGGTGCACCATTGCGCACCGCAACGTTCCTAGGGGTGGGCAAGCTCGGTCGAGCGTACTACCGGCTGGGCGTTGGCATCGTCGGTCGGCGCGGTACCACGCCAGGTCTGGTACTTGCGCTTCAGCTTGTAGCGGAGGACGCCGTCACTGGTGTGCAGGGCATCTGCCGCGAGCGAAGCAGTGGTCGGACGAGCCGTCAGGGCCGTCGCGTACACCCGCTCCTGGAGTTCGGCGGCAGCGGTGAGGCTGAACCGTTGCACTACCAGCCGACGCGCGAAGCTGCCCAGCGAAGCACGTAGCCCGGGGTCGGTGACCAGCATCCGGATCGCCTGGCCCAGCGCAGGCACCCCGGTACCGAGTGAACCCGGTCCACGGCCGTACCAGCCTTGCTCCAAGAAGATCGGCAGGCTCTGCTCGGTGAGCAATTCGCTGAAGCCCTGCTCTCCCACCACCACCAGCGGCACGGCAAACGCGGCGGCCCGCAACGCGGAGCCACCCGTGCCCAGCGCGACGTCGGCCGCGGCGTAGGCGGGCCGTGGGTCCGCGAGCTCACCGGTGAGGATGGCCACCTGTCTACCTGCGGCGGCGTTCGCGCGATCGGCCGCATCCTGAACCTCACCCCGGATCGGCCCGTCGCCGACCACGGCCAGCTGCACGGCAACGCCGTCGGCGGCGAGTCGGCCGACCGCCGCGCAGGCAGCCAGCAACCCTTCCCGTTTGAGCACGGGAACGAGCCGGCCCACAATCGCCACCAGCGGAACGTCCGGGTCAAGTCCGTAGCGTGCACGGAAGGCGGTGCCGTCGACGCCGGGGGCGTTCGGCTGGTCCTCTTCGGTGTCCACCGGTGGTTCCAACAGTGTGACCTGCCGGTACCCGAGAGCCAGCGCGCTGCCGCGGATCGCCTGGGTGCCGACCAACAGCGGAAGGCCGCGTGGCAGAAACGGCACCACCGACATGGACATCACGGTGGTGACCGTCGTGACGCCCTGCAGCAGCCGGCAACCGAAGAATGCCTCGACTGCGGGTGGCCATTCGTAGCCGTGCACCACGTCGGCTCGGAATTCCGCCGCCAGTCGGACGAGCAGGCGGGCCACCGCAGGGGACGGGTAACGTCGCTGAGCGGGTAGTTTCACGTGCGGCAGTTCGAGGTCGCGCACCCGCGCTACCAGTGATCCGGGCTCCGAGACCACCAGCACCTGGTGGCCGCGATCCCGGACCGCGCCAGCCAGCTGGATCGCGTTCAGTTGGGATCCACCGACCTCCATGGAGTGGGGATAGACGATGATCCTCATGACGCGCTCCGCTGCGTCGACTGCCGGGTTACCCCGAGCATCCCGGCGAGGGTCTGGGCCCGATTGGCCCAGGAGTGCCGGTGCGCCACCGCTTGGCGCTCCGCGATCCGCGCAGCGGTTCGCGACTGGCCCGCGGCCGCGAGCACGGCCTGCACGAAAGCCTCCCGGCCCGCAGCGTCGCCGCCCACGGCGAGCCTGACTTCTCCGGTCTCGGCCTGCAGCCGACGGGATGCGGGCAGGTCGGTCGACACCACCGGTAGGCCGGCCGCCAGGTACTCCAGAGTCTTCAGCGGGAACGAAGCGCGGTTGAACGGTGTATCGGCGTAGGGGATGAGCCCGACGTCGAGGCCGGCGAACCACCGGGGCAGCGCTTCGAAGGGCACCAGACCGGTGTGGTGCACATTGCGCCGGGCGAGCAGTGCGGCGCTCCGTTGCGGTTGCCAGACACTGTCTCGGGGCCCGACGAGCAGCAGCCCGATCCCCGCATCGACGACCGCCTCGAGCAGCCCGATGTCGATCCGGTCGGACAGCTGCCCCACCACCCCAGCGACCGGAGTGGGGAACCCCTCGGGCATCTCAGCGGCCTGAAGGCCTGGCACTTCAGCGTAGGCCGACGCGTTGCAGCCGTTGGGCAGCAGCACCGGATCTGCCCCTAGCCCACTCCACCGCTCGCCGAGCTCCGGGCTCACCACGAGCACCAGGTCGGCGCGGGCCAGCGCGATGCGCACCTGCTGGCCTTGCCGGCGCGGGTCAAGTCGCATCAGGCGGGCGCCTGCGACCCAGTCGTCGGTGCCGTAGAGAACGTTCGTGACACCGGCACCCCACCGGCCCAGCACATCATGCGGGGAGTAGGCCAGCACCGCGACCGGGCGCCTGCCGAGCCGCCGCAGTGCCCACCCGACCTGGGCCCGCACGGCCGGCGAGGTGATCGACCGAATCACCGGCCGGCTGAGCCCGGGCAGTGCCACCGGAGTCAGCCGGGTCAGCTCCGGGCACAGCGGGCGAAGCACCGGCCGCCAGGGCCGCGGGTCGTCGGTGCCGCCGCGGTAGCGGGCCGGTGTCACCAGCGAGACCGGTGGATCAATCCACAGCACGTCGGCATGCGCCAGCAGCGCCTCGGCGAGCTGGCGCGCCGATCCCTTCACAGCGTCCCAGCTCACCCCCGAGGAGACCACCACCAGTGGCGACGGTTCTAACACGCTCAATTCATCCCTTTCCGAATCGTCTAGTCGTCCGAGCGGTCAGAAGATCACACCTCCCTCGGAGACCTCCCGAACCACCCGCTCCGCGTCGAGAAGGTACTGATAGTAGTGAACAGTCCTGGTCCGGACCGAGTCCTCGACCTGTCCTCGCTCCAGAGCCTGTTTGATCTCGACGATTCCCTCATAGGGTGTAGTAGTCACCTGGAACCCGAGCATCCGATTGATCTTGTCGAAGCTGACCCGATAAGAGCGCTTGTCCGGGTCGTCCGGAACCATCTCCAGATCGGTATGGGGAACCACGTCACGAATCATCTGGGCGATACCGTACACCTGATAGTTCTGATCATCCGAGCCGACGTTGAAGGCCTCACCCCGCACGGCCTCCAACGGGGCCTCCATGACGGCGAGATGGGCCCGAGCTATGTCCCGGACATGCACCAATGGTCTCCATTGTTTTCCGCCGCCGAGGACATGTATTTTCCGATTCTTGTAGGCGAAGAGAGTCATGATGTTGATGACCAGGTCGAAGCGCATCCTCGGTGACAGACCATAAGCCGTAGCGTTGCGGAGCGTTACCACCGCGAAGGCTTCATCGTTGAGCTTCGCCAGTTGATCCTCGGCGTCGATCTTTGTTCGCGCGTAGAGCGAAACCGGTGCCATAGGCGAGTCCTCGTCCAGGACCCGCTGACCACCGGCGCCATATATACTGCATGACGACGCGAAGATGAATCGAGGCACACCGGCCTTCTTGGCTTGCTCAGCGACGTGCATCGTACCGTTCAGGTTCACCTCTTCAGAGATCCGCTCGTCGAGGTCGCACGCAGGGTCATTCGAGATACCCGCCAAATGAGCAACCACGTCGACACCCTCGAACACCGAGATATCTGCCGTCCGGATATCACCTTTGATGGCGGTGCACCCGTCTCGACTCTCAAGGTCGACGACGAGTTGCCGCCCAAAGAAGAATCGATCGAATAATCGAACGGTGTGCCCGGCGTCGAGAAGTGTCTCGCTCAGCACGGATCCAAGGTAGCCGCCACCGCCGGTGACCAGGATAGTACTCACGCCGTCACCGTATTCTTGTCGAGGTTCAAACGGAAGGTGATATCGCTGGAATGCAAGGTAAACCCAGCCCTTTCATACACTCCGGCCGCCGCGGTATTGGTGGCCTGAGTGCGGACGGTGACAAATCGACAACGCGATGAAAACCAGGCCAAGGCGTGGGCCACCAGGTGCGAGGCCGCTCCTCGACCCCGAAAGGACGGTAAGGTTCCGACCAGATCGATATCGCCGGTGCCCGCGGCTTCGTCGAGAACGCACGTGGCAAAGCCCGCTGCCTGTCCTTCAATCTCTCCCACCAGCACGGCTGTGGCCCGACCACGGTAGCTGTTCCAGAGCCATCGAGTACGAAGGTTGTGAACCTGTTCCGGTGTGTAGGCGGGATCCGATTCGTAGCGGCTCCCCCACGGCAAGTGCATCATGCCGTTGATCATCGCGGTGATGTCCGCTTCGGTGGCGGCGCGCACGATGATGTCGGCGCGGGTAGGAGGTGAGATGATGCCTCCGAGGCGGTAGCCAAAGGTGACACCGATGTCCATGAGCTCGAAGCCAGCGCGTTCCAGCGCCCACGCTTCGGCCCGCTCGGCGCCGCCGGTTCTCCGCAGTAACTGACTGAAGCCCTTGTCCTGAGCTTTTTCGACAAGTGATTGCAGCAGGAGCACGTAGTCTGCCGTCAAGGGCGCCCGAGCTTCGGTGATCCGGCCAATCTTGCGTTCGAATACCTCAGAGTCGAAGACGTCCTGCCTGAGGACGATTCGTCCTTCTCCACCATGGAGCTCGAGGACCACGCGGTCCGGGTCACCGATCTCCACCTCGTGAACCGATGACACGGGTGCGACATCCCATCCGGCAGTTGTCTCATGCATCGCGCCCATACCCTCCGATGACATCACAAACCCTATCGATCTCGGCGTCGGTCAGCCGGTCGTAGAGGGGTAGCGAGAATGTCTGCTCGCCGATCCGCTCCGCCACCGGTAGCGGAAAATGCAGCTCGACGTTGTCCACCAGCCAGGACAACCTGTGTATGGCGCGGTAGTTGACCGCACAACCGATAGCGTTGGCACCCAGGAAGCCAAGGAGGTGATCCCGGTGACCGTCGGCCACCCAGATCGTGTAAAGGTGGCGCGCGGAGCGGGTCGACGCAGGAACCGACGGCCGGCTGAATAGGGGCGATGCATCGATCATCGCGTCGTATGCACGGCATATCTGTTCCCGCCGGTCCCGCTGAGCCTGTAGCCGTGGGAGCTGAGGCCGGAGCATCGCGCCCTGCAGATTAGTAAGATTACACTTGTAGCCGAGCTCGACCATATCCCAGTGCTGGTAGGTCGATCGGTATCGGTCAGCGGCATTCTTGCTCATACCGTGCAGGCGTAGGCGGCGGAGCCGCTCGGCCACCCGATCATCGTGAACGGCGATGGCACCACCTTCACCACACGTGAGCGTCTTCGTCGCGTAGAAGCTGAAGCAGGCAGCGTCGCCCAGCTGGCCCGGTCCCACGTCATTGCGTCGTCCCTCGACGCAGTGGGCCGCGTCTTCGATGAGAACCAGCCCATGGCGGTCGGCGATGGCACGCAGCGCGTGCATGTCGCACATGGTGCCGTAGAGGTGGACGGCAACGATGGCGCGAGTGCGAGGTGTGATCGCAGCCTCCACCAGGGAGGCATCCAGGTTTCCGGTGTCGCTCTCCACGTCGACAAAGACGGGCGTGGCGCCGGCATGCAGGATCGCCGTGGCTGTCGCCAGGAAAGTCATCGGAGTGGTGATGACCTCATCTCCTGCTCCGATGCCGAAGGCGCGCAATGCCAAGTGCTCGGCGGCGGTGCAGCTCGACACCCCCACGACATGTGGCACTCCGAGAAAATCGGCGAATTCACGTTCGAATGCGTAGGCTTCGTCTCCGGTGGTCAGGAATAGGCTGTCGAGGACACCAGCGACCGCGTCTTTCTCAGCCTGCCCCAGTGAGTGGCGATGGAACTCGACCCTCGGCGGTGCAGGCCCGTTGGACTGAAGATGATTCAATTCGACCTCGTCGGAGGAAGTTGCCCGCAGCATCACTTAACGCCGCCCTTCTATCTCAGCTTGCTGGTGTGTAGACGACGTCGACCCAGTAGTGGTTGCCCTGATAGCTTGCGGTGGGGAACCCGGATCCGGCCCGGTAGACACCGTTCGGGGTGTTCGCGCTGGTTCCGGGTGCGGCCAGCGGTGGGCTGCTCACCGCGGTCCGCTGGAAGTACCCGCGGTCGAGTGCGTAGCGACCGGTTGTGGTGGTGTAGGACGCCACATACGAGGTGCCGGCTTGCACCACGACGGGTGTGGTGAAGGTCAAGGTCTGCCAGCCGGTCGCGGTCTCGTTGGTGAAGGTGCCGGTGGCCAGCCGCTGTCCGGTCGTGGACCACAGCGACCCGGTGTGCGTCCCGATGTTCCCGGTGCCCTTGTAGAAGCGCACACCAGTGATCGTGCCGGTAGCAGCGGGGGTGAACCGGACGCCCAGCTCGTAGGCGCCGTTGTCGTTTTCGGAGGTGATCGTCGGTACTGTCGCGGCGGAGAACAGCGAACACGGACAGGTTTGCGTGGTGACCGGTGTGAACGACCATGTCACCGGCGTCGCCATCGCGTTCCCGTTGACATCGGCGATCCTGACGCTGGCCGTGTACCGTGTCGCCGCCGCAACAGGAGCCGTCGGCGTCCACGTCACCGTCAGTTGGTCAGCCGACAGTGCCGCCGTGACCGCCAGCTTCGCCCCACCGGGATCGGTCAGCGCGAACTGCGCACTTGCGAGGTCCACCGGTTCGCTGAACGTCCCCGTCACCACCCCCGACAACGGCACCCCACTCGCATCCGGAGCTGGCGTCCGAGCCGTCAACGTCGGCGGCGTGATGTCACCATTGAGGCTGTTACGGTAAATCACGTCAACCCAGTAGTTCGTGGCGTTGTAGCTAGTGGTCGGGAATCCGCCGCCACTGCCGTACCGGTAGACGGCGTTCCCACCGTCCACACCGTCCCGCAGGGCGTGCAGCGCCCCGTAGTCGGCACCGGATGAGGCGAAGTAACCGGAATTGGTCGCGTAATGTCCATTCGGAGCGTAATAAGACACGACATAGGTGGTATTGGCATCGACTTCGGCCGGGGCGGAGAAGGTGAGGGTCTGCCAGCCCTCGGTGGCCTCCCCAGTGAAGGTTCCGGTGGCCAGCCGCTGCCCCGTTGCGGACCACAGCGACCCGGTGTGCGTCCCGGTATTGCCGGCCCCCTTGTAGAACCGGACGCCTAGGACCTCCCCCGTGCCGTCGAACCGGACCTTCGTGCCGAGCTCGACTGCACCGCCATCCAGGCTCGCGCGCACCGCCGGAACGGTGAAGTCGTCCCAGATCGTGCAGGGGCAGCCCGCCGGACGCGGCGAGCCGGTGGTGAAGGACCACGTAGCCGGTGATGCAAGCGCGTTGCCCGCGCGGTCCCGCGCGGTGACGGTGGCCGAGTAGGTGGTGCCGACAGCCAGCGCCGCCGCCGGCTGGAACCTCACCACGGTGTCATTGGACGCGGTGCTTACCGTGCCTGCGACTGCCGTGCCGCCCGGACCGGTGAGGGTGAGCTGCGCTGTGGTGGGGTCTAGCGGCTCGTCAAAGGTCGCGGTGACCGGCCCGCCGAGCCCGACGCTGCTCGCGCCGGTGCTCGGGGCGGTCGACGAGATCTCCGGAGCCCGGGTATCCGGGCCGGGATCGAGCGCGTACACCACATCGACCCAGTAGTTGCTCGCGAGGTAGGTGCTGCTGGGGAAGCCGGGGTTGCCTGCCAGGTACACGCCGTTGGGGCCGTCGATCCCGCTGCGCAGCGCGGTGAGCGGATCGAGGCGCCGGTCCGCGGTGGCAAAGTAGTCACGCGCGACGGCGTAGTGGCCGAGGGGAGCGAAGTACGAGGCGACGTAGGTGGTGCCGCCGGTGATCGCGACGGGCACCGGGAACAACAGGGTCTGCCACCCGCTCGACGTCTCGCCGGTGAACATTCCGGTGGCCAGCCGTTGACCGGCCGCCGACCACAGCGAGCCGGTGTGCTCGCCGCTGTTGCCCGGCCCCTTGGAGAACTTGACCCCACGGATGTAGCCGGCGGTATCAGCGCGGAACTTCACGCCGAGCTCAAGTGGGGTCGGGTCGGCTACCGCTGGTATGCCTGGGACGGTGGTCTCGGGCCACAGGGAACACGGGCACTGCTGGGGTCCGACAGCGATCGCGCGGGAGGCCGGGGCGGACAGCCGTGCGGAGTCATCCACGGCGCGCACCTGTAGCGTCACCTGCCCGGCTTGCGCCGGAGTGAAGGTGTAGCTCCAGGTGCCCGAACCGCTGGTCCAGTCCGCCGGATGCCAGCGGGCACCGCCGTCGAAGGACACCTCGACGCCGGCCACCTGACCACCGGTGTCGCTCACGGTGCCCGAATAGGTGACGGCCTGGCCCACCTGGCCGTCCACGGCTGAGGTGATCGCGACCGACGGCGCGGTGACGTCGCTGCTCGCGGTGGCGGCGACGAGCCCCGACCGCAGGGTGGCGGGTTGCACGCCCATATCGGCGAGCAGGTTCACGGTGGCCTGCTTCATCCGCACGTCGGAGGTGGGCTCTCCGGCGTAGGCGTGTTCGTCGTCCAGCCCCCAGGCCCACTGCACCGTTCCCGCGCCGAACACCAGCGCACCTGAGGACTGGTCACGGTACATCGTCAGCGCATGGGTCTGCGTGCCCGGCCCGTACTCGTCACCTTCGTTGAGTAGGACGTAGTTTCCGTCCATGGTCACCGTGGTTCGGGACAACTGCGCGAGACCGGGCGGAGTGAACCCGTTGTCCACCACCGAGTTCCACTCGTAGCCGAGCGTTCCGGGGGCAAATGTGTAGGACTGCCCGGCGGGAAGGTCCACCAGCGACGTGTCGCGCCAGAGCCGCATCTTGCCATGGGCCGCAGGCACCACCAGCGAGTCGTCGCGCCGCCCGTTGACCGTGAACATGTTCCCCACCAGGGCGTTCTCCGGCCTGCCGCCGTCGGAGGGCGGGCTGAACCGGGCGTCGCGCCAGGTGCCGGTCCACTCCGGACTGGGGTCGATCTTGCCGTCGTACTTGGTCTCCTTGTAGGTGACGACCGTCCGCCACGGCGTGCCGGAGCCGTCGATACTCGGCTCCCAACGGGTCTTCCAGAACACCTCGTTGGCGGTAAAGAACGCGAGATGTACCCCGGCGGCCCGGGCGGCCTCGACATTGTTGCGTTGCTCGTTGGACCAGTACTCGTCGTGCCCGACCGGCATGAAGACCTGGTGGTTGCGGATCAGCTGGCCGCGACGGGCCGTATCGATGTCCGTGCTATAGCTCAGGTCATACCCGTTGGCCTCGAGGAACCGCAGCATGGGGTATTCGGCGTTGAAGATGAAGTTCTCGTCGGGGTAGCCGAACATCGGTCGGTTGTAGCTCACCTTGTACGCCGAGCCCTGACGGCCGGGGCCGGTGCCGTTGTAGAGGCTGTTGCCGCCGTAGCGGTTATAGGCCACCCACGTGGAGTCTGACGTCTGGAACAGGATCTTCGACGTGCTGGCGTCGTCACGGACGACGAAGACGATTTCATTCTCCCCGCCGCCGTCGTGACGACGCAGTGCGGCGTAGTAAATACCGGACACCGCATCGGTAGGCACCTGCCAACTGAGCGACACTGCCCAGTTCCCGCAGTCGATGAGGCCGGTGGACGGGTCCGTGAGGCAGGCAGGCTGGGTCTGCGGGGTGTCGCGGGACAGCGCGGCGACCTGGCGCGCGCCGATGCCGCCGTACCAGCCGAGCCGGTAGATGTCGATCTGGTAGGACGGCGCCACGGTGTCAATCTTGAAATTGACGGTGTCGCCTCGGTTGACGCTGAGGTCGGTGGCGAATCCGGCGATCGCCGGATTCTTGCTCCGTACCTGCCAGCCATCGGTGCCGGGCTTGGTGTTCTCGCATGCCACCGGGTTGCTCACCGGCGGATCGCACGGCAGCGCGGCGCCGGCCGCGGGCGCGGTGATCACCGCCGGAATCAGTGGTACAGCTGCGAGAAACGCCACCGTGAGCACGCGAACCATGCAGGCGCGCACCCACGACTCCATGGCTCTCGCTCCACCGATCGCCGTCATTGTGACTTCACCTTTCGGACCCGTTCCAACACCCACGAAGAGTGGTCGTCACCTCATACTGCGTCTCCAGTCGATCACTGTCCGTGACCCGCCACCGGTTCTTGAGGTAGGCAGACTTCGAGGCGGACCGCCTTTCTCAGGGCAGCTCGCTGGGCCCGCTCACCTATCACAATCCGGATGGGGGAGAAAACCGCTCCATCAGTCCATATATCGGCACGAAGCGTCGCGCGTTACTGATGTGCGGAACGTCAGGTGTTATTGCTCCCTCGGGCGTAAAGCCGTGCATGAGCGTCTGACGCGCGAAGGCGATGTAACGATGGCGCATCGTCGCTGACGGCTTCCCACGGCGGTTGACTGGGCATCGGTGGCACGTCACCGCCGGTTACAGGCTCGTGGGTGAACCTGGGTCACCCGCGTTTAGGGCGTGATCCGGTAGATGTGGTGTCGGTACTCGGCGTTGAAGGAGTCGGTCAGTCCGGTGGGTCCGATGGGTATCTGGCGGTTTTCGTAGAGTACTTCGGCGTGGGTGCTCCGGATTCCCTGTGGCAGGGCGAGGGTGTACTCGCCGGTCCGGCTGCCGGGGCCTGGCATCGCGAAAACGTAGTAAGATCCGTCGTGCTCTTTGAGCATCGTGTCCAGCGCCGGGTGGAAGGTCCACTGGTAGGTCTGAGTGGACAGTACCGGGGCCAATTCGGTCACCCGGCGGTTGATTTCTGTGACGGCCGGGCGGATGGCGGCTCCACACTTGTCACGCAGGACGTGCTGGCTGATGCACGGCCCGCCGAAGTTATGATTGAAGTAGATGATTCCGCGCGCTTCGTGGATCAGCGAGTTCCACACGGCCCCGGCGATCTGGTCACCGTTGATGGTCGGCGCGTCGTTCTCGGTGAAGGGGTGGCCCACCTCGATGAACGCCCAGATCGGTTGCCGATGTCCGTCGGTCGCGTCGAGCTTGTGCATCCGGTCGATCAGGGCACCGTACTGAGCGGCGCGTCGATCCTCGGGCGGCTGGTGCGGATCGGTGTAGTGGTACAGGTCTGCTGACGTGAAGTCGGTGTAGTGGTTCACGAACCGCTGGGCCTCAGCGTCGCTCTCCCACACCAAGACGCCTTTCCCGTAGTTGGCGTAGCGGGGGCGCCCATCTTTGGGGAGCCGGTCGGAGAGGGTCTGCATCACGCTGTAGCCACACTGGCCGCGCTGGTCCTGGATGGGAATGCAGCTGTTCCAGCCCCCCTGCCCGGTCCAGGGGTCTGAACCGGGGCCGTAGGTCATGTCGGCCTCGTCTGTGATTAGCCACGAGACGGTTTCACTGCCGTAGCCCGGCAGGGGTGTACCCAGGATGGCGGACATGCCGTTGGAGCGGACCAGCGCCATGTTGCTGTTGTCTGTGAGCTCTACGTAGGTGTTGAGCCCGGCGGCCTTGTCCAGGTCGACATCGCCCTGCTGGAGCACCGACTCGAACCACACCCCGATGGGGAAGAATTTCGGGTCGGCCCAACCCGCCGCTGCCGCAGTGGGGAACCGGGCGTAGTACGCCGGCCCGCCGGCCCAGGGCACCCTCGGCAGGCCCAGTGCCGCCGGGCCACCCGGGGCGCGGATGCCACCCGCGGCTGGGACCCCCCCACCCGCGCGCCCGCCGTCGGCGACTGAATCACCGGGGGTGTGGGTGGCGGTGAGGATCGCGGCGACCGCCACCACGGCCAGACCGACCGCGGAGACCACCAGCACGCCGCGCCGTCCACCTCGCGTCCGGCGAAACCCGCTGAGACGGCGCCAACCCCTCATGGGCCGACCGTCCCGGAGTCGAGTCCTGGGTCGCGCTGCTGTCCCTCGACCAGCCCGATGAGTTCATCAGACCGGGCCGCCCAGGAGGCGCCCAGCACCGAGCCTCGGCGCGCCTGCGGGGTACCGGGACCCCCGTCGGCGAGGGTCGAGCGGATCGCGGCGACGAAATCAGCCGGTGTCGCTGCCACCCGGACCCGGTCGGTGTAGTAGGTGATCTCGGCGAACGGGGTGCTGACCACCGGCAGGCCAAGCGCAAGGTACTCCTTGAGCTTGATCGGGTTCGCATGCGCGATCCACGGGTTGTCCAGCCACGGCATGATCCCGACCGCGAAGCCGGAACCGTAGGCCGGGATCTGCTCGTAGGGGCGGAAACCCAACCAATGGACGTTGGGGTACTTCTCGAACCGGTCCATCAGGTGCGTGGCGTCACCGATCAGCACCAGCGACACGTCCGGTAGCTCGGCGGCGACCCGTTCGAGGAGGTCGAAGTCGACGAGGTAGTCGTCAAGAGCGCCGAAGAAACCCACCCGGGGTTCGGGGATCTCGGCGAGGTCGACCGGCAGTTCGGCAGTCTCACGGCGCCTGAAGTGCTCGATGTCGACGCCGTGATCCAGAAAGTGCGCCCGGTGGCCGGTCAGCGACCGCTCACTGGCTAGGAGCGATCGGCTCGCGTAGAGCACGTAGTCGGCGCCGCGCAGTAGCTGACGCTCCAGGCGCTCGATGGTGGCGCGATCTGCCTCGGGGAACTCGCAGTGACGGTCGGAGCGGTTGAACACCAGCGAGTGTCGCCGCATCGGACGGACCACATCCCACGCCGTCGGCAGCGTCGCCACGATCACCGGTGCCCGCATCCCGAGCGCCAGGCACACCGCCTGTACCTGGGCCCGGACCAGGATCGCGCCCAGGGTGCGGAGCGCGTGCGTGCGGTAGAACGGTAGCGGCAACGGGCTCATCACGTAGTACTGCGGCAGATCCGGCAATGGTCGGCGCACCAGCTTCGCGACACTGCGGAGCTTGCGCAGGATGCGGCGGGTGACGTGGGTACTGCGGCCCGGCAACGGCATCCGCAGGCCGATGCTGTTCACCACAAGCACCCGACGGTGCTGGGCGATCTCCTGCATAAGCTGGAAGTCGGAGTGGGCACGGTTGTGGTACCACCAGTCCTGAGCGGAGAAGCATAGGTACCCCGGCTCACCTGCCGGTCGCTCGGCTCTCACTCCCGGCCGCTGCGGCCACCGCCTCATCCGGGCCAGCGCCGCCAGCGCGGCCAGGTGGCGTCGGCGCCCAGCGTGGTGGTGCGCGATCACACGCAGTGACTCACTGAGCACGAGAGCGAGCCACATGACCCCCGCCGCCGCCCCACGCCGCTCGCGGTGCAGCCGCACCTGGTTGGTCACCGACAGCGCCCACAGCGACGGTGAGCTCGCCTGCGCACCGCCCAGATGGGTGCCCACCGCCGCCGGCGCCAGCCGCACCACGAAACCATGATCCGCTGCCCGCAGCATGTACTCGGTCTCCTCGGAGTAGAGGAAGTACCGCTCGTCCAGCATGCCCACTGCGTCGATACAGTCGGCCGACATCAGCCAGGCGGCACCGGTGGCCCATGCCGCCACCCCGCCCCGCAGATACGGCGCGGGGTCGACGATCAGCTCCCCCAGCGCCGGCACCCGCCCCACCCGGGTGCCGCCCAGCAACGCCGCCGCGAGAGCGCGCAGCGCAGTCGGCCGCCGCCGCAGCGACGGGTACACCCGGCCCACCGCGTCGAGCAACCGGGGCACCGAGATACCGGTGCCCGGCACGAGCAGGCCGGCGCGCAGCGCCGCGATCGACCCGGGAGTGAGGCGGACGTCCGGGTTGAGCACCAGGACGTCGCAGCCCCGGGCCGCGTTGAGCCCGGCGTTGACCCCCGCTGCGAAACCGTCGTTGCTCCCCCTGCACACGATCTCCGCCTCCGGCGCCACCCGCCGTACGACGTCGACAGTGCCGTCCGGTGAGGCGTTGTCGACGACGAGGATCCGCGCGGCCCCGGCACCCTCAAGGGCCGCCGGAAGCGCCTCGAGGCAGTCGGCAACCACCTCGGCACTGGCGTAGGTGACGATGACGACCGCCAGCGGGCGTTCGCCGTGCTGGACCGGCGCCGGGGGCGCGGTCGCGCGAGGTCCGCCTCTCGAACGGGACGGGGCCAGCCGGATGCGCAGCGCCGCCGCCAGCATCGTGAGCGCGAACGGCAGGTCGTCGAGCAGATAGCGCCCGGCAAGCCGCCGCGGCTCCAGGGCAAGCCGGTGCAGCCACTCCATGCCGAGGTGCTGCATCAGCACCGGCGCCCGGCGAAACTGGCCGGCCGCCATCGGGATGCCTGCGCCGCAGCCGAGGTACCAGGCGTCCGGCAGCGCGCCGCGCAGCCGCTGGATCGTCCGCTCCTGCTTCGGAAAGCCCAGCCCGACCAGCACCAGGTCCGGGGCGGCCGCCGTCACCGCCCGCACGACGTGGTCCATCCCGTCCTCGGTGGTGTCGAAGCCGAACGGCGGAGCCAAGGTGCCGGCCACCCGCAGCCCGGGGTAGCGGGACTGCAGGACGCGTGCCGCGGCCTCGGGCACTCCCGGGTCGCCACCCAGCAGGAATATCGAGCGCCCGTCGACAGCGGCCGCCTCGGCAAGCGAGAAGACGAGCGAGGACCCGGTGACCCGCTCGGGCAGACGGCGTCTCATCAGCCGCGCCGCCCACACCAGCGGCGCGCCGTCCGGGACCACCATCGACGCGCTGGTTACCAGCTCTCTGAGGTCGGCGTCGCGGCTGGCTGCGCGGATGATGTCGACATTGGCGGTGACGATGCTGCCGCCCTGGCCGGCCCGCCACTGCTCGCGCACCCGAGCAACGACGTCCCTTTCGGTGAGGGCGCACAGCCCCACGCCACCGACCTCCAGCTGCACCGGAGTGTCCACGAACATCATCTGAAGTACCTCTTCCCCTTGGCCCCGGGAGCGACGTCTTTCACCCAGCACCGAGGCTGCTCAACCGCTCGCGGCAGCGCTGCTCAGCCCACCGTCGTACATCGCGGGGTGTGCGGGACTTCGCTGAGATCATCACCGCCAGCGCGTCCGGGCCGATGCCAGCGGCAAACGCCTCCGCTCCCGCGCGATCCAGGGGTGTGTCGTCCCAGTAGTTGTGGCAGAACTCCGCCCCCAGGTACCCTCCGGGTTCCCGCCCGCCCAGCACCTCGTCGACGTACACCCCGTACAGCACGAACTCCGACACGTGCAGCTCCGAGGTGACCGCGTCGAGCCAGTGCCGCCCGGTGACCTCACCGATCCTCGCCTGCATCCCGCGCACGATCGACGGGTCCCAGACATTGAACGAGCTCACGTAGTCGTGCAGCGGTGGTCGAGCTGCCGCGTCTGCCGCGTCGATGCCGAGCAGCCGCCGCGCCACCTGATGCCACCGCACGTGGCGCTCCATCCCCGCGTGCACGGCACCCTCGAGGCGGTACAGCATCACCTGGCCGTTCCGCACGACATCGATCGGGTCGACCGCCCGCACGAGCGCCACGTCCGAGTCCGCGATGAGCACCACCGTGGTCCGCAGTAACCCCGCGGTGGCGATCTTCAGCGCCTGCTGCAGTACCCACCCTCGGGTGGGGGGCCACGGCCGGTGCAGGTTTAGCCACAGACCGCGGGCCGGCGTGCGCACGTAGCGCCGGGGCAGGAGCTCCGGCTCCGTCCGCACCACGCAGCGTTCGCCGGCGAAGCGGGCGAAGGTCGAGCGGTCACCGCGCGGCACGATCACGTGGTGAACGGTGGACGATGACGTGTGCTCCAGCACCGACCTGCGCAGGTCCTGGAAGATTGCGGCGTCCGGCCCGAAGCTCGGCGTGATCACCGCGAGATTGCTCATCCTTGGCCACTTCCTTCGGGCCGGGTGCCTGCAGCTCGTAGGCCTGCGTGGTGCCCGCCCCCGTTCGTCGAAAGTTCTGTTCCAGCAGGAGCCGGCGTCGTCGACACCTCCCCGTCGCGGACGGCGATCCGCCACAGCGCCCCCACGAGGCCGACGAGAAGGTGCGTCACAACGAACATCACGGTGAAACTCATCGCATCGAAGGTGAATGAACTCACCATCGCCGCGACCACGCTGGCTGCCAACGCTTGGCCCAGCTGACGTTGTTCGTCGTCGCGCGCGAGGCGGTGTGCCCGCCGTCCGAGCGAGTACCCGGTGCACAGCATGACTATGTACACCAGTAGCCCGACGGCGCCCGTGCTCACCAACGTTAGGAGGTACTGGTTGTCCAGCACCGTGTACAATTCGGGGAAATACGTTCCCGGCCCCCTGCCGAGGAGCGGGTGCTCCTGCCACAGTGCGTAGACGATCGGATAATCGTCGGTCCGGGCCTCCGAACTCGGCTCGCTGCCGGTGGCCAGCAGAAAGCCCCGCAACGTTCCCAGTACGCCGGGTGCGAGCACCACCATCGCCGCCATCCCGAAAAAGGCGAACGGCATCAGGTTGAGGATCGTCCGGAATTTCATGGTCAGGGCGTACACCAGTAGCGCCGCGCTGGCGGCGAGAATCCCCGAGCGCGACACGGTCAACGGAATGACCGACGCGATGAGTAAGAACATCACCCAGTTCCGTGTCCGCTTCGCGCGAGGGCTGAACAGTGCCATGTTCAGCGCCAGTGGCAACGTCATGGACAGCACCACGCTCAACTCGATGGGATGCGTGGCAGTGCCGGCCACCCGATTCAACCCCGCACGTTGGATGACAAATTCGGAGAGGTTCTCCGTGTGCACAACCAATCCGGGAAAGTTCGCGCTGGCGGCGAAATCGAAGATGTTGTAGTACTGCAGTAGCGCTACGACCGCCATGAATGCCGCGCCGGCCACCAGAAGTTCGATGACCTTCCTCAATCTCTCCATGTCCCGCACGGCGTCGCTCGTGAACAGCAGGATCCCCATCCCGCTGGCGAGGACGAGCAGCGCGGCGTTGGCGGGGGACTCCTCGGTGGGAACCAGCCCTCGGAGCTGCCCAGCCACGTAGCTCGCCAGGGTGGCGACCAACAGCAAGAAAGTCACCAGTCGCACCGGTTGGCGACCCCGGTCCAGACCCATGGTGGGTCCACATCGGGAGTAGACCCAGAGCAGCAGTAGCCCGCCGCCCGCGACGATGCCCGGGACGCCCACCGCACCCAGGGGTCCGATCACCCGGTCAGCCGGGATCAACGCGACGGCGCCGATGAGCACACTGATCGCGATGGCCTCGTCGCGCCGGGACAGGCCTATCACTGCCACGATCACGAGGAGAGCGAAGGGCAGGATTGCGTAGGGAGTAAAGATGAGACCGGACAGCGCAGCGATGGTGAGCCCGATCCCACCTAGCGCGGCCGCCTGCCGCAACGGTCTGCCGAGCACCGTGATCTGCCGAAGGCCTCCCGGCCGGCCTGTCATCCGGCGCCCTGATTCGTGTAAGTGCCATTCGAGGGCCGGGCCTCGCCGGTCGCGGGACTTTGCCCCCGTGCCTGGTCGTCCGCTGCCCAGGACGTACCAGGGTTCTCGCGACTGGCACCACGCCGACGGCGATAGAGCAGGTAGTCGATGAAGACACATGTCGCGAAGGAGAGGACGAGGCCGAGGCCGAGGCTCGCGATCATGGCGCGGTTGCTGCCAGTGACCGAAGCAAGGCCTCCGGTGGGCGCGAGCGCGTCGCTCATGGTCACCCGAAAAGCGGCCGGGACACCGGTACTGCGCTGCAGGGTATCGAGTCGGACGCCCAACTCCTCGCGGACGATCCGGTAGGTAGCCAGCGCGCGGGCGATGCTGTCCGTACGGACAGCAACGGTGACGGCGCCTGAGGCGGAGCCGATCACGTAGTTGGGATCACCGCCCCGCTCCTCTACGGCGCGGCGGATTTCTGCGGAGTCCCCGAGTGTTGCCATGATCCCACTGGTTCCACCCACGTCGACGAAGCTGTTCCGATTGAGCTGATCAGTCGCTTCCTGAGTCGAGACGTAAGAAGAAACGATCGGCAGTAATCCACCGATCTCGTAGCTCGGCTGGACCTGATCGCGGACAGCCAGGCTGCCGAGCACGGACAGCACGACGAGTGGTGCCAGGATGTACCAGCGGCGGATGGCGATGCGTACAGCAGCCAACAGATCCATGCTCAGTTGCCTCCTCCGGACTGCCGCTTGCGCGGTTCAGTACGCACCCTTGCCCCCCAGCACCGCGCCCGCCGTCTTCCAGATGATCAAGATGTCCAGCGCGAGAGACCAGTTCTCCACGTAGCGCAGGTCCAGCCGGATCGATTCATCCCAGGACAGGTCGCTGCGGCCGCTGATTTGCCATAGCCCTGTCATCCCCGGTTTGACGAGAAGTTTGCGCTGGGCGTCGCGGGAATAGCCGGCGACTTCCTCGGGTAGCGGCGGCCGCGGCCCGACCAGCGACATTGATCCGGTCAGCACATTGAAGAGCTGGGGCAACTCGTCGAAGGAGTACTTGCGCAGGAACGCGCCGACTCGGGTCACCCGCGGGTCATGGCGCAGCTTGAAGAGTGGACCGGAGCCCTGGTTGTAATCGGCGAGTTCAGACCGTCGCTGATCGGCGTTCAGCACCATGGACCGGAATTTGATCATCGGAAAGAGCTTGCCGTGCTGGCCGACTCGGAGCTGGCGGTAGAAGACCGGCCCGCCGTCGCTGCGCACCGAGATCGCCAGAGCGATCATCACCGGTGCGATCAGCAGCAGTAACAGGGCGGCCGCCAACCGGTCACCCATCGCCTTGACCACCCGTGGCAGCCCGGTGAACGCAGGCTCGGTGAGACGCAGCAGTGGTAGGCCGTCCACGGCGGCGACGTGCATCCGTGGACCGGCGATCTCCATGAGGCCGGGATCCACCACGAGCTCGGCGCCGGTACCTTCGAGGTCCCAAGCCAGATGGTGCAGTCGCTGGGAGCTCCAACCCGGTGTCTGGGCGACCGAGACCACGCGGTACTTGCCGCTACCCGCGACGTTCGCCACCGAGTCCAGGTCACCGACGACAGGAATGTCAAAGATGCTGCTGCCGCCGTCAGTGCCGACACCGGAGGGTGTGCAGGCAGCTGTCACTGCCCACCCGTGGTGGGTGGCCCGCCGGGTACGCGCGATGAGCTTGGCCACCGCGTCCTCGGCTCCGACCGCGAGGACCTCGTGCATGCGGGCACCGTTGCGGCGATGCCGGTGCAACACCTTGCGCAGGGCTAGGTGACCCACTGCGGCAAGGACAAACGCCAGTGGGATGACGCCGAATACGTACGGCCGCACCGCAGGAAGCTTCAACGCGAGGCCGACCAGCCCGATCAACACAGCAACCGTGACCAGAGCACGCAGTAGTCGGCTGAATTCTTCGGAGCCTTGCCCCAGCGCCGATGGATCCCAGGCCCGGGCGAAACCGAGGGCGACGGCGGTCAGCGTCATGAGCCCCAGAGCGAGCGTGAAGGGTAGGCCATCGATCCCGGTCGCTTGGCCCCACCACCGATGCAGCCCGAGTGACACAGCCATCGCCGTCAGGTCCGCCACGGCCACCGCTCGGGCGTATCGGATCTCCCAGAGTGGCCGCGCGACCCCGGCGCGCAATGGTCGGATGGCGCCGAGGCCGGCATCACCGAGCTGCTGTGGAAATGTCGCCACCAGGCCTGCTGTTGGCGATAACATCCCGTTTCCGGGCGACTTGCCGAGGTTGGCGTTCAGGCTACTGTCACCAAGCCCACGGCTCATGACTCCGTCACCTACATTCGATTAGGTCTGAGGCATGGGCGATCCAAGTGATGCCGCATTTCCGACTGGGGGGTAACCCGTCCGAGTGGCTCTGCCGGAGAAATCGGATTTGGTGCCGGTGATGTTACGGCGAACACGGTATGAATGGGAGTCATGTCGTACGGTGACCGTGGTGATCAATAGTCGGACTGGCGACCAGTCGTCATTATCGTCTGCCGCGCCACTGTCTACGGTCGCTGGACGGCGGATGGTCCGGCCCGCCGAGATGCTGCCTGCTGGTCCTGCGCGGCTGTCCAGACGGGGCTATCGTCGGTTCCCCGCCGCTCGGTTTGGAGTTCCGATGAGCACGACCGTAGTGATCGGGCTTGGGATCCTCGCCTGGGTCCTGTTGGCTATGCCGCTTGCGTTATTCGTAGGACGGATGATCATGCTGCGGGACCGGCAGCGTCCCGACCGGCCGGATGGAGCCGGGCACCGGCGGAGGGCAAGCCGGCCGATGCTGGAGAGTCAATCCGCAGGCCGTCCGGGTGGCGGCCACACAACAAGGCCTGATCCTGGGCCTGGCGTCACAGGGCGGCGGCGTTTTCGGGGCCGGCCGGCATCAGCGACGCGTGATCCGCCGACGGGGCGGTTTCCAGGTATGGCAGCAGTGCGCCAATCCGATTCCAAGTCGTCGTCAAGTTGGTGGTCGATAGTAGGCGCAGGTTCCGTTAACTGCGGGCTCCAGAAGGAGTTCCGATGGGCACGACTGTCACGATCAGGACCTGCCGACGCAGGGCGCGTCGGCAGACTGTGCGGGGGCGATACGTAAGGAGCCGGCATGGCGGCTCCGCAACAAGATTTGGCAATGAGCATGGTCAGATGCCGGCCGGTGCGATCCTGAGTATTTTGTCGTCGTCGCCGTTGCTGGTCGTGACGTACAGCGCACCGTCGTCTCCAGGGCGCACCGCGCGAAGCCGGCCGTAGGTGCCGTCGAGCTGCGGGAGCTGCCCGATCTCGGTCACCGCCCCATCCGGGTCCACTCGCATGAGTAGCAGCTTGGAACCCCTCAGCGCGGCGACGGCGAGCAGACCCTGCAGGTCACCCCACTGGTTGCCCTCGATGAATGCGGCTCCGCAGATCGCCTCGGTGTCGCCGCCTGAACTCCATACTGCCGGCACCGCGTCCGGGAAGCGCTTCAGGTCGGTCATCGGCACGCTCTCGTCGTAACGGTCCCGGCTGCCGCCACGAGACGGGTCCCAGCCGTAGTTGGCCCCCGCTCGCAGAAGGTTGATCTCATCGTCGATGGTGGGGCCGTGCTCGGCGCCGAAGAGCCGACCGGTTCCTGGTTGGACCGTCACGCCCTGGACGTTGCGATTGCCGTAGGTGAACACAAGCCTTTCCGCGGTGTTCGGGGAATCTGCGAACGGGTTGTCAGGGGCGGGGCCGCCGGTGCCGAGATCGATCCGGAGCACCTTGCCGCCGAGCTGGGTACGGTCCTGGGACACAGCGGCCCTCGCGGAGTCACCGGTGCCCACGTAGAGGTAGCCGTCGGGGCCGATAGTGGGGCGGCATCCGGAGTGCCTTCCAGAGGGGTTGAGGGGCAGGCCGGCGACCAGTGGGTCGGCCACCCGGGTGGCCCGCGCGCCGTCGGGAGACAGTTCCCAGGTGATCAGCCGGACGTCTACCGGCCGGCCGCTGTCCTGATGGGTCTGGCAGGTGGTGAACCGGCGAGTCTGCGCGAAGTCGGGATGCACCACCAGTCCCATCAGGCCGCCCTCCCCGGTGACGTAGACGTCGCCGAGTTCAGCAGCGACTTCGGTCACCCGCGCGCCAGGTCTGGTAGAAGACAGCAGCCGGATCCGCGCCGCGCGCTCGGTGATCAGCGCTGAGCCGCCGGGGAGAAGTCCGATGTCCCATCCGTGCTCCAGCCCCGCGGCCACCACATCGACCCGGATTTCGGGTCTCGGTGGCGGGCTTGGTGGTCCCGCCGTGGTACCGGTGGTCGGATCCTGGGTGGGAATCCCGGGACCGATCGGGGTGCCCTGCGAGCACCCGACGACGAGACCGAGCAGTACCAGCAGCACAGGCAGGCGGGGCATTGCGTGATACTGCCCGATGCAGGGATGAGTCGGTGGTGAAGCCACCCGATCTCATCTGATCTCATCCGGTCTGATCGTCGGCGGGTCGAAGACCGGCGGCGCGAGCGACGCTCACCGCCTCGAGGCGGCTGCGCACCCCCAGCTTGGTCGCGCAGCACAACGCCGAGCTGCTGCGGTGGGTAGAAGGCATGCCCGAGCGGTACGGCGTGCAGCACCTCCAGAAGGTGATCCAGCGAGCTCTCCTTGGATACCCAGGCTGCCGCGCCGGCCCGCGCCGCTGCGGCGGCGTGGGCAGTGTCGTGGTTACCGGTCAGGATGACCAGGTGTGCTGCCGGCCATGCGTCGCTGAGTGTGCGCACCATGCCGCTGGTGGCGACTGCTGAAGGTCCGATATCCGTGGTGATCACGTCCGGGCGCAGCGTGCGGACGATGTCGGTCAGCCGCGGATCGTCGGGTGTGCAACTACCGACTACCCACAGATCGTCGGCGGAAGACAACTGGACGGTCAAGGCGTCGGTGAGCATCGCGTGACGGTCGACGAGGAGAACCCGCAAGAACGTCACGGGCGTAACTGTGCCCGGCGGTATCCCAGGGCGGCAACATCCGATCACCCGGTACGGCTCTCAATCCCCTGTCCCTATCGTCGCCGGCTCGCCGAGCGGCGGGAGTGGTGTGCACTGCTCGGCGAGCCGGCTGTCGAGGAACTCTCGGGGCGTCAACCCGAGTTCGGGGTGGTTACCGGATAGTTCCACGACCCGCACCGCGGTGGCGCCGGCGCCGACGACCGGCGCCGGCTCAAGCAGCCGCCCACGGCGGTGCACAGATTGCACTGTGGCGCAGGCCGCTGCGCCCAGGGTGACCAGCGATACGGCATCGGGAGCGGCACCAGCCGGCTCTCCAGAAATCGCTCACGCCCGTTCATCGCGAGCGCAAGCCGGTGCTCAGCCATATCCACCCCCCGCAGCCGGCTCTGTACAGACAGTCGCATCACGGAGGCACCGGGTCCTCCCTCATCCGCGGTAGACCGCCTACGCCGCGCGCTGGAGACCGCTCGGGCTCAGGCGGTCGTCGCGGGAGCTCCTGCGTCGAGACGGCCACGGCTACGCCCGTTGGGAGAGGCCAAGTGCCACGCAGGGCACTTCGGGCGACACTGACGGCCTCAAGCCGGCTGTGCACGCCCAGCTTGGCGAAGATCTTGTTGGTGTGGGTCCGTACCGTGTTCACGGATAACCCGAGCTCGTCGGCGATCTTCGCCTTCCGGCGGCCCTCCACCAGGCACATCAGCACGGCGCGCTCGCGGCAAGTCAGGATGTCCAGCGATCCGTCGCGGCGCTGCGCCCGCCCGACATCGGCTCGCAACTTCCGCAGGATCCTGCCCAGCTGCTCCGGAGGAAAGCACGCGTGCCCGCGGTTGGCGCACCGCATCGCCCCAGTCACGACTATCCCGTCTTGGTGCGGCCGTTCGGATCATGCTGATCATGATCGACGAGGTCGTAGCGCACGGCGAAGGTGGCAGCCTCCAGCCGCGAGTGCACCCCCAGTTTGGTCAGCAGTGCCTGCACATGGCTTCGCACCGTGGTGGTCGAGACGCCCAGCCGTAGGGTCATCGCCCGGGTATCGAGGCCCTCGACGAGCAGCGCAAGGCATTCCCTCTCGCGGGCTGTCAGGTGAGCAGCGAGCCGGCGTGCTTCGGAAATGTCGGATCGGGCGCTGGTCGTCCCCCGCCGGCTGGACGCGGGTGCGTCCAGCACGACCGCACCGTCGACGACCCGCTGGAGCGCCTGGACCAACTTGCGGATGCCCCACGTTTTGTCCACATAGCCGGCGGCTCCCAACCGGACGGCGTGGCGCATCGCGTCGGTATCCCGGTCGGCCGTGAGCATGAGTATCCGGGTCGATGGGCTTACCGCGATAACATGACTGATCGCGGCTACTCCATCGCCATCGGAGAAACGACGACTCAGGAGGCAGACATCGGGCCGGTGGTGACGGACCGCCTCAATGGTCCCGGCCAGGCTGCGGGCGACCGCCGGTACCCGGAATCCAGCTCTGATCAGTACGGAGACCAGCGATTCTACGAAGACCGCGTGGTCGTCGCCGAGCACGATGCGCGTCATGTCGCACCGGCCGGATGGCCCGAACCTGTCCGCCTTGCAACGATCGCCACTATCCCCACCTCGCCATTGCATTTATTCGTTAGGGCTTCTGGACCGGGGCAGGACCAGAAGGCATGCCATAATGAAGTTGGAGGGGCGATCGACTTCTTCCAGCATACAACCGGAAGTTGTGATCTGATTACCGAGATCGTCGAACACGGCACCTAATGCGGCAGCATCGTGGCACGTAGGGCGTGCCCTCGGCAGTCCAGGGGGAACAGCCCGGTATCATGGATGTCGCGACCCATGTGCGCCGGTTGCGTCCCCCCGGGCAGGGGTCCGTTCTGTGTCGATCATGTGTCGACCGAAGCCTGCGCCCGAAAGGTTCACCACGTGCCCGTAGCGACCGCGCTACCGACCACATCCGCTCATCTGTCCGGCTTGCTCGAGGCGGTGCTGCCCGAACCCTCCCTGCGCGAGCTGGTCGGGCGGGCCGGTGCCCCCGAGCTGGCCCTGCTGGGGCCGCTGGCGACCCGCCCGTTGGCCGTCGCCGCGCTCGCCCGCGCCGGTCATCCGGTCCTGGCCGTCACCGCCACCGACCGGGAGGCCGGCGAGCTCACCGCCGAGCTGGCCGATGTGCTGGGCGCCGGGGTGGTCGTCGAGCTGCCCTCCTGGGAGACGCTGCCGCATGAGCGGCTGTCACCGCGAGCGGACACCGTGGGTCGCCGGTTGGCCGTGCTGCGCCGGCTGGCCCACCCCGAAGAAGACCCGGGAGGCACCTCGCTGCAGGTGGTGGTGGCCACCGTGCGTTCGCTGATCCAGCCGATGCTCGGCGGCCTCGGTGAAATTGCACCGGTCCGGCTGCGGGTGGGCGAGGAGCGTGACTTCGACGCCGTGCTGGCACGGCTGGCCGATCTCGCCTACACCCGGGTCGACATGGTCGACCGGCGCGGCGAGTTTGCGGTTCGCGGCGGCATCGTCGACGTCTTCCCACCGACGGCCGACCATCCGCTGCGGGTGGAGTTCTGGGGTGACGAGGTCTGCGAGATCCGCTCGTTCGCCGTCGCCGACCAGCGCACCCTGGGGCCCGCCGAGGAACTGCACGCGCCGCCGTGCCGGGAGCTGCTGCTCACCGACGCGGTGCGGGCCCGAGCAGCGCAGCTCGCCGCGCATGCGCCGGCCGGGCCAGTCGGCGAGCTGCTGGAGAAGGTCGCTGCCGGGGTCCCGGCGGAAGGTATGGAGTCGCTCATCCCGGTGTTGGTTGGCCCGGAGCTGGCGCTGCTCACCGACGCGATGCCGCGGGGTACCCACGTGCTGCTGGCCGATCCGGAGCGGATCCGGGCCCGGGCCGCCGACCTGGTCCGCACCGGGGAGGAGTTCCTGGAGGCGTCCTGGATGGTCGCCGCGGGCGGCGGTGCCGCACCGGTCGATGTTGCCGCGCTGGACCTTTCCGCCTCGTCCTACCGCAGCCTGCGCGACGTCGCCGAGCATGCCCGCGCCGCCGGAGTGGCATGGTGGACGCTGAGCCCGCTGACCACCGACACCGAGGGTTCACTGCGGCTGCAGATCAACACCGCGCAGCCCTACCACGGTGACGTCACACGCGCCTTCGCCGACCTGCGTGCACATACCGCCAGCGGGGGAGCGGCGGTGCTGGTAGTACCCGGCACCGGCACCGCACAGCGCGCCTGCGAGCAGTTGCGCGACGCCGAGGTGCCCGCGGTGCACGCCGCCGACGGGCTGCTGCAGCCACCCGCCGCGGGCACCGTCACAGTGGTCCGCGGCACCCTGGAGGACGGTTTCCTGGCGCCCGCGCTGGGGCTGGCGGTGCTCACCGAGACTGATATCACCGGTGCCCGCGGCGGCACCCGCACCCAGGACATGCAGAAGATGCCGGTCCGGCGCCGCAACGCTGTCGATCCATTGGCGTTGCAGCCAGGCGATCACGTGGTGCACGAGCAGCACGGCATCGGCCGGTTCCTGGAGATGGTGGAGCGCACCGTGAGCGGGTCCACCCGGGAGTACCTGCTGGTGGAGTACGCGCCGAGCAAGCGGGGCCACCCCGGGGACCGGTTGTTCATCCCCACCGACCAGCTCGACCAGGTCACCCGCTATGTCGGCGGTGAGCTGCCGACGCTGAACAAGCTGGGCGGGTCGGACTGGGCCAAGACCAAGGGCCGGGCCCGTAAGGCGGTCAAGGAGATCGCAGCTCAGCTGGTGCAGCTCTACGCCGCGCGGCAGTCCTCCCCGGGCCACCCGTTCGGCCCGGACACCCCCTGGCAGGCCGAGTTGGAGGACGCCTTCCCCTACACCGAGACGCCTGACCAGCTCGCCGCGATCGACGAGGTCAAGGCGGACATGCGCCGCGGTGTGCCGATGGGCCGGGTGGTCTGCGGCGACGTCGGCTACGGCAAGACCGAGATCGCGGTCCGGGCGGCGTTCAAGGCCGTGCAGGACGGCAAGCAGGTCGCCGTGCTCGTCCCCACGACACTGCTCGTGCAGCAGCACTTCTCGACCTTCAGCGAGCGGATGGCCGGTTTCCCCGTCGTACTCAAGGGTCTGTCGCGCTTCCAGAGCGACAAGGACGCCGCGGCGACGATGGAGGGCCTCCGTGAGGGCGCGGTCGACATCGTGATCGGCACGCACCGGCTGCTCAACCCGGACGTCCGCGTCAAGAACCTCGGCCTGATCATCGTCGACGAGGAGCAGCGTTTCGGCGTCGAGCACAAGGAGCAGATGAAGCGGCTCCGCACCAGCGTCGACGTGCTGTCGATGTCGGCGACGCCGATCCCGCGCACCCTGGAGATGGCGATCACCGGCATCCGGGAGATGTCGACCATCACCACACCCCCCGAGGAGCGGCACCCGGTCCTCACCTACGTCGGCGCCTACGAGGACCGGCAGGTCACGGCCGCTCTGCGCCGCGAGCTGCTCCGCGAGGGGCAGGTCTTCTTCATCCACAACCGCGTCCAGTCGATCGAGAAGGCGGCGGCCCGGATCCGCGAGCTGGTGCCCGAGGCGCGCGTCGGCGTCGCCCACGGCCAGATGGGCGAGCACCAGCTCGAGCAGGTGATGGTCGACTTCTGGGA